>JAFSWL010000023.1 GCA_017444525.1 Alphaproteobacteria bacterium
CTATATGATAGTGGCAGTGATACACGCAATTGCTTTGTTTGCTATACTTTACTTCTTCCATAACCGCAGTATAGCGCGAAGATTTAGGATTGTCTACATCTACCTGCTCACGCAGGTAGTGTTACGTTCGAACCATAAAACGCCGCAAGTAACAATCTCGCGGCGTTCTGATTAAATTGCAATTAATACTCCATAAAGATTTCAACTCGGCGATTTAAAGCCTCACCTCTGGCATCTGTTTCAATTGCTACCGGCTGATAATCAGAATAAGCTGCCCCCGTCATCATCTGTGGATTAACGCCCATACCAGCCAAAGTGTTAGCCACCTTCAACACTCTGCGGGAGGATATATCCCTATTGATTGCATCTTTTCTGTTCAAAGCGTGAATATTAACTTTATGCGACGCATGTCCGGCGATTTTCACAATTGCATTATTGGAACGCGCTATCTGTGCAATCCGCCCAAGTTGAGCAATTTCTGCCGGATTTAAATAGTCAGAACCGTCCGCAAAATAAATAACTCCGGCCGCATATACATGTCTTGCTGCAATCGGCTGCACTACTTGAGCTACACAAGGCTGCTGTGCCGGAACCAACACCTCTCGGTGCCGATTGCATTCCGGTCCATCAAACAAAGAACCGCGGCAACAACAACCGCCCAAGAACAAAACCAATGCTGCAGATAAAATTTTTCTCATTATCTTTTCCTTTCTCTATACACTATATGATACCTAGGGTAAAAAAATTATACAAAACCGGCAAGAGATAATTTAATTTGTCCACAGATATTATTTGTTTTATTCGGTAACACCGCCATTGATAGTTACAACCAACAGTGCCAAAAAAAATATCATAGCAAACCCTGCTTTTAAGGATACGGTATCGGCAATTTTATAATTTCTGTTCAATAGATACACAAAAATCGGAGAAGTCAGCAACAATGCCGTAACATACCCAGGATTTGGGGCAATTCGTAAAGCCATTGTTTTAGCGATAATCAACACCGAACTGAAGGCAATCAGCAAACCACCGATACGTTGCATTTTTGGTGATACAATCAGCTTAACATCTTTTCGTGAAAAATTTTTCACGGTACACCGATACCAAAAAAGATTGTATAATCCGCTGACAAATGTAGATACCGTTAAATAATACGTAAGTCCCTGCCCCAACGAATGCGCCTGAACAGCAATATATTTAGTTATTATACTCATGGCTGCCAAAGAAAAAACAGCAGGCAAAGTATATATGGCCGCAGCCCTCGAAACATAACTATCCAACATCTGCCAATAGCAATAGCAAAAACCAGATAATATCAATATCAACGTAATTAACAGATTACCTTGTTGCATCAATTCCATAAATTTATTTGGAGTCAGCATCCACCAGCCAAAAGTCGTCAAAAGAACCGTTACCGCCATAAAACGTGATGTCGGGCCGGCTCCGAATTTTAGAGATGCAAAAAATATATGTGAATCATAAATGCCTATGCAAAGTCCCTGAGCAACCAGCAGCATCCAATATTTTGCCTCATGAGGTACGGGATAAAGCAAAATACACGGTAAAAATACCATACAAATACCGAAACCGCGCCATATTCCCAAAACATATCCGTTAATTTTAAAATGCTGATTGAACAGCAAATATATAGCCGTAAAAAATCCGTAAATAAAACTGTTTACTACCCATAACATATATTTTATCGTAATTATCATTAATTTTTTTTCAAGATTGACACATGGAAAAAAAGAGATTTGTCGGCTTAGTAAACTGTCTTCCAGAAAGTGAAGCTTACTCAGAGTGGTTTACTACACAAACAAATAACCCCGACAATTTGTCGGGGCTACTTTATCAGATTGCTGTTAATCTGTTTATTTTACCGCATCTACTACAGCATTGGTAATATCCTTACCGCCGTTTACAACGGTAGACTTATTTAAAACCACCGTTAAACCTTCGGCTTTGGCAATATCATTGATTATGGTGTTTAAATTCTGCTCAGCAGCCTGTAAACCTGAAGTATGTTCTCTATCAAACACTTCTTTTCTGGCATTGATTTCGCTGAAGAATTTCTGAGATAATTCCTTTTTGGCATTTTCATTTTTCTCGGCATTGATTTTTGCATTTGCATCATCAGCCATTTTGCGCAATTCCTGCAGCTGTTGCTGACGATTATTGCCCAACGCTGCTATTTCTTTGGAAGATAAAACAACACGTTGCAAATCAACAACGGCAAAAGACGCTTTATTAGCACAAACGACTTTATAAGTAACTAAAGATCCGAGGACAGCTGCAACGACAGCAACCAAAAAGACCAGACCGTAATTCATTCTGTTTTCATTAGACATGATAATCTCCTTATATTTAACTTTTCGTTGCTATGTTATCCACTTTTTATATATTTTCAAGTACTTTTTTTAAAAAAAATGAATTTTACCGATTGACCTGTATCTTAAAAAGGTTATGCTCTATACAAGCAAAGAATAAAAAGAAAGGTAAAAATAATGCATGACAATAACGACATTGCGGTTTATATCCATTGGCCTTTTTGCAAAAGTAAATGCCCTTATTGTGATTTTTATAAAGAATTGTATATAAATGTCAATCAAGACGACATAATTAACGAATATATAATTTCATTATACCGTTATCATGAATTACTTCCTGATAGGTGTGTAAAGTCCGTTTTTTTCGGTGGAGGTACTCCATCATTGATTTTACCGCACAATATTGAAAAAATTCTCAATACGATTTGCAAACTATGGCCTCTGTGCCCAGATTCGGAAATAAGTCTCGAAGCTAATCCAAACACTGATTCTGCCACATTATTTTCCGATTTGAAACAAGCAGGTATCAACCGTTTATCTCTTGGTGTCCAAGCTCTGAATGATACCGATTTACATTTTCTGGGTCGTACTCATAACACTGCTGATGCACGGCAATGTTTGGAAAAAATTGTTAAAACTTTTGACAATCACTCGGCTGATTTAATTTATGCACGTCCCGAACAAAAATTAGCGCAGTGGCAGAATGAGCTGAAAGAAATCACTTCTTATGGTTTAAGGCATTTATCGCTTTATCAACTGACAATTGAAGAAAATACAGTATTTGCCCGCAAAAACATCAAACCTCTTTCAGATGATAAAGCTTTAGAAATGTATAAATTCAGCGGAGATTTTTTAGCCGCAGAAAACTACCCTCAGTATGAAGTATCCAATTACGCCGTACCGCAATTCGCATCGCGGCACAATCTTAATTATTGGCAAGGCGGCGAATATATAGGCATTGGTAAATCGGCACATGGTCGTCTGAAAATAAACAACAAACATATCGCAACGGTTTACCCGTTTATTGATGAAGAACTGACGCCTGAACAACGGGCTGAAGAACTGATTATTATGGGTTTAAGATTGGTGCAGGGTATCAATAAGGCGGAATTTAAGCAAATCTGCGGTATGGAAATTGCCGATTATATCAACCAAGAAAAGCTAAAACTATTCAGCGAAGCCGGATTGCTGGAAGAAACATCTGACTATTTGCGCGCAACAAAACAAGGTTTTGTCTTATTAAATCAAATTATTGCCGGCTTATGCATCTAAAAAGGGACCCGCCGGCTTAGCCGGCGGTTCTTATTAGACGCCTATAAGGCTCACATTACCAGCCATGACGCCTAAAGGGCGTTCGACAGTCTGACCGGGCGATTATCACTTGCTACCCGTAAACGGGTCTAAATCGAATGTCATCTGACTAGCTTCCGCATCCTCCTTTAACTGATTTCTTATGTATTCAGATATCTTTTTTTCGTTCTTTCCTGCCGTGTCTACATAGTATCC
>JAFSWL010000024.1 GCA_017444525.1 Alphaproteobacteria bacterium
AATCCGTTGCTTCTGCCCGCCAGAAAGCAGAACTCCGCGTTCACCTATATCCGTATCCAAACCTTTCGGCAGTTTCGGCACAAAATCATTCAAATATGCCATTTCCACCGCTCGCTGCAGTTCATCTTCCGTAGCATTTTCATTACCTAGCAAAATATTACTGCGCAGTGTTCCCGAAAATAAAAAATTATCTTGAAAAACCACCGAAATTTTATTTCGCAATGATTCCAACGTATATTCTCTAATATCGCATCCGTTAATCATTACCGCACCGGAAGTAACATCATAAAAACGCGGCAACAAACTGGCAAAAGTGGACTTTCCGCCGCCGGAATTACCGACCAATGCCACAGTTTCACCCTGTTTAATGCTCAAATTTATATTTTGCAACACCGGCTTGTTTTTCAGATATTCAAAATATACATTTTTATATTCTATTTGCTTAATTTCCTTCAGCTCAATTGCATTTTCTGCATCGTGTACGGCTGTTTGAGATTTCATCAGCTCAAAGACCCGCTCCATTGCCATCAGCGCAATTTGCACATTATTGAAACTGTTACCGATTCCCTTAATCGGGTTATAAAGCAAAATAAGCGCAGCAATAAATGACACGAAGTTACCGGCTGTGATTTGCTGAGATAAAATCAAATAGCTTCCGGTCCATATTACTAACGCAATACCGAGTGAAACAATAAAGTGCATCAAAGGCGAAAGCATTCCTGTTCTCTGCACCATTTTCATATCCAACTTAAAAACACGTCTCAATGCGTCATCAAATCTGGCGTTTTCGTAATCGTACAAATTATATGAGCCTATCACCCTATTGCCGCCAAAAGCTTCATTATAGTGAGTAACCACTTCCGCATTTGTATACACCGTTTGCTTATTAATATCTTTGATACGCTTACGAACACCGGTCAACGGAAACAATGCTCCAAACAAAATAACAATTGCAATCAGTGCCAATTGCCACGAATTATAAAACAAAACCGCAATCAGCGATATCGATGAGAAAAAACGTGTGCAAAATTGTTTCAAATTATCGAGCAAACCGCTGCAGGCTGCTTCAACATCACTGTTAAAGCGCATAATGATATTTCCCGAAGTGTTTGTATCGAAATATCCGGCATCAAATTTCATCAATTTTTCAAACAAACTTACTTTAACATCACTGGCAATCCGCCGTCCCACCCACGTATTGAGATACATCGCACTGAAAGTAAGGATTCCCTGTATAGCGCTGAAACCTATAATTACCAAAGGTATCCACAATGTGTTGGTGTTTTTTTCAATCATCATCACATCCATATATGGCTTTAGAGCCCAAGCAATAACCGCGTCGAGTGCACCTACCGGAATGGTAATCAAAACCGCAGTCAGTGCCCTGCCCCAATACGGCTGGATATACGGCCACATCTGACTGTAGTCGTGTACAAAGTTGATATTCAAAAATTTTGCAAACAGTTTTTTTATCATTCCACAATTCTCGTATGTTTGCGCTCATTATAGGTAAAAAAATCAAAAAGTAAACAACAGAATTACAGATTCGCTTATACAATACGCTCTATTAAAGAAAAGTGTTGTTTTTCAATAAAGTATAACCTCTTGATTCATCGTTATTTTGAGCAGACACTTTAGTATCGTGCGAAGAATTCATTTCGTCTTAAGGGCGAAACAACGCCTGAAGCGTTGCCGGATACTTCGGCTTTGCCACAGTATGACGTAAAAAAAACAACACTTTTTTTAATTAGACCTTACAATAAAAAAAATCTCTCTGTACTCAAACAGAGAGATTTTTTTTATTTCCGATTAAATACAGTCTCGCATTCGTTACACCAAATCTTCCAATTGAAGACTCCGTTAACGACGGGATATGGCGGATCGTAGTCATTGATAAGCGCGGCAGATCTTGCCTGCATAATCTTGCCGTTATTCTGTTCGGGAGCGACATATTCCTTTACAATGCCGGTGCCGAAATCGACAACATTATCGAACCTTATCGACGGGGAATTACTGTTCTGGCAAATAAAATCTCCGTCCGCCCACAAATCGACATCAATGCCGTTTTCTTGCAATATCCGCAGCGTAGCATCAAATGCTTTTCTTTGCATATATGCTTTTTGCAAAATGTCAAGCGTCGGCACCTCAAAATATCGGGCATAAACGCTTTCTGCCGTAAAAATGCGGCCAACCGTATTTTTTGCAGAGGGATAATACTTTTCGCGCATTGCCTTCAGCTTTGTTTTAACACCGATGAAACCGTGGTTGTAAATTGATGCCGGTTCACAGCTGTTACGCATTACCATTGCACAATAACACACATTTTCCACCGCCACTCCGAACACATTGTGGAGTTTAGTCGTGTCAATGAAAGGCAATCTCACCATTTCTCCCCTTGCGCCGAGATATACAACCGGAAGCGGTGTCGGTATCCACTCTTTTTTTCTGAGCGGTAATACACTCTGTTCTTTTTCCATGTTCATCATTTTTTGAAATTTGCGATAATGACTTGTGCAGAACTAAACTCAGACAGCTTTTCGTCTCTGCTTGGCTTATTCAGTGTAAACACCATCTTACTGCAATCAAGCCAAAGCTTTCCGTCCTCATCTTGCTGCAGTTTGTAATAATAGCCATTGTTCTTGAAGATATCACCTACACGAACTTCCTCACGAACAAACGCTGACAGAGAATAACCTTCAACGTAATGCTTATCTTCGGCAAACACCGGCAGATAGTTGCACTCACCATCGTATGAGATACCCCAACAAGTCAGTGCATAATTCTTTTTTGAACCGTCCAACAAATAGAAATTGGATAAGAAAATATTTTCAATTTCCTTTCCTTCGTATGTTTGCCGCTCAACTTGTTCTACCACTTTTTGCGAACCGTAAGCCATCAACTTTCTGATACAGTAATTTCCGTTCATAGCACCATATAGATAATAGACCTCTCCGTTATAGCAAAATACATCACTGTCAATCTTAATCGTTTCCATAGCGTAAACCTTGCCGATATCATTATCATACTCAGTTTGGTTCTCATAAAATGCTCGTACGATCGACAGCACTCCTTTCTTCAGCTCATTGGGATCCATCCATACAATGTACGTTCGATTTTTCTCTGTTTTCAATTTCACTAACACGGCATTATCACACTTCAAATGCAAATCTGCCTGTGCTTTGCAATATATTCTGCAAAACACATCAGCCTGATGCGAGGCCTTAAATAAATCCAATTCCATAATGCATAATATAAAAATTTTTTGTTAAGCACAGTGTAACAATTGAAATTGATTTTGTCAATAAAAAAAAGAGAAGCAATTGCTTCTCTTTTAATTAAAGCAGATTATTGTTACGCCTGAATTGCATATTGCTTTTAAGCAAATACCATTCGCCGGCATCATTTTTTTGCGCCTTATAAAAAGTGCCAAAACTTGTGAATCCCTGTCCTTCGCGAATGTTCTCATAAACGGCATCATCCAGCAGATTAAAACCGTCCAGTCGCAACCCCTCACGCAAATCCATGAACGTAATCGCAAAATCCGTACTGCAGTCCATACATCTGACGCACCATGCAGCCGTTAGATATTTGCGTGTCTGGGCATCAAGCACTCGCACCGGAGTAACCGTTACAACGTTGTATCCCTTAGATTGGCAAGCAGCACGAACCAAACTTTCTTCAGAAAAAATCAGCATTGCGCGAATTCCGATTTCGCCATGCCGAGTGATATAGGTACGGAAAAAAGTATCGCCATACCCGAACAACTCATTACCGGTCATCCGCTCTATACCATAGCGATGTCCGGACGGAAGTGCATTTTCCTTACGCATAATCGGCATAATATACACAACCTTATCGGCGTTTTTGCACACCCAGCAGGGGATATCCCGACCGGCTTCGTTAATCACACGGCACAAGCTGATTGCGCCCTTAACTCCCTTCTTCGACAAAGCCTGCTTTGCAGCCTGCCGTGAAGAAATCACACTGTTACCTGTAGCAATAGTGCAATCATTAAAAGACAACTTCTCCATAATATATAAATTGTATGGTGTTATCCTTAACTTACTTTATATATCTCATTTTGTCAAGCATAAAATAGACAAATATTATTTTTTGTGATGATGCCCGTGCGAAGGTGCGGAATGCCCACCGCCGTGAGGACCTCCGCCGCTATGCCCACCGCCGTGATGACCTCCGCCGTGATGCGGTGTCGGACGATGGTGGCGTGGCGGACTATAATGGTGCGGACGCGGGGGATAATGATGATACCGCGGATAAACCGGACTGTCATAATAAATCACTGCCGGTTGCTCGTATACTACTGTCGGAGCGCTTGAAACATACGTTGTTGAATATGCCGGAGTGTATCCGTCGGAAACCACATACGAATCTTCATAATAATAGTCGGCCGGAACATAGCATCCGCTTAATCCCAGACAAATCATTATCGCAAATATTTTTTTCACGGCAAAACTCCTTTTCTTATATATATCCCTATCATGCGGCAAAAAAAAGTAAATGTAAATACAAAAAACATCCGTTTAGGTATGTATAATTTAAAAATATTATTCCATTAAAGAAAAGTGATATTTTTCATGTAACATAACATCTTGATTTGCCGTCATTCTGAATAGACACTTTAGTGTCGTGTGAAGAATCCATTTCGTTCTGACAGAACGAAACAACGCCTGCAGCGTTGATGGATACTTCGCCTATCGGTTCAGTATGACGGGAAAAACGACACATTTCTTAAATTAATCCTAAAATTTTGCATTGACATTTTTGTCAAAACAGCTATACTGATAATGTTTTTAAGTTATTTGCATATAATTATGTTGTTCATCTTTTCATTTTGAAGGGACGACATTCAGTGCAAAATAACTCCGAGAATGTCAAATCCCAAAAAATAGATATGATGAAAAAAATTTATTTTATCTTGTTATGCGTTGTAATGACGCTAGCAATGGCGGGAACATCTAATAAAGTTTTTCTCGCAGATGAGAGAGTCGAGTTCTGGGTGGCAGTATCTGCAGTCATTTTATCTGTGATAGCTGCTGCTCAGGATAAGGATCTCTGGCGCGGTATTTTCTATGCCGCAGGCCTTATACTGACGGTATCGACCATGGGTTTGTGGTCGATTCTTATCTTCCTTCTTGGAAGTGGCATCATCTTGTACATAACGAACTTCTATCCGGAGGTTAAAAAGATGATAACCGACTTTTGGGAGCTGGAGGATGATACCGAAGACTAGAACAAGAAAAAATAAGGAAAAGCGTTTGTGTTAATAGCACAGGCGCTTTTTCTTTTGTATATAATGTGCATAAACCACCGTAATACTTTGAAAAATTCCCCGATATTGTTAAAATGCCATCGATTCGTAATAGGAATAGAGGAAAATATGGCGCCAAAAGAAAATAACAAACCGGTAATTTTACAAGTGCTGCCCGAGCTCAATCAGGGAGGAGTCGAACTCGGAACTATTGAAATTGCTTCCGAGCTGCAAAAACGCGGGATTGAAAATTATGTTGCTTCCGCCGGCGGACGGATGCTACCGCAACTGGAGCACTTAAAAGTTAAACACTTTACCCTGCCGCTCAAAACCAAAAATATTTTTAAATTGTGGCTAAACGCCAAAAAACTGGAAAAAATCATCAAAGAAAACGGTGTCACCATTGTGCACGCCCGTTCACGCGCACCGGCTTGGAGTGCCTATTGGGCGGCAAAAAAATGCGGTGTGCATTTTATAACCACATTTCACGGCACCTACGGTTTAGGTCCGCACGGCATCAAAAAATTTTATAACCGCATTATGACTTACGGCGAATGCGTTATTGCCATTTCCAATCATATCAAAGAGCACATTATTAAAAACTACGGAACCGATGAAAACAAAATCCGCCTGATTTCCCGTTGTGTAAATATGGAAAACTTTGACGTGGAAAATATTTCTGCCGAACGAGTAATTAAATTTTTGGAAGAAAACCATATCCCGGAAGATAAACCGCTGATAACCCTTATCGGTCGGCTGACTAACTGGAAAGGGCAGAAATTATTAATTGAAGCCCTAAACAAAATCAAAAACGAAGATTTTTTCTGCTTGTTAATCGGTGATGATCAAGGGCGTGTGAAATATACCGAAGAATTGCACGATATGATAGAAAAATATGATATGTCCAATCGTTTTGCCTTTATTCGCCATGTATCAGATGTACCGGCGGCAATGCTATCATCGGATATTATATTATCTACTTCCATCGAGCCGGAAGCTTTCGGTCGCATCGCCATTGAGGGACAAGCCATGGGGCGCATTGTGATTGCTTCTGATATCGGTGGTTCAAAAGAAACAGTCATAGACGGTGTTACCGGAAAATTATTTGCCAGCGGTGATGCTGATGATTTAGCAAAAGCCCTAAAATGGGGATTATCTCTGTCTACAGCTGAACGAGAAAAAATCGGTGCGGCGGCGATAAAAAATGTAAAAGAACATTTTACAAAACAAATTATGTGTGATAAAACAATCAAGGTTTATGAAGAAATCATGAACCAAAAGTAGAATTTTTAATAGTGAAAAGGTAGAAAACAATGGTTAAAATTAAGTTGCCTGATGGCAGTATATTAGAAGAAAAAGACGGTATTTCCGGCTTAGAAGTAGCACAAAAAATCAGCTCCGGCTTAGCCAAAGCTGCGTTGGCTGTCAAAATTGACGACAAATTACAAGATTTAAGCACCCCTATAACTACCGATTCTACACTCACTATTATCACCGCCAAAGATAAGGACGGTTTACACATTTTAAGACACTCTTGCGCTCACGTTATGGCAGAAGCCGTACAAGAAATCTGGCCTGATACACAGGTTACCATCGGTCCGGCTATTGAAAACGGCTTCTATTACGACTTTTCCCGCAAAGAACCGTTTACCACCGAGGATTTTGAAAAAATTGAGGCAAAAATGCACGAAATTGTCAAACGCGACGAAAAAATCGAGCGTATTGTAATGCCGCGTGCCGATGCAATTAAGTTCTTTAAGGATAAAGGTGAACATTATAAAGTTGAAATTATCAAAGATTTACCTGAAGATGAAATCATAACCCTTTATCGTCAAGGCAATTATACCGATTTGTGCCGCGGTCCGCACGTTCCGTCAACGGCCAAAATCGGCGATGCTTTCAAACTGATGAAGGTTGCCGGTGCTTATTGGCGTGGTGATTCTAATAACGAAATGTTGCAACGCTTATATGCTACCGCTTGGGCCAACAAAAAGGACTTGGATGCCTACATCACAATGATGGAGGAAGCTGCGAAACGTGACCATCGCAAACTCGGCAAAGAAATGGATTTGTTCCACTTTGAACCTGAATATGCTCCGGGCGCTGTGTTCTGGCATGATAAAGGCTTCCGCGTATATCGCAAATTGATTGAATATATGCGTAACCGTCAAGAGCATAACGGCTATATTGAAATTGAAACGCCGCGCGTAATGAATCGTGTTTTGTGGGAAACTTCCGGTCACTGGGATAAATACGGCGCACACAACTATTCCGGCGAAATGGAAGACGGCAGTATGTTCTGCGTCAAACCGATGAACTGCCCTGGCGGATTGCTTGTTTATAAACAGGGTGTTAAGTCTTATCGCGACCTGCCGCTTCGTATGGCCGAATTCGGTAAGGTTAACCGATACGAAGCTTCCGGCGCTTTGATGGGCTTGATGCGTGTACGCGAATTTACTCAAGATGATGCTCATATTTTCTGTACTCCGGAGCAAATGGAAGAAGAATGCATCAATACTATGAAGCTGATTTTTGATATTTACAAAGATTTCGGTTTCGACAATGTGAAGATTTACCTTTCAACTCGTCCGGACAGCATTTATCGTATCGGAAGCGACGAAATTTGGGATTTGTGCGAAAACTCGTTGGCACATGCGCTCGAGAAACACGGTTATGCTTATGAAATAAATCCGGGCGAAGGCGCCTTCTATGGTCCGAAACTGGAATTTATCTTGAAAGATGCTATCGGTCGTGAATGGCAGTGCGGTACAATTCAGGTAGATATGAACTTGCCGGAGCGCTTTGACATTTCCTATATCGGCGAAGACGGCGAAAAGCATCGTCCGGTGATGTTGCACCGTGCCTTGTTCGGTTCAATCGAACGTTTCTTGGGTATATTGATTGAGCAGCACGCCGGAAAATTGCCGCTGTGGCTGTCACCGCTGCCGGTTGTGGTTGCTCCGATTGTCAGCGAATTTGACGATTACGCAGAGGAAATTGTGGCTGAATTGGATAAGGTGGGAATTAAGGCACAATCCGATCTGCGCAACGAAAAAATCAATTACAAAGTGCGCGAACACTCTCTGGCTAAAGTACCGGTAATCGTAGTTGTCGGCGCCAAAGAAAAAGAAAATCGCAGCGTGACAATTCGTCGCTTGGGCAGCGAAAAGCAAGAAACCATGTCGCTCGCCGACTTTGTCAAACAAATGCAAAAAGAATCGGAAATGCCGCATCGTTTTGAATAAAGCTTTCCGAGACGAACAATAAAAAATCCGCTTAAGGTGGTTAGCCTAAAGCGGATTTTTTTAAAGTTTATACATTGTAATCAAAACAGCCATGGCATATATGCATCACAAAAAAAGAAAGCGATGAGGTCCAAACCGATGAACCACGGCCAGCTTTTGACCATACGGCGAAAGCCGTCTTGAGGATAGACAAACTCATATTCATCAATGCATTCTTCAGATGCGCCTTTCTCATATGCAAACCAACTCCACAGACCAAAAGCCAATATGGTAATGCCATAAAAATGGCAGGTGAAATACCAAACGGCAATTACCGCTGCAAGTCCGAGCAACACTATAATAGTGTAGTTTCGCTGATACCGATTGTAGATTTCCTTAATGCTTCGGATATGCTCGGGAACTTCTTCAACTTTTTTCTTTTTCTTAGTCATAAGCACTTACGTATTAATACTTAAATGATAGTTGACCGTCTCGATGAAATTCTCCACAGTCTGCTCTTTGTCAAAGGGGTATTCCATCAGAGGATTATGCACATCAACGACTATACCGTATTGATTATAAAGTTCATCAAACATATCCTTAAAATCCAACGAGTCCATACCGAACTCATTGCAGAGATTTGTTTTCAGCAGCTTCTCATCGGGCATACTTTGCATACTTGCAATACATTCACAAAGTCCGGTATATTCACTAAGTACTTCCAGCAGGATCTTCCGAACCTCAGTTACACCAATTTTATCCATAGACCAAGACGTTTAACGCAAATCTAATTTATACATTTGGCGACCTTGTTCTGCTTCCTCGGGAGTAGGGTCGCGATAGAACAGCGACTGTTTAATTCCTATAGCGGTTATTTGCCATTTATCTTCTTCGTGACGGATAAAACCCAACACATAAAACTGTTGCAACAGCTCGGGAGCAATTTGTGCTTGAGCGTCCGCCCAATCGCCTTGCTGTAGATGAGCCAGATGCAATAAGGCTTTTCTTCTATCAGTAATCATATGCGTTTAAGTTTACAAGTTATCCAACACAGAACCTATCATCCCAAAATCATGATCGCTTAAATCACAATCTTTCAGATCGGTAGAGAAATCCGTTACATTGATTTTAGTAGCCGCACAGACCTTATTTATGTGGCCGTTTTGTAGCATTTGTTCATTTTTCTTCATAAGAATCAGAGTTTCTAGAGTTATTAATTTTTTTTCGCGCATTTTTGTGCAACTTCCGAGTCGTGTTTTTTGATTTCGGCATCGGCTCTTTTTTCGCTCAACCAATCAATATAAGCACCCAAGAGGGAACCACCGCCGACTGCGAGGACTAAAAAGAGGATTAAATATACGATAGCCATCATACTTTGGTTAAATTCTAAAGTTATAACTTTTCAAACGTAGACACCATATATCCGATCAGCAAATCAGTATTGCGACAGGAGCCAACATACGTATACATATCTTCATCATTTTCTCTGATACCGACATAATCAAATATATTGGCATGTCCTTCAAAAAATCCGAAAGTATGCGCATAAAATACAAATTTACTGCCACAACAATAGATAGTCCGGAAGCGGATATCATCATTAAGCGTGGGCAACATAATTTCATAATGCAAATTATGAATCTTTTGTTTTTCCCACAAATAAGCAGATTTCAGAGCAGGGTTCTTTGCCATCACAGCCCTGAGTTTTTCGTTTTTAACACACACATTTCCGTTGATTTCCGCTGACGGAAATTGTACAATAATAAGATAGATTTCTTTTTGCTTGGTAGGCACGATTTCTACCTTACATTCCGGCGGACAAACATTTTGCACGCGTTTCAGTAACGCAATAATTTGTTCCCTTTCCATAAGTATAATATTAATGATACATTTGTTATAATTATAGATTTTCTAACCGTCACCTTAAAGAAAAAATGTATCAGAGTCAAACAAAAAAATCCGCTTGAGGTGGTTTGTAAATTAAAAACAGAAGCCGAACAATTAATGTGAAATAAAAAAAGTAGCAAACAAAAAAAAAGAATTGTGTAGTCGGTAATTGAATAAAAAAAGGACCACACGATGAAAGAATTATATACACAAGAAATATTAAAAAACAGGAAAAATCGTTACGAACACATCACAAAACGTGAACGTGATATAATAAGTAAGCATTTGTCTGCAGGCAAAAGGATAAGCTACATAACCAAAGCATTAAATCGTTCCAAATCAAGCAGTTGCGAGGAGATAAGATGTGGTTGGTATCAATGAAAGTAAGTTCTATCTATTGCCAATGAATCTTGGCAATAATTGTAACATTTTAATTTTGGAAGAATACACGCTTAACTCTCCTTATTCGTTTGCTTTGCTCACCGGCATACTCCCTTCTGCCTCTACTCCTTGTCAAACCATTTTCCAGTGTTCTCATCCCTTACTGCGCATACAAAAACACCACCCTTTCGGGTGGCTTTATTGGTACGCGCGCAGGGATTCGAACCCTGGACCCACTGATTAAGAGTCAGTTGCTCTAGCCAACTGAGCTACGCACGCATAAATCGTGAACAGTACCTGTATAAGGCATTAAAATTTTTTTTGCAACATATTTTTTAATAATTTTATGCTTTTTTTACAAATTGTGATTATAACATAGCTAAAGTAACAACATTTTAAAGGAGATTAATATGGCAGAAGAGCAAGAGCAACCGAAGAAAAAAAACGGTCGGTTGAAGAAAACATTTAAATGGATTGTGGGTTTGATTGTACTTTTGGCAATGTTGACTGTTGCCGGAATTTATTATATCTGGAACTATTTTGATTGGCAGTCAAAAGTACGTGAGTTGGTTCATCAATATGGTACACAAGCTGTAGGTACCTCTGTTAATGTCGGAGATATAAATGTATCTTTGAGCGGAGGTAGCGGTTATATCGGCAATATTACGGTTGCGAATCCTAAAGGTTATACTCAGGATAATATTATAAAACTGGGTAAGGTTTCTGTGGTACTAAATAAAGATTCAATCAAAAAGGTATTAGAGGAAACAGTTAAGAAAACAGGTTCTAAGACCAAAACTATCGTGATTGATGAAATTCGTATCGAAAAACCGGAAGTAGCTTATGAGTTAATGAATCTTAATAAGAATAACGCTAATGATGTTCTGGCAAATATCAGAAAGAATTCGGAAGCAAAACCGGATAAAAAGACGACTCCGAAGGATGATAGTGCAAATGAATACAAAATTGCGATTAAAAAACTTGTTATTGCAGACGGTACGGCCACGGTAGCTGCAGGCTTGATGGGTGTTTCACAATCATTGAGTTTGGATTTGCCGACCATTACAATCGATAATCTCGGTTCTGATAAGCAGGGAATAACCATAGAAGATGGATTGTCCATGGTGTTTCAAACTATTTTGAGGACCACAGCCGCTGTCGTTGCAAAGACAGATTTAAGTGAGCTTTTAGGCGGTATTACCGGTGCTGCAGGTAAGGTTGTTAATGATGCTGCAGATGCCGTTACCGGCGGTGTGAAAAGTGTTACTGATGGAATAGGCGGATTGTTTAAATAAAAATCCGTATAATGGGTAACTACATAGGGTTTTTCTCCTCGTGTACTATTGTGTGTGCACGTCGTCGAAAAACCCTTTCGTGTTTACAGCATTATCCGAATTTTTTAGTTGTTGTGTAATTCTTTTCAGAACATAATTGTATTATATCCTTAAACTAAAACTTGAAATTAAGAACTTTTGCTTTATAAAATATAGTTAAGAAAAATTATTGAAAAGGAATATAATATGCCAATAGATACGCACACCAAAATTTTAGCTACTATCGGACCTGCAACCGCATCAAAAAAAATGATTGAAAAATTGGTAAAAGCCGGAGTAGATGCTTTTCGTTTTAATTTTAGTCATGGTACGCACGAAGAACATGCTGAGCGTTTGAAAATTGTGCGCGACTTAAGTGAAAAGTATAATCGTCATCTGACGATTGTTGCTGATTTACAAGGTCCTAAGTTGCGTGTCGGTACTTTTAAGAATGATAAAGTTTTACTGAAAAAAGGGCAGACATTTACACTTGATATGAAAAATGAAGACGGTGATGAAACACGAGTAACACTTCCGCATAAAGAAATTTTTGCTGTACTGAAAGCAGGAGATAAACTGTTGCTTAATGACGGTAACATCGAACTGGAAGTTATCTCCAACAAAAACAGAGTGGCACAAACAACGGTTAAGGTCGGAGGGTATCTTTCAGCGCATAAGGGGGTTAACTTGCCAAACGTAAAATTGCCAATAGATGCTATTACCCCAAAAGATAAGGATGATTTGAAATTCGCGTTGGAGCAAGGTGTGGATTGGGTTTGTCTTTCATTTGTACAAAGTATTTCTGATGTGAGAATGGCCCGAGAGTTAATCGGAAAAAAAGCATGGATTATTTCTAAGTTGGAAAAACCGAGTGCTATTGATGAATTAGATGATATCATTAAGGAATCTGACGGTATTATGGTAGCGCGCGGTGATTTGGGAGTTGAATGTCCGATTCAAACTGTGCCGGTGCTGCAAAAACGAATCGTAAAAGCATGTCGTAAATATGCTCGACCGGTTATTGTGGCAACGCAGATGCTCGAATCGATGATAAACAATCCGACACCGACCAGAGCGGAAGTTTCGGATGTGGCAACGGCGGTTTTTGATGGGGCAGATGCGGTTATGCTATCGGCGGAAACAGCTGCCGGCAGCTATCCGGCAGAAGCGGTAGAAATGATGCATCAAATTATCAAACAAGTTGAAGTCAACGATACTTATTATGCACATTTGCAACGTGATCTGGATTTATCGGATTGTGATGATGTGGCCGATGCTATTACCTATGCCGCTGCGGAAATGTCGCAGATTTTGCCGAATATTGCCGGAGTGGTAACTTATACCAGTTCGGGGCTGACGGCACTATCTATGGCCCGAGAACGCCCGACTGCACCTATTTTATCGGTAACTGCATCGCCTATTGTAGCTCAGCGTTTGGGAATTGTCTGGGGAGTTAAGGCCACGGTTTGCGGAGAAATGTTTACGGATTTCAATAAAATCAGAGAGACGGCATTGACTGCTGCAAAATTGAATAAAATCGGCAAAAAAGGTGATTATTTGGTAGTTACGGCCGGATATCCGGTAGGAAAAGCCGGTATGACCAATCTGTTGCATACGGTGCAGATATAGAAATTCTCAGAGCCACTTAAAGATAGGTAGCTCTTTAAATCAAATTTCATCAGGTGCTACATGTATTTTTTTACCGTAAAATTCAGTAAATCGGCGAAAGACGGTATATTGAACTAATGTCCAATGTTGCGCAATGTTTGTTTATCCGTATAAAAGCAATCTTTTGACATTTTTGTGTCTTCATTTTGTTAAGTGAAAACAAAAACGACTTAACTTCAGTCGAGGTGTTAACGACTGCTATACCAGAAGTATATGTCCGGTTAGAATTAACCGATGATAAGACGGAATTCGTTGGCAGAATTTTCTATACGCATCGGTACATCTGCTTCTAACAATTCACGCAAATAGATGAGCTGGGCATATTGAGAAATATTATCATTGGGCTTGGTTTTCCGCAAAATAGCCTGATAAGCTGCTATTTCGGATTCACGGAATTTGAAATCGGTTGCGGCATGAACCGTAATATTGTTTTTATTAATGTCTATGCTTATTTTCCCGCCTTTGATAAACAAATCCGAGGCAATCATCACACAAAGGCATACCAGTTTGGACAACTGTGGTGATACGCCGTGAAAGTCAACTGTTATTTTGTGTCCGCGTGTGCCGACGGTATCAACATAATCAGAACATAATTGTTTCAAATCTTCGGTATTTGGAGTTTGAGTTTCAATGCCGAAAGCAACTCTAAAGAATTTTTGACGCGCGTTTAGCAAAACAGAAGCTGTTTTTAATAACTCTTTGGTTTCACTATCAATTGAACCATCTTCACTCATAAAATCCAAAACATTGCTCAATGTTCCGATGTTGCCGATTAAATCGTGGCAAGTGCGGGTTAAGATAATTTCCGACAATTCTGTCTGGCTGTATAACATTGTTTGCTCCTAAAAAGTATAAATGGCAGTATGCATAAATTTTTGATCTTCGCGAGCCATGCGTGAACGGTCAAGTTCCAACAGCATAGGATCATGCAAAGTCAAGTGTCCGTCTTCAGCATGCAGAACCGGTTTGTTTATGCCTAATCCCCAGGTTACTTGCTGTTGATTATCTGGAAATCCGTATTTTTGCGTTATCTTTTTCCAAAAATCAAAAATTTTGAGGTTGCGCAGATACTCAGCCTTGGGGCCGGAGCCTTTTATGTTGGCGGCCTCAGAGCGGTATTCGATAAAATACGCCTTATTACCGGTAAAATTGCTGGTAAAATTGACACTGACACTTTCTTTGGTTGAGAAATTGTTGTACAAAAGCCGTTCGATATATTGATAATTGTTTTGTTTGGATAATCTTACAACGCAATTATTAAGACGTTCATAGCCGACAACGTTTTTGTTGCGGCACATTTCTTCATAGCGCCAACGAATAAAATTCGGAATTTCCATACTTGCGCTGATACGGCGATATCCGCGTTTTTTTAGAGCCTCGTCAACTTGTTGACCGTTCATGCGCAGCATTACGCCGGCAATATCAAACACCGACGCATTGGAACGTTTGATCGGTACGGTCTCTTTTTTTTCTGAGGACATAATTTTTTTTGAACCTTTTTCCCACATTTCTCCTATCCAAGATTTAGTGTTTTCTTCTTTTGGCTGCTCGGACTTTGTTTGGGTAGCCGGAGGCGGAGATTTTGTTTCTCCGCTGTCAATAAAGTCGCTTAAAGAAGTGTTATCTCCCGATGAAATCGGTTCGGAGACACCTAAAATACTGTCTTCGCTCCGAGCCGGACCGGTAGGAATGACAATACTTAACAATAGCAATGCTAACAGCGTTTTACGGTTCATTTTTTCTCTCAAATTTTACATTTACACTTATTATACCCATTTTGATTTAAAAAAGATTTAATTTTATTGTTTACAATACCGCAAAATAAATATAGCCTTAAGCGAAGTAACAAAGGATGAAATATGGATAAAATATTGCATATTATCGGTGCCGGTTTGGCCGGTTCGGAAGCGGCTTGGCAGGCAGCGGAACGAGGTATAAAAGTTAAACTGTTTGAGATGAAGCCACATAAGTTTTCTCCGGCGCATAAAAGTACCAATTGCGGAGAATTGGTTTGTTCGAATTCTTTGCGTTCGGATGATTATGAGCATAATGCTGTTGGGTTGATGCATGAGGAAATGCGGCGTTTCGGTTCGCTTGTTATGCGTTGCGCCGATAATTGCAAAGTGCCGGCAGGAGGAGCATTGGCGGTTGATCGGAATGGTTTTTCCGCAGAAATAACCGCAGCATTGCATGCGCATCCTAATATTGAGATTGTATCTAAAGAAATTACGGATTTTCCTGATGGCGATGCGCCGCTGACGATTATTGCAACCGGACCTTTGACCAGTTCGGATTTTATTGTGGCAATTTTACAAAAAATAAATCATCAATCATTATCTTTTTATGACGCAATTGCACCGGTGGTATATAAGGAGAGTATTGATTTTGATAAGGCATGGTATCAATCACGTTATGACAAGGGAGATAAGTATGATTATATAAACTGCCCGATGAATAAAGATGAATATTACCAATTTGTAGAGGCAATTACGATAGCGGAGAAAATGCCGTTTCATGATTTTGAAAAGCCCCGTTATTTTGACGGATGCTTGCCGATTGAGGTTATGGTGGAGCGCGGTCGCGATACGCTATTGTTCGGGCCGATGAAACCTGTCGGATTAACAAATCCGCACAGCACAGAAAAGCCGTATGCAGTGGTGCAATTGCGGCAAGATAATAAAGAAGATACACTGCGCAATATTGTCGGTTTTCAGACCAAACTAAAATACGGGGAACAGGAGAGAATATTTAAAATGATTCCGGGACTTGAAAAAGCTGAATTTGCTCGGTTTGGAGGCATTCATAAGAATACATTTATACAAAGTCCGGTGCTGCTGGATGAATTTTTGCGGCTTAAATCTCAGCCTAATGTTATGTTTGCCGGCCAAATCAGCGGTTGTGAAGGCTATGTCGAAAGCGCAAATGTCGGAATGGTTGCCGGATATTATGCCGCTGCTTTGTTATGCGGAAAAATTCCGGTTGTACCACCGAAAACAACCGCAACCGGTGCAATGCAGGCACATTTGCAAGATGCTACCGGTGATTATCAGCCGATGAATATTAATTTCGGAATTTTCCCGACAATTCATGGAGAAATTACGGCAAACGGTAAGTTTCATAAAATAAAGGGAGCTGACAGAAAAGAAGCGTATTGTCGGCGGGCTTTGGAAGATTTCGCCAAGTGGAAAGAGCTGGTAAATGTTTGAAGAATACAAAAAGATTTTAAAATCAGAATATCATTTGCTATGGGATGATTATTGTCGATACTTGCGTTTAGGACAGGAGCATTTTGCCTCGGCAAATAAGTCAGAGATGCTGAAACATGAAGAGCTGCGCTTATTGGAAAAAGCCATACTCAAAGATTTTTCGCTTACGGGTACATTATTGTCATGTTTACAAAAAGCATTTATAAAGCATAATCTTTCTCTTTATTTATTATTGGAACCATTGCAGGCATGGCGGCTTTTGGCGTCGGATAAGGGGACAATTACGGAGGATCAGGTTACAGAGGTAGTTTCCAGATTGGCATCTCCGGCGGCTCGGATGCTGATGGTCTTAAATGATGAGAACCCGAGTACCTATTTACCGATAACGGCTTTACTATCGGCGCAATTTTTGATTGAGGCAGTACAATCGGATAGTGCTTTTTTGTATAAAATTAAAAAGAAACGACGGTTTTGGCTTGGTAAAATTCGCGGATTGCTTGATAATGCACTGGTTATTTTGACTGTAGTTAATTCTAAACGTTTGAAATATTTATTGGCACTCAGACTTAATGTTTTGGCAGTTCAGATTGGCAATATGCTAAATAATAAACAATATCATCTGGAATGGCTTGACCGCGTAAAGATTTTTTTATATAGTTTGTACCAGTTTATAAAGATAAGAAAACGGACAACGCAAACAAAAGGACTTTAAATGTTATCACTCGGAGATATGCTTAAACGCTCGCAGCCCTCGCTGTTTTGGTGCATGCTTGGTATAGGTAAGGCTCAGCGCGAAGCGGTGTTTACGGTGTTCGTTTTTTGTAGCCATCTGAGTGGTATTTTGCGTTCTGATATGAAAATTTCGGAAAAAGTCGATGTTTTGAAATCGTGGCGGGAAGAGTTGGATAATATTTATGATAAAAAAGTTCCAGCCACCAATATCGGGCGTAAAATTTATAAAAATTGTATTCGTTTTGATTTGCCAAAATCTGCGTGGCTTGACATTTTAGAGGCTGCTTTTTGGGATGCTGCGGAACCGAGCAATGCGCCTGATGCCGAAAAATTCAATACATACGTTACGGGGATGGCGATAACACCTTTGCGTTTAGTTTTAATGATACTTAATTCTGCGCACCCGCATGCAAATCAGGAATTGGCAAAAAGTTTGGGACAGGCCGCGATGATTACGTATATATTGCGTTCTGTAAAAAGTGATGCAATGCGCAATCGGATTTATATTCCGGCAGAGTTGTTGGAACAGGCAGGCGTGCAGTCAGATACTCCGAGAAATATGATTGAAGATAAGCATTTGATCTACGCTCGGACCGAGTTGGCAAAAACGGCTGAAAACGGTTTTGCTCGTGCCGAAAGGATTATTGGCAAAATGAACAAGAAAGATATGATGCCATTGCGCTTGATTATGAATAATTCTCGCAGTTTGTTTAATATTATGAATAAGCGAGGTTGGGAAATTATCTCGCCGAAACCTAAGCTAAGTTGGTCTAAGCGTCTGTCTATATTACATAGAACTTTGTTTAAATAAAAATTAGGACATCTTATACATCAATCAAATTAGCATGAGGATAGGTGCTGCCTTCGGTATATTGGTGTTCCGCGTCTTTTACGGCCTTGATGATTAAATCTTTGATGCGGATTAATTGATTGTTTTTCAGCAAAGTTTCTTTAGGTAAAGTGCGTAGCATATCGTAGCCGATTTCTCCTGATGCAATAAAAGGGTCAAGCGCGCACAAATATTCATCTTCGGGATGCAGCGGATTGGCGTCATCATCCAAAATAGGCTCACCGTTAATCAGTATTTGTTTGATTTCTCCGTAATTATCAAGATTTTTTTTGCATATCAAGCCAATGTTTTTTGAACATTGCAAAAACCGTGTGTTACCGTATAGTTGCAGATAGCGATAACGTACGGCATTATTGAATACGGCTTTTAGTATTTTCGGAGTTAAAACCATTGTCTGTATTGGAGTCGGAGCTGAAAAAGCTCGTTCAAGATTGTATATTGTCAGAATTTTATCTTTTTCATAGCGCAGCGCATGTGTGAGATATCCGGTAGATAATAAGGCTATGTCGGCTTTTGCTACCGTACGCATTTGGTCGGTAACAAAACTGCCGAGCGGGCAAAAATCAGAATAAGAACGCTGTAAATCCAAAACACTGCGAGCAACCGGAATATTGAGACCGACACGTGCTTCAAATGTTTCCAACATAGAGGTAAATAACGGATTAAGAGGTTCTGTCTTGCTGTTAATTACTTCAACACAATCAATATTGTTTCGCGTGGTATTGAAACTCATCTTAAATTGCAGCATATTGCGGCTGAAAGCCTGCGGATAATAAGTATGCTGTTGCGGATTTGGAGCAACTTCGGAGTGTTCGTGTCCGCCGATGATTAGATCCGGCAATATATTATGACGTTGGCTAATATTCCATAATTCTGAGCTGCTGTTGCGCAGAGCGTGGTTTAAGATAATCAAACCGTCGGGAGATATGTGTTTTATGATATTCAGCATACCACTGAAAGTTTGACTGATATCATCTAAGCGCAAATTATATTTTTGCAGCCTTATGTAATTGATACAAAAAGCTGTAATCATAATTTTTTTGCCGGCTATATCTAATAAAATATACGGATCAACCCATTTGGGACAACGTCCGGTTTCAGTATCTTTCAGATTGGCGCATAAAACATGAATGTTAGCCTGATTAAGTCGTGTCGATGTGTTTTTGAGAAATTCTAGATGTTCGTTATTGAAGCCGAAATCGTTATTTCCCAAAGCCCAGACAATTTTGGCTTCAGGTAATTGTTGGCGCAGAGTTAAATAACCGGAAACACATAATTCTCGGTCATAAATTCCCTTAAACATATCTCCGCCGTCGCAAATCAAGGTATTTTTCCCATTAGCGGGTGCACGGCGTATAATGCCGCTTAGCAAGTTGCACAATTTTCGAGCTTCCTGATGGCAGTCGGTTAAGGCAAAAATGTTTATGTCGTTATCTTTTTCCATGTTTTTTCTTTTGATGACACACAACATACATTTTTTTTGGGTTTTATCAATAAAAAATTAAAAATAACGCGCTATATGTTGCATATATTGTGAAAATATTGCTGATAGGAAGGTAAGATGAAGAGAAGTTTAGTAATTTTAATAAGTATGTTTTTTGCCGCTTGTGCGCAAGATCCGTATCGTTTAAAAGTTAGCAGCAATATGGGAAATGAACATGGGCAGAGTATATATTTCCGCAGCAATATGCGCAGTACGTATGCTGGACAGATTCGGCGTGTTTTGGGAAAGAAATTCGGAGAAATCGGGATGAAAACTGCAACTTCGGCCGAAAATGCCGATTTTATCGCAATTTTCGATGTAGAAACATTTTATGCCAATGGCGGTACATATTACAACACATCTTACAGCAATACTGCAAGCGATGCACCATTATTTACGGATTCAACTGAAGGAAACACACTTGATTATTCCGGTAACGCTAATATGACGGTAAATAAGGATAAAACGTGTTTTACGCTTAAGATGGGGCGTAAAAACACTTCCAGCTTGAGCTATGATTCTTCTTTTTGTGCGGATGCGGTGGAAGATGTGGAAGATATGCTGCCGAAAATTTTGGATATTTACGGAAAATACGGTAATTACGAAAGAGCCGATGTCGGTGTGCAGTGCTTGACCAATCAATCCGGGCAGATTTCATGTGATGTCATACATGATCGACAACAGGCGTTTGTACATTCGCTGTGGATTGATTCTAATATTGTAGATGACTATTAATATTAATGGCGGATTTTAAGCAGGCGTTTTTTGGCGGCCGTGTATTCTTCGTCTGTCAGAAATTCCCGTTCTTTCATTTCGCTCAGTTTTATAAGGTGTTCAATATCGCTTTTCGGCAATGGTAGCAGCTTGCGTAAAAACAGTGTGTAGAGAATAAACAGCAAGATGTAGCAAATAAAAAAACTGAAAAAGTTGAACCATAAGTGAAAACCGAAAAATTTAATAAGTGCATATTCGAATAGGGAAGCAAGCAAAAATAAAGTGGCATGAAGCGGATGTAAAATCAGCAGAATCAGCGCCCAACCGACAAAGATGGCAGCAGTTGTCAGCAGCGAAACGGAAATACCCAAAATACTGCCTCCGGCTGACAAAAATGGTATTGATGACAATATGCTCATATATATAACTCCCAACTCGTAGTCTAGTGAAAAGTAATGTAAAAAGCAATAAAAATAAAAAGTTATCAATTCTGATTGTAAGCACCCCAAAGCAAGACGAATAGAATAAGTGATTGAAGCAAGCTGACGGCACAGCAAGAAATTATTTTTCTGCCTCAATCGGAACGTCAATGTTATGACCTTTCCTGATACGCTGCTCGTATAACTTATTAGTTCTTCTGATACTGCGGTTGATATGAAAAATCGGCCAGTATTATGCAAAAAAAATAATGTTGGTCTTGACAATAAGCATTTACCGACTTATCTTGAGCTCAAGTTGCAACATACGAGGAGTTTATTATGAAAAAAGCTGAAAATGTTAAAGAATTTGTTGAAAGAATCGATGCTTCAAAAAAGATGAACCCGAAAGATTTGTCTTCTGATCAGGATTTAAGTATTGCGATTATGAATCTTATTTCCATTGAAGAACATCTGGTGTTTTCCGGTGCCAAAACCGGCAAGAATTCTTATTATGACTTGATTAAGGATATTAGAGAAACCCGCAAAAATTTGCTGCAGAAAATTATTCCGAGCTATGAGGGTGAAGTGTGGTGCATTTCTAAGCATTTGCTGGCAACATCAATGCGCTTGATGGAAGTCGGAACCAAGCAACAATCCTTAGGACGTGATGAAGAAGCCTATAAACTCTTCAATTCGGCATATGATATGTATTGTCTGTTTTGGGGACTGAATATGGGAATGATCGAAACCAAAGATCTCAAATGGGTTGAACCGGAAGTGGAAGAGTTGAAGAAAATTACGGTAAAAGCAAATGAAGCTTTGAAAAATTCTCCAATAAGCGAATCTGCTCCGGTTGTTGCCGCAGTTGAACAAAACGTTGAGGAAGAGGGTGGTGCACTGGCAAAAATGAAACGTTTGGTGCGCAAAGCCGTTAACTGCTGTATCGAGTAGGCCCATGTTGCGTAAAATTATAATGTCTGTTTTCGTGTGTGGTGCGTTATTTCTATCCGCATGCAGTAAAAGTGATGATGTGAAAAATTTGAGCAAAGAAGAGGTTTATTTCTTCTATCAGCAGACGTGTCCGCATTGTCATACCGCCGCCGATTATATTAAAGCAAAGCATCCGAATATGCGTATTAAGGCATTGGATATCAAAATGCCGGGGAACAGGCGGTTGTTTGATAAGGCTGTGAAAAGCTATGAAATCGGTACTGTGGCTGGTACACCGCTGATTTGTTTCGGCGATAAGTATATTATGGGATGGAGTGATGATGATGCACCGCGTCTTGATGAATATGCCATAGATTATGAATAAAAAAAAGCCGTCTTATTGAACAGACGGCTTTTTTTTTATGGTTCGAACGTAACACTACCTGCGTGAGCAGGTAGATGTAGACAATCCTAAATCTTCGCGCTATACTGCGGTTATGGAAGAAGTAAAGTATAGCAAACAAAGCAATTGCGTGTATCACTGCCACTATCATA
>JAFSWL010000025.1 GCA_017444525.1 Alphaproteobacteria bacterium
CCACCAGTAAACTGGTGGTACTATTAACGCTACAAACCTTACGGTTTGACCGCACTTTCAGTGCGGAGCGGCGTTATTCTAACGCCTTAACATTCATCCCCGTATAAATACGGGGTTTTCTGCAAGGCAACTAATAAAAAAAAGGCTCTCCACCGAGAGCCTTAGATTTTGTAATGATGATATAAAATATATACCTCAAAAAATGTTGCAAAAAAAAATTTAGTTTGTTATGCTGATTTCAGCCGGAGTTTCCGGTTAGTGCCTAAATAAAAAGGTGCGGGCTGTCGTAAGCCTTTGTTGCGTGCGGTGTTCGGATGTAACATCGTTAAATTGTCGGTTATTCGTAACAACCGACGATAAATATATCCCCGATTCATAGCAATATGGTCGGGGAGCTTTTAGTGTATGTCCAAAAATCTTATATGATTTTAAAGGCTAAAAGAATCATTTCACGCAATATGATTTACGAACTCTCCGACCACCTTATTTATTTAAGGTGGATTTTTTATGGTGTGAAAGGGGATACGATTATGAGTAATAGTGAAGAAATAAGAAAATTTCTACAGGAAGAAATAGAGCAAATGCAACAATCTATAGGCGGGGTAAAACATAATAATTACTACTATAATGATAGTGATAATCAATGTTATTATGAAGGAGTAGATACCGACGATAGAGATTGTTCTTATTATGAAGATGCTTACTATAATATAATTAATATGATTGATAGACAGTATGAAGAAATGGAAGATGCATATTATGATTTGGAAGAGTTTTATGCAAATCAAAAATTTTTAATAGAGCCAGTGAAAACAGAATTGCAAAAAGCAAAAGAATTCAGAATGTCTCAAGAATATCAAAAAGCCATTGCTATATGTGATGATTTACTTAAGAAAAATGAAAATAATCGTTATGCGGTTGACTTAAAAATAGCTGCTCTTGGAGATATAGGTAGTCCTGAAGCTTACAATTTAGCAATTTTTTATATGAAAAAATATGCACGTAAATTAGATTATATACACACAATGTTTGGTTTATTGCAAAAAATGCATTCTAGAAAGGATGAATTCATCAAAGCTCTTTATAAATATTGTCCTGAATGTCTCGAAGTCTATGTAGAAAACTTAGGAGAGAATAATCCGAAGCGAACATATCTGAAAGAATTGATGAGGTTAGTAAATAAATCTCAAATCAATAATCTAACCAACCCCGAAGGAGACTAAAATGAAGAAAATATCGGCAATAATTGCAAGTTTAGCGGCAATTTTATGTGTAGGCGGTATAAGTGCTTATGCATATATGAACAGCAATCAGTTTTTAATTAATAAATATATCAAAACATGCTCGGTAGAAGCACCAAATTCACCTGATTACTGCAAATGTAAAGCGTATCTAAATAGCGAATATAATAAGGATATATTCAAACAACTTGCTAATGCCGATAAAGTAGCGCGTAGTGGAATAATGAGTTCGCTTTCGCAAGATAAACTTGATGTCTACTATAAGAAAATCAATAAATGTTTTCTTTACTTAAGTGATGACGATTATTTGGCAAATCTTAAATATCCGTTTTCTAAATCAGAAGAATGCGTCAAAGAAGCATTTTATAAAATGCCGCAATATCAACGCTGGTACATTAAAACGCATAATAAAGATAAAAATGACAGTAAGTTGGTAAAAATTGGTGATTTCTACTCTGAATTAGCTACTAAATGTTTGAAGAAATATGATTCCGATGAAGAATATAAAAAATATCTCGTATATAATTATTTTTTGAAAAACAGCAGATTGCCGGATGACAGTTTTGAAAAATGTATCAACCAATTATCTCGTGAAGAAATGGAAGCATATAATGAGAATGACATAAAAGCCCTTATAAAGGTTGAGGATTGCATATTCTCCGAATATAGCGTAGATGAAATTATTTCAACAACAGCCAAGGCGAAAATTATGCTTATGGAAGAAAATGCAAAAAAGAAAATGAGTGACTACGGAAAAAACATCATACGCAAAAAAGTTCTTAAATGTATGGAAGATAAAATCAGCAAATTATCAAAAGAAGAATTACAAGAATTTAAGAATAATGCACCGGATTCTGAAATTTTGCAAAGTTGTATTGATGAGGATTAAATATTAGCCCCGTACCTCTTCTGGTACGGGGCTGTTTTGTGCAATGACAGACAATGTTATTTCTTCAAATCTGCCAGAACTTTCATTGAAACAATCACGTCCGGATTGATAACCGTACCGTTGTCGGCAGGGTCTCCGCGTTTGATGTTATCTACAAATTCCATACCTTTGATAACCTGTCCCCAAACGGTGTATTGACCGTCCAGAAAACCGGCATCCTTAAAGCAGATGAAAAATTGGCTGTCGGCAGAATCCGGATCCATCGCCCGTGCCATCGAAACTGCGCCGCGTCCGTGGTGCTTGTCATTAAACTCAGCCTTGATATTTCGACCGCTGCCGCCGGTGCCGTTACCGCGCGGGTCGCCGGTTTGCGCCATAAAGCCGTCAATCACCCGATGGAATTTTAAACCGTCGTAAAAGCCCTGACGCACTAACTCTTTAATGCGGGCAACATGGTTAGGCGCAACATCCGGATATGTTTGAATATAAACATCGCCGTCTTTTAATTTAAGCACAATCACGTCTTCCGGATTAACATTTTGAGCTGACGTGTTGAAAGAGGTTAAGAAAAGCGCCATACAGGCAAGTAAGAGTTTTTTCATATTTTTTCCTTTCCATAAAGTTTGTTACAATTATTTCGGCAAAGAATTTACGCGGAAAAACAGCGGCAAAATCTGATAATTGCCTTGATGATAATACACATACAACGGAATGGCATCACGACCGTAAGATGAGAGTGCAGTGCCTAAATCTTCTTGATGTTCGGTTAAATCGGCCACAAATAAAGCCACATCATTTTCCTGTACAAATTCTTTAAACTTTTGACTCTTCAAAATAAATCTTTCGTTGAACTGGCAAGTCAGACACCAGTCAGCGGTAAAGTCCACGAATATATTGCGTCCTTTAGCATTTAATTCAGCAATTTTATCGGCATCAAACGGCTGCCAATCAAGCTCCGTAGTATCGGCGGTATATATATCAGTCTTGATTTGCGTATAAAAAATGGAACCGAGCCAAATCGCCGTAATCAAAATAGGTATGGAGAGAATGATTTTCAGCTTTTGCATCCAAGCCCCCGGCTTTGGCAAAATGCGGTGCAAAGCCTGCGGAAACATCTCAATCAGAGCATAGGGTAGGGCATAACCGAATGCCAATGCCGTAAAAATCGCTATAACTTCGGTGTTGGTGCGCATAAAGGCATAGCCGATGGCCGCCCCCATAAACGGACCTGCACACGGGCTGGCCACCAATACCGCAAAAAATCCGGTGGTAAATTCGTTTAAACCAGAAAGACGATGAATGAAGTTACCGCCGAAATTAGGAAAATGCAAAATATCCGTCATAAACAAAAACAACAGGAAAAATACCGCAGCCATAATCCCCACAAACCAAGCCGTTTGCAGTTGGAAACCCCAGCCGATGTTATTGCCTCCGGTTTTCAACCATAACATAATCAAAGCCAGAATAATGAAAGACAGTACCACCCCTAATGTGTAGAAAAGTGCGTTTTTATAAGGGATTATCCCAGTTTGTGGCTTTTTTAACAATGTAAATATTTTCAGGCTTAAAATCGGAAATACGCAAGGCATGGCATTGAGAATTATACCGCCGATAAAAGCTAAAAGAATCATATATAAAAGTTTCAAACTTAATGTATTTTCATATTCTATATTAATCAAATAAGCATTATCGGGGGTCAATAACAAAGCCTGTTTTAGTTGCTGCGGCTGCTCGGATTGCCAACGCACATTAACTCCGTTTTGGGTTTCTTCAATATTGATACTCATTTCATCAATTATGTTTTTTTGTGTCGGAGCAAAATACATCTGATTGGTTACATCTGTATCGAATTGTAATAAATTTTCATCTGTGGGACTTATTAAGGTTATTTTTTGCGGAAAAGTTTCTTTTGCCCGTTGCCGTAACATACCCCATTGTGTCTTATCAGATGCTGCTATTTCCGCTAATTTAAACGTCAATGTTTCCGGTTTGCAAACATCATTACATTCCACAAAATTAAATGTGATTTCGGCATCATTGAGATTATTCACCCGAAGAGAATAATAGGCTTTATTTTCGTACAAATATTCATGCATAAAGTCATAAACAGTGCGCGCTACAGGTATTGACTGTTCTAAAACTTCGATTGTTGTATTAACCGCCGTTACCTCAGTAGGCTGCCCTACATCACCCGGATTGCTCCACGAAATATGCCAGTCAGGCTGGATTGTAAATTCTGCCAACACTTCATCTTTACCATTATGATAAAGCTGAATTGAGGTATTCTCTGTACTTTTCAGCGAATAACCTGCATACGCAGCGGAACAATTCAACATGCCGAACAATAAAGCAATACCGAGCAATAACTTACGCATTACACCACATCCTCTCATCTGCGGATATAGTAATCAAAAAAGATAAATAAAAGATTAGCAAGTATACATTTTTAAAGCATAATTTTGCAATAACTTACATAAATCCTTCAATTTGCCACTTTCCGCCGCAATAAGACAAGCATAAGATACTTCCGTTAGAAACATCGGTACCGCTTTGACCAAGGGCAATAAGCAGTTGTGTCAACATAATTCCGTGAGAAGAAACTGCTATAATAGAATACGGTGAGTTTTCGGCATATTGCTGCAATCCTTCAAATACGCGTTGTCGAACTTCTTTTTTACTTTCTCCGCCGATAAAACGCAAATTTTCGTATTTTGTATCACAACTGCGCCACTGCTGATATTTTTCGCCGAATTTATTCATTATCTCTGTATAGTGCATGCCTTCGATTTCGCCGACATTAACTTCAATAAAATGAGCATCCTCGACAATAGGGCAGTGTAAAGATATGTTAGCCAACTCGGCAGTTTGTTTAGCTCGTGCCAATGGCGAGCAAAGAATAATCTCAATATCTTTATCTTTAAGTTTTGTGCCGATTTCTAAAGCTTGTTGTTTTCCCAAATCAGTCAGCACCGAATCATTGGTTTGTCCTTGAGTTCTGCCGGCCAAATTATAAGTACTCTGTCCATGACGAAATATATAAAAATATTTTTTCATTTTTCCAATATTCCGGATCTGAATAAAATAGAATTTTTGAAATCAGATGACAGTAACAGTCCTGATTTTCTCATAAATTTAGTAAATAATTCTTCAACGGTTTTCAGTTCTTTAGTCGGAGCTTTACGCTCTTTCATCATAGATATAACATCTATCCACTTTAATGCCACATTAGTCATATCTTCACGATTTAGCGCACTGTTACGAGCTTCACGCAATTTGCGCTGAACCAACAACGGATCTTTATCTTGAATACTGCTATCGTAAAAATTGCAGTATCTGCGATTATAAATGCTTATACGATCTACTGTATTATGACGGCTCATATTAGCTAAGATATCCGGAAGTAAATAATAAGAATCATCATGCACTCCGAGAGTAGCCGGAAAACCGATTTCACGTGTAATAGCCAACTGTTCTTCTTGTCTGAAGAAAATCGAAACTTCACTGATATTGCGATGCACACCTAAAGCCACACATTCGATATTATATCCGTGTTCACGAGCCTGTAACAAAGTTTTCATTTTATAGTCATCAGGATCCAATAAAATGCTTTCTATCACAATATTATAACCTTTATCAAAACAATAATCCATCAGTTTTGTGCGTGCCATTCCTGCATCTTTCTTAGTTTTAAAGGTGTAATTGGCTCGGTCATTTCTGATAATATCATCTGCCATTGGGTGCAACTGTCTGATATCATCTGTACCAAATAATACAGGATATTCTTCAAAATTATCTTGAGCATAACGACGAGATGAATAGCTTTTACCTGCTCCTGATTGCCCTGTAATCAAGACAAAAGTCGGATTATCTGAGGAAGTGCAATCTCGAGTAAAGGTCGGGATAATTAACTCATCCACCCATTTTTGATGTTCTTGCGGCGATAATATCGGCTCAAATTCCATCTATTCCTCTTTTTCCAACTGTTGCAGATAAGGCACATAAACATTTTTTATCTTTTCGAGGATAATCGATTTATCGATAAATTTCAAGTCTTTTTGCAATTGCTTAATTTTTTTATTATAATCAGACCTGTCATTATCATCACATTTTTCCGATAAAGCATACAGTTTTCTTATCAATGTCAGAACAACATATTTTGCCTGTTCAATATCTTCGAAAGTATTCATTATATTCTCTCTGAGTCGATAAGTAATCTTATTTTTTTTACTACCGGTTTAAGTTCCAAATATTTATCACGATACTTTTTCTTTTTATCCCCGAAAGTAATTAACGCCATAAACTTACAGAAATAATATTTATGCAAAATTTCATACCGCAAAGCAAGTAATATATTTGTTTTTTTCAATTCTGCATTTTGTTCGGTAATCTTATTTATTTTTTGTTCATTTTCCCAATTTTTCAGACGTAATTCTTTGATTTGCGTATCCAAATAAATTTCTTCATCCGTAAATTTTTCCGCTGCATTATTATTTGCCAAGGCATTTTTCAACCAATTGATGGCAAAATCGGCTTTTTCTTTAACAATACGATTGGTTTGAGTAAAATCAAACGGTTGCAATAAAGCATCATTATTATAAACATCTGAAGGATTTGCCACAATTCTTTCTTTAAGTTTCAATAAATCAAACAGTTTATATCTCAATCCGCCGCGAGCAAGATTTATAAACGAAATAAACGGCTTATTGAATTTCGTGGCAAAACAGGTTCCGTGATAAGAATCAGTAATCACAAAGGAAGCATTTTTATAATACCATAAAAATTTCTCCGGAGTAACATCCTTTTGATAAACAATTCCCGCAACCGTTCTCTGATGTTTTTCTTCCGGATTATTTATATTAATTACCTCTAATCCGAGTTTGCGCGCAACATAATCAATAGCTTTATATTTTTCTGCATTTGCATCCAAAATATAAGTTACTAAAAACGGTTTATCTGTCAACTTATCCACATTGGCTGTAAGTTTGATATATTCCGAAACATCAAGCATAAGTGTAGGGTCAATAAGTTCCTGAGCGTTTAAGTTAAAAATTTGTTCAATATTCGAACCGTCTTCACGCAAAGAAATATGATTAAACCGTCTAAATGAATATTTTCTTTTTTGGGTTACGAACTCATCATCACGAAATGCGTCATCGCCAAACGATGTTGCAAAAGAAATCTTATTTTTAATATTTTTAACAAAATCCAAAAAAGCCGGTTCTTGATGCAATGAAGGCTTAAACAGCTGATCCGAGCCAACTATAAATGCTTTGCAATGCTGGTTTAAATGTACCAAATCATCTATATTATTATAAATGCGTGAAATAGTGTAGTGCTTGCGGGCAAAATTCATCGGAATCGTATTTTCAAGCGGATATCCCGGCCAGATATAGCTCAGCTTTTGCAACATCAATACTTTCTGTTTCAATTGTGTAAGAATATTGTGCACGGCATACGCTACCATGATGGCACCAAAATTTTTAGCAAAGAATGTTGTTATCAAACAAACATCGTATTTATCTTTTGTTGATATTTCCGCGGCCTGACGAAAACCGTCTTTGCGATACAACATAAAGAAAGAATTCCTCGCTGGATTAAGTTTAGTACCTATTCGTATATGTCCATTATTATAATTTTCCTTCATTTGAATTGAACGAGCATCGGGGGCAACCTCGGCAACAACGGCTTTTCCTTTAGCCGTATTTGCCAACACCAAGGACAATCCTTTGCCATCGTTAAGCCCCGGCACATGTTCGCTTATTCCCCACCAGTCTCCGAGTGTGATATCTGCAGGTCTTGGCAATAATGAATATTTGCAATTTTCGCAAGATTTTCGCAGAATAGTGGAATTATGAAATAATTTTGTATAACTATCGGAAACAATTTTATTACCGTTAGCCATTGTAAAAGTACAACTGGAACAAGACCACCCGATTTTTGACTTATCGCGAAAATTAACGTTTTTAATTTGTGAACGATCAAAACATTCATCAAGATATTTTTGCCATACACCGCGGCTTGGAGCTCCGTGGCACAAAATATCTACCGTCAGCAAATTATCATATTTCTTACCTAAAAAAGTATTTAAGCCGGCAACCTGACAAGGGGTTCCGCTGAATAGAACTTCTTTTCCGCCTTTAAGCAGTTTTTCGATTTCAGAATAGCATTTTTCCGTATCGCTTTGTACATATTTAGAACCGCGCAGTTTATCCAAATCATCTGCATTATCTATGATAATATGATGAACATTCCATTTTTCATCAAAAGCAGCACCGCACACCACACCGCTTTTATTTAAAATATGCTCTGCCAATAATGTAAACATTCCGCCCGAAGAACTTTTTTCGCGGATTTCATCGCTCGCCATAACTGCATAACATTCGGGATTTTTTGTATTATCAAACTCGGAATTCAATACCGGACACACATTCAAACATTGCCCACAATTGATACACGTATCTTCATCGATAACCGGATAAAGAAAACCTTCGTCATTTTCCTTCATGGTTATGGCTTTAACTCCGCATTTGTTAGCGCAAGCACCGCAACCGCAGCAATCTTCTGTCGAAACTTTTAAGTTTACATTATTTTTCATATTTTTGTCCTTTAAATTTGCTATTTATCCAAGCCTAAATATTCGCGCCAAAATTTTTCGGTGGTTAATTCAGTATAAGCAGTTTTTGCATTTTTCTCCAATTCTTCATAGCGATTGTATATTTCATCGAGCAATGCTTTACCTTTTTGGCGATAATACAGCGACTTTTTCTTATCCAGTTTACGCACTTCGTATTTGCCGGTTAAGATGTTATAGACTTTTACTTCTTTAATCATAATAAAGTCCGGAACCGGCGGATACCACTCAATGGCAGTTCCTTCTTTTTCATAAAAACAATCCGGACAATGCAAACCGCGGGTAGTTATACGATATAAAAACTTGCGCCATCCGGCAACTTTATGGCGCGGCTTAATACTTACTTCTTCTAATTTGTCTTTATCATAACATTCCAGATATTGAACCTGTTTTTGCACGGAATTAAGCGACTTAAACTTTTCTTCCGGATTTTCTTTTAGTACATCCGGTCCTTTTAAGATATCTTCCAATGCCATAATATATAATTCAGCAGAAACGTAGTCATACATGGAAACTACGCTGTTAATGCAATCCCAGAACCATTTTCGGAATTGGCGCTTAAAATTATCTGTGTGTAATAAACGAGTATAAAAAATGTTACGAATAGTAAAATATCTGTCGACCACTTTTGAAACTCGCCATAAAAACGGCGCGTGCCAAACGTTAACACCATTGAGCCAGATAAATATTTTGTCGTTGTTGCGCCAGCTCCATTCTAAATCGTCCCCTCGGATAAAGAACGGCAACGGCAAGCCTTTTTCTTTTATGGTATCCACGGTAAACGAACAATACCACCAACCGGCGCTTTTCATCCCTAAACTTCCTTCTTGAACGTGCTGAGGAATATTTAACACTTTCAGAACGTTTGTATAATCAAATAATGTTTGCGGATGGTGATATCCGGAAACCCAAAATCCGGATTCGATCCCGAGATTTTCAAAATACATATCTTTGCTGTATAAATCAACCATCGCTCCATTGATAAATGAATCTTTATATTCTTCTTTCAAGTAGTTTGACATCAGCAGAACGCGGTAAAATGATTCCGGAAAAATTTCCACATCATCGTCCATTAACAACACGCGGTCAAATGTTTCTTTATCGTGCAGAGCCTCAATAATGCCGCGGGTAAATCCGCCGGCACCTCCGGCATTGATATTGGGATAAATATTGACGTTATCTGAATTTAAGCTTTCCGGCAAAGTTTTACCGTTGTCGGAAAGAATGTATTTCATTTTATTTTTTAATGACGGATTTTCTTTTAAGAAGTTCTCAAATAAGGCTATATTGCGAGTAACGCATTCTTCACGCTTAAAAGTGCAGGTAATAACCGCCAGTTTATTGTCGCGTTGTGCTTCTTTATCTGTGCACCATGCACCGCCGTGAATTTTTATGGGATTTGCTTTGTCTTCATAAATTTTGAACGCAATACCGTCATAAGCCGATGGATTAGGAATTTCAATAACGCTTTTGCCGTTGCAATCTTGTTCAACCAATGTTGTATCAATTCTGTTAAACACGTTGTTCAGTTCGCTTCCGAATACCACAACTTTATAGGAACCGTCAATATCAAGAGATAAATATAATTTACCTAAATCACAATATGTGTGGTAAATTTTGGCGGAAAAAGCATTCATCCACGTATCAAATCCATAGATGTTAACGTTGGTAAGAACATCGCCGAACATACACGTTTTTTCCTTACGGCGTGTGAAAAGTTCTTCATATAGCGGTAAGAATGCTCCGTTTGGCATAATTACGCGTGATAGCTCATATAATTTACTCATATCTAAAGGTCCTTTTTTTGTTTTTTTTCTTTAATGTTAATCCCAAAAACGTTACAACAATATGGCGGCGGGAAGGGGTTTCCTTAATTGAAAACAGCCAATCTCGCATTTTTTTTAAGATTATAACTGTATAATAATTTCTTTTGCGCATATCCTTAAATATTTGCTTTTCTTCCTTGCCGAACAAACAGGAATTTTCAACCACGGAAGGAAGCATAGTTTGAAATTTTTTATGAATTTTTTCAAGACAATATTTGCGGTATTTTTTATCCACCCGCCCCAAATTCCAAAACATATGGCGAAAAATTTCGATATACAAATACTCCTTAATTTTCTCATACTCGACAGGATGAGCATTAAAAAACACCTCCAATGCGTCATAAATTTCGAAAATATCATCCGGATTATTCTTTTTATGCGAAGAGGCGTTTTCGTTAAATATGCGATAGTTATAGAAAGGTTTTTCCTCCCAATAAATACTCTTGGCCTGCATCAAAGTTTCAAATCGCCAGTTTTGATCGGCATAACGTCCTTTATTTTGCTCCAATACTTTAATATTATATTCACGGATAAAATCAGTACGATATATGGCCGACCAAATGCTGGCATGACGTTGCAATGGCATCGGGTATTCGTATATATTAAACGGATTGTGCGGCGGTTTGATTTCCTGCATAAAAAATGCCGGCTGTCGCTTATAAGTGCCGTCTGGCTTATCCAATACTTCATAATAAGTACCTTTGACAATATCGACGTTATATTTTTCGGCATCTTTATACAAAGTTTCGTACATATCAGGTTCAATCCAATCGTCCGGCTCGACAATGCCGATATATTTTCCTTCAGCTTTTTCTAGACCGTGATTAACTGCTTTGCCGTAGCCGCCGTTTTCCTGATGTATGGCAACAATACGCTTGTCTTGTGCCGCGTAGGCGTCAACCATTTGCGGGCAATTATCTTTAGAACCGTCGTCAACCAAAATAATTTCAATTTCTTTCAGAGTTTGTGTCAAAATGCTGTCAACGCACTGCTTGAGGTATTTTTCAACCCCGTAAATCGGAACAATTATTGAAACTTTCGGTTTTTTGCGGAAAAACATAACTTTGGCTATCCTTTGATTTGTTCAAACAGCTCCAGTGCACGGGCAATTGCTTTATCCATATCATAATATTTGTAATCACCCAAACGGCCGAGAAAATAAGTGTTGTTCAATTTTTGAGCTTCTTCGGCGTAACGGGCATACAACGCAGCATTTTGTTCATTCGGAATTGGATAATAACGCTCATTTTTGCCGCGTTCAAAAGCTTCGGAATATTCTTTGGCAATTACTGTTTTTTCGCACAAGTCATTTAAATAGTGTTTATATTCGTGAATACGCGTAAAATCGTAGTTGCACGGATAGTTAACCACCGAATTGCATTGATAATACGGCATATCCAATTCCTCAAGCTTAAAATTAACGCTGCGATACGGCAATTCGCCGAATTTATAATCAAAAAATTCATCAATCGGTCCGGTATAAAACAAACGGTCATAGTCTTCTTTATAATCGCTGAATTTTGTGTTTAAACGTACCTCAATATTCGGGTGATCAAGCATATTTTCCACGGTTTTACCATAGCCGGCAAAAGGAATACCTTGATATTTATCTTGAAAATATCTGTCATCACATGAGATATAAACCGGAACTCGCGCGGTTACGGCGCCATCAACTTCATTAGGCGATACGCCCCATTGTTTTGTGGTGTAATGTAAAAATATTTTTTCATAAACGTATTGTGCCAAAAATTTCAAATCGGCATCATCTTGTTTTTGAAATTCCAAAATCGGCACTTTTTTATTGTATTCAAAATGTTGCAAAAGCTTTTCTTCCATACGCTGAGCCATACTTTCCGGAAATACATTATACAGCGTACGTAAATTAAACGGAATGGTAGTTTCAATGCCGTCAATTACTGCCACCACTCGGTGCATATAAGTGTTAAAACTGGCAAAGCGGCTGATAAACGCCCAGACACTGTCTAAATTGGTATGAAAAATATGGGAGCCGTATTTATGAATCATGATACCGTTGTGGTCCCGATAATCGTAGGCATTTCCGGCAATATGGCTTTTGGTATCGATTACTGTTACCTTTTGGTTTAATTCTTCCGCAATTTTGCGGGCAATGGTTGCACCGGAAAAGCCGGCGCCGACGACTAAGTTTTTCATATTATACTCCTTAATTTGTGTAAAAAGTCTCTGATTCTGTAATAACGTAAAAATCTGTCTTCTGATTTTTCCAACAATGTCAGTTTTTTAATTTTTTTAACGGAAAGAGAAAATGCACCGTCAGCAGCCATTTTTTTTGATTTCAGCAAAAAAGGTTTGACACGCTTTATAAATGTTTTGCGATTATCCGGACTCATGCGCTCCAAATTCCAAAAATAGGCTTCACAGCGTTTGCGATTGGCTAAATTTTGCCATTGTCGCAGGTTATGTGTTTGCAGGAATTTATCAATCTCATCATACTCATCGCAAACGCAGAATATTTTGTCTTTGCTGTTGATAGAACTGGCAGAATTATCTTGTCGATAGTGTAAAAAAGCTTTATCCAACAAAATTACCCGTTTGGCGCATATATTTGTTTTAAAAATAAAACCGGTATCTTGAAAAGAAGCACCGGGGGTTTCCGATAAACGGATATGATTATCCCTTATCATTTGATTAAGATAAATAGCTGACCAAATCGATCCCCATATATTACTGATATATACCTCCGGAGAAGGTGTAAATACTTTATTATAATCCTCTTTTTTAGCTATTGTTTCATATTTATCATTTCCATTGCTCCAATACTTGAAGTAATCTGCCTTGACCAAATCGGCATTATCAGCTTCTGCTGCCTTATACAATACCTCATACATATCAGGCTCAATCCAATCGTCAGGTTCATAAATGGCAACATACTTGCCGATAGCCATGTCCAAACCGTGATTTACCGCAGCTCCGTATCCTGCATTTTTTTGAGAAAAAAAACTAATTCGTGAATCTTTGGCAGCATATTCGGCAACAATCTGCGCAGAAGCGTCTGTTGAACCGTCATTAATGCATATAATTTCAATATTATTCAGTGTTTGCGAGACGACACAATTAAGACTCTGCCGTAAAAATTTTTCGGCATTATATATTGGTATAATAACCGAGATAAAAGGCACTTTTTGTTGCGTTTGCGACATTATCTCTCCAATTGACTAACTAACTTGTGGCAACACTCTAACATTATTAACCAAAAAAGCAACAAATTTAATCCCTGAGGTTAATAAATTAAAGACCTTATTTTTTTAAAGTCTAATAAAACATAAGTTCAATAGAATTGTCTTTAACATCGGAGCATGCACGTGCCGCAACCTCAATCAGCATGGTTTTATCTTTTGCACAGTGAATGGCATGTCCAATTTGTACTGGTTTTGAAGAAGTACAATTTTCCAAATACACATCTGTCGGTAACGGTTCATTAATCGCTAAGGCAATAAATCCCAGTCCGTTAGTTCCGTTCCACGGAGCTGCAGCTATTTCCACACAGGCTTGTTTAGGAATAAAATCATAACGGATAATAAAAGCATTTCTATCGGCTTCTCTCATTTTATCACCTACACGCATTTCGAGTTTTCCCTTAAAAGGATTGCGGAAACGATATGGTTTAATAATTTCACCTTCTTTGTTGTGAATTAAATAATCTTCAGGAATAACGTTAGCACTAATCAAAACCTCATTCGTTTCATCTAATGTCGTACCTAAACTATTGTAATTTTTTTGCCCGATAAAGGCTACATGCATCCGTGTTACGGTTTGTGTAATCAAATCGACTGCTCGGTTTGTTCTATATTTTTGCATAGCCTTTGAATAACCGGCGATACCTCCTACTGATAAAACCCCGATAATAGCCAGAACGCCAAGCATTTCAATCATTGAACGACCTGATTGAGTAAAATTTCTCATCAGCTAATTCCTTATAAACATTACACCCTACTGCAGCCATATTACACATATCTGGATGATTTGTAAAGTATTAAATTATTCAAAATATTTAATACTTTAAAAGAGCCGGTATTTAACCGGCTCTCCAATATTGCAATATCTGCATAAAGACGGATATCAGCGTAAATTATTTACAGCATTGCGACTAGCAATAAACTTTTGTTGTAAATCATTTGAAGCGCGATCAAAAGCACTGTTTTTGCTAATTTTACGCCCCATACGTTTAGTTATAGTCACAGATAATTTTCTGATACCGACACCATCTTCTCCGGCAATATTGATAGCCTCTTCAATAGCTTTTTGCTGCGATTCGGAAATTTTTTGCTTACTGTTAAGCGCAACCTCTATCGGAGATTGTAAACCGTACTGCATGTACATCAGGTGAGTGTATGCAATGCGTTCGTTGCTGATATTTTCCGACACAGTAAAAACACCGGCTTTTTTCTGACTTTCAATTTGTTTATAAAGTCCGTCAACATCAATATTCAAGGCTGCACCGTGAATTTCATTTTTGGTATCATAAAAATTCTTCCAAATCTTCTGTTCATGCGTTAATTCCGGAGTTTTTACAGCAAACGCATCGGTATTGATTTTAGATTCTGATTTATTAAATACAAAGTTTTTATTCGCTTTAATTTCTGTATTAGACTTAATCTTACTCATATTTGGAGTTTTTGCCATAGTATCAGATTTTAGAAATCCGATACCGGCAAGAGTGAGTAATCCGGTAAAAGCCGCAGTCTTAATGTATTTTTTATTTTCCATCATCACAATTTTGGCGCGAGGAGCCTGTTCGCGTGCATTTTTTTTCATACCGTTCCATTTAGATTTAACTGCAGTCCATATTTTATGCCAGCGGGAAGTGCGCTTTTCGGCAAAAGTATCGATCGGAGAATTATCCAGTTTTGAAATTGCTTTAGAAATATTGTTTTGATTAACCTGATTTATGAAAGTCATAAAATATTTTCTGAGCGCCGGCACATCATCACAAGCAACATTCACTCGATTGGCAATAAAGGCATTGGCATAGCTGTCTGCTTCATGTTCAAGTAAATATTGTTTTTTATAGACTTTTTCTTTATGGAACCAACCATGAGACAATTGCTGGCAAACCATATTATATTGTTTAACCCTATTTTCCATAGCTTTGCCCGAAAGCTCTATCGGTTTATCCGGATCGATATTAAACAGTTTCTGCCAGTAAGTACGTTTACTGTCTTTTAAGTATTCTTTAACATCAAAAGTCGCATTTTTCTGCAGTTTACCTAACAAAATCTCACGTTTTTCATAGGCAAACGTATCAATATACTGAGCCATGATTTTTTGATCTTTTGCCCGTACATCTAAAGCGCCGGTTTCATACCCTTTCAATAAAGCTTCTGCACGTTCTACGACTTCTTCGCTTTTATAATATTTGGATTGAGAAAATTTTTTATTCTTAAAACGGCGATATTCATGCATATCTCCATTCAATTTTTCACCGGTAATATATCTCACTTTATTCTTCCTTTCTATTTGTTATCGAGCCATATCAAAATTCAGTGCATTGAAAAACGTACCTTATCAATCATAAGGGCAAAACCGAACTTATACTATACTTAAATATCAGTGTCTGAACTCTTATTAAGCAGCATATATAGACACAACACGATAGATAATTATGCGTAATTTATACACTCAATAGCATCATTATAGCTGTTTAAAAAAATTTGTCAATATATTTTTTAGAAAAATTAAGGTTCTATTTTAATAGGTGTATTATCCGGTACAAGCTTATAAATTTCCTCAATTTCATCATTGGTTACGGCAATGCATCCTGCTGTCCAATCTATAAATTTATGAATCCATTTAAATATTTTTGTCGGAGATTTATTGGGATAACCATGGATCATAATATCACCGCCGGCAGAGTAGTGGTTTTCTGCCGCTTTTTTAATTTGTTCCGAGGTAGGATAAGAAATTTTAAGAGAAAGATGATATGTGCTTTGCGGATTATGTGAAACAATAACATAATCTCCTTCCGGTGTACGATTGTCTCCTTCTTTGATTTTAGTTCCTACCGGATTGCCTCCTAAACGTATGGTATATTCACGCACAATATCATCTCCGTTCATTAAATACATCTTACGTGCGCTTTTTCTTACCAAAACACTTGTGATTCCACCATCTGCGGCAATTGCAACAGATGAAAAGCCTGCGGATAAAATGCAAAACAATACCGACAGACATAGTTTTTTCATCAATTATTCCTTTAACAGTTTATGGCATTTTTGGCTATACCGGCCAAAGAAGTCTCTTTATAATCCTGATTCAAACTTAATCCTGTTTCATACATTGTTTTTATAATACTGTCAAGACTTACTATGTGCGTACCGGTACGCTGTAAGGCCAATCGCGCCGCATTAACTGCTTTGATTGCACCCATTGCATTACGCTCAATACACGGTACCTGCACCAATCCGTCAATAGGATCACAAGTCAATCCTAAATTATGTTCCATAGCGATTTCTGCTGCATTTTCTATTTGTGCATTATTTCCTCCGAATGCTGCAACTAAGCCGCCGGCAGCCATAGAACAAGCCACTCCGACTTCTCCCTGACACCCAACTTCAGCTCCTGAAATAGAGGCATTACTGCGATATAGGCTGCAGATTGCCGATGCAGTAGCCAAAAATGTTATGGACGCATTTTTCTTTTCGGTTTCATTGCGAAATTTGCCATAACGTTCCATATACCGCATCACTGCAGGAATCAAACCGGCTGAACCCATAGTAGGGGCTGTAACCATCCGGCCTCCGCAGGCATTTTCTTCTGCCACTGCGAACGCCCATATATTTATCCAATCAATCGCCGTGAGTGAATCTGTATTATTGCTGTTAAAATTACGCTGCAACCTCTCATACATTTCTTTGGCATGGCGTTTGACTTTTAAACCTCCAGGCAGATACCCGTCTTTTTGCATACCTATATCAATATTTTCTTGCATGATTTGAGCCAATTTCAATATTTGCTTAGATACGGAAAATTGTTTTCCCCAAATTTTCTTTTCGTTTTGCAAAACCAATTCGGCGATTGTCAGTTTATTCTGTTTGCAAATTTGCATCAATTCGGCACAATTATCAAAACTATACGGAACATCATACGGTTTACGATCGATTCTCTGAGTTATTTCATCACGTCTGACAACTGTACCGCCTCCAACCGAAAAATAGGTCTCTTCCAATAATACACCATCATTATTGTCAAATGCCGTAAAAGTCATACCGTTTGAATGCTCGGTTAAACAAATTTTCTTTTCTAAAATTATATCATTATCAAAATTATAATCAATCAACTTCTGTCCGCCGAGATTTAACTTTTGCTCCGCTTTAATTGCCGCAATATATTCGATTTGCGGATTAATATCTTCGGCATTTAAACCCATCAAACCATAAGTAACGGCATTTAATGTACCGTGTCCGATGCCGGTTAAAGCCAACGAACCGTACAAACGCGTTTGCACACGAACCGCACGTTTTAATTTATCTTGCACCGCCAAATTATCCACAAAACGCTTGGCCGCTCGCATCGGCCCCACCGTATGCGAGCTGGATGGACCGATACCGATGGAAAATATCTCAAACAGACTGTAATACATCACTTAGTCGCTTAAAACTGAACTGCGCCGAACATTTCAGACATTGACTTTACAAAATCATCATATTCTTCTCGGGAAATTCTGCCGTCTTTATCGGCATCAAGAGCTTCGATAACCATCTGGTTGTGTGTTTCTTTGGTCTCAGAACGAAAATTTTCCAATTCTTTGGCACTGATTTTACCGTCATGATTTGTATCCAAAGCCGAAAAGTTTGCATTCAAATCAGGCTTATCTCCTCCTTGAGCAGCCGCCAAAGATGAATAAAACTCGGTATATTCTTGCTTATTTATAGAACCGTTTCCGTCCTTATCCAACAGTGTAAACGTTTCTTTGTTTTGCTGTATCATAGTCTGATCTTGAACAACAGAAATCTCTTCGGCCGAAACATAACCATCGCCGTCAATATCCATACGCTCGAATTCACCATCCAAACCTCGAGCATTAACTGTTGTTATCAACAAAACAGATACTGCAATTATAGTAAAATATTTCATATTCAGCTCCTTATACTTACGAAAGTTTTTCAATAGCTTTACGAACGCGTTTCAGCGTTTCTGTCTTACCTAGTACACAAGCCAATTCAGTAGCTCCTCCCGGAGTTGTTTCCTTACCCGAAAGAGCAATGCGAACGGGATAGAGGATTTGACCGTTTTTCATCATGTTGTCCATTGCCACGCTTTTTAAGGTTTCAAAAAGATTTTCATTGGTCCATACCTCGGTATTTTCCAGTATCGGCAAAACCAAGCACAGAGCTTTTAATGCAATATCCATGTCCGTTTTCATTTTTTTATTTAAATAAAGCTCGTTTGCATACTCCGGAACTTCTGCTAAAAATGCTGTCTCCTCCGGAATTTGCGCCAAAGTATCGATTCGCGGCTGCAATACTGCACTCAATGCCGCAAAATCAATTGATTGCGGCAAATCAGCATAATACGACATTGCTAATTTATGAAATTCTTCGGCAGACAAATTACGGATATAACATCCGTTCATCCACGTCAATTTTGTAATATCGAAAATAGCCGGAGATTTATTTAACCTATCACTTGAAAAACACTTTTCAAGTTCCTGAAGTGAAAATATTTCCCTTTCATCCCCTGGATTCCAACCGAGTAGGGCAATATAATTCAGAATCGCCTCCGGCAGATAGCCTTTAGCTACTAAATCCTGAAATGACGCATCCCCGTTACGCTTACTGAGCTTATGTTGAGCATCTTTCATCACCGGCGGAACATGAACATATACCGGCGGTGTCCAACCAAAAGCCTCATAAATCAAATTATATTTCGGCGTTGATGAAATATATTCGTTACCGCGCACCACATGAGTTATTTGCATCAAATGATCGTCGATCACATTGGCAAAGTTATAGGTAGGTAAACCATCACTTTTAAGTAACACTCCTTCATCCAACTCATCATAATCAATTTCAATATCACCATATACTACATCATGAAATATCGATGTACCTTTTTTATTGATATTTTGACGCACCACAAACGGCTCTCCGGCTGATATACGTGCTTTAGCTTCATCCAAAGGTATATGTTTACACGGATCTTTTAGCTTAATATGAGCTTCCGGAGTATCTTCGTCAGTTTCTTTACCTTCTTCCTTTTGAGCACAAAAACAATAATGTGCACCACCAAGTTCAACCAATTTATGAGCATATTCAGCATATAACGGTTTACGTTCCGATTGTACATAAGGTCCGTAATTTCCGCCGATATCCGGCCCTTCATCCCAATTCATACCGACACGTTTCAATGTTTTGTAAATAATATCGGTTGCACCTTCAACATAACGTTTTTGATCAGTATCTTCAATACGCAAAATAAAATCGCCGCCGTCAGACTTGGCGATTAAGTACTCATAAAGCGCTGTGCGCAAATTACCGATATGCATATATCCGGTCGGGCTCGGCGCAAATCTGGTTCTGGTTTTCATTTTATCTTCCTTATATTATCAAAATTCAGCTGCTAATCAGAATAAAACAAAAAATAAGGAATGCAAGCAAAAAAAATAACGATTTCCGAAAATAGATATTGACAAAAATTAAAAAAATAAATACAGATTTAATTATGATTTATATTATTAATTTAGACCCCGTTGAAAAGGCATCGGTTATGTTTGTGTATGGTACCATTAGTTACGGAATTTTACGGAACAGTTGTCGGAAGACATCCGTCTATTTCAGTAAATGAGAGCGGCGACAGATATCAGGAAGCCGAGATGTTTGAGATAGATATCAGTTCGTACAAGCCTATTTCTTATGCCCCGTTTTCAGGACAGAAAGAAAGTAATGTGATTATATCCCCCAAGGCTAGAGTTCAGTTCAGTATCTATACTTTTGAACCTGGGTATGACTATGCTGAAATCGAAAAAACCATAAACAGTCTTACCGTCGGCACGGAAATTGCTTTCCGTGTGAGAAGTTGTGAAAAGGTGGATCCTATCAATAAAAAAGTCGGATTCACAATCACTTCTATCAGAGTTATCTGTAACGAGAGAAAAGATTTGGACGATTATCTCTTTGCTTTCCATGAGAGTCAGGGCTATCTTTAAGCTGTTACCAAATTTTCAAATAGATATCCACTGTTTTTGTGAACTGTACACCAGAAAATGGAGTTAAAAAGAAGCCCCCTTTTGGAAGAAAAAAAAGCTTTCAAAGGGGGCTTCTTTAAATTAATTTGGATAATGCCCCGATTGAGAGTTTTTTCGGGCGCTTAAAAGATAATTTGGATATCAAATTCTGCAAAAACTTTGATGAAGTGAAAACTTTGGTTGAAAATTATATTTATTATTATAATAATGAACATAGTCAGCAGAACTTAAGCAAAATAACACCGGCCGAGCGCCGATGCCATTTGTTAACTACCTTCTGATGAGCTGCCCTCGGGACTTTTTTACTTGTCCAAATTTTCGGGCACAGTTCACTATACGGGGAACACCTATCCGTTATCTATCAATCAATTGACACATAGCACCAATAAGGTTTTGCGCACATTGGCAAACATCTGTCATATTAGTGGCAAGCATATATGCCGGTGTGGTGCATACGCGGTTTTCGCGGTCTATACAGACATCAGTAACTCCGACCTCTTCGTGCACAACACCGAGTTTCTCCAACTTTTGCGCAGTTGCACCGCCGGCTCCAAGCGTAAAGTGTATTTTTTTATCAGCCAAAACAACCGCCACCATAGCCGGCGCAATACACATTGCACCGATAACAAGCCCTTTATCATAGCATTTACGGATAACCGCGCGAACGCTTGTATCCACCGTACATTCAACGCCTTTTTGAGCAAAATCGCACCAGTTGGTGACAGCCCCTAGACCGCCGGGAAAAATAATACCGTCAAAATCATCAACATTAAATTCCTTTAAATCCATAATGTTTCCACGGGCAATACGTGCTGATTCAATCAACACGTTGCGAATTTCATCCATTGGCTCGTTATTCAGGTGATTAATTACGGCAGCTTGACTTATATTCGGGGCAAAACATTGATATGTACAACCCAAATTTTCAATGCATAACAAAGCAAATACCGCTTCATGAATTTCTGAACCGTCAGCGCGCCCGCATCCTGAAAGAACAACGGCAAAATGTGGATTTTTGTTCATTTACATACTCCTTTTTTAATAATTGCTATTGATTTATCCTAATCAGACAATATAATGCTGTCAAATTGATTTTTTAGAGTAGGGGATGTTTTTATGGAAATAAATGTTTCAATATTGGCAAACGGATTGCGCGTAATTTCGGTAGAAAGACCGCAAACCGAGACAGTCTCGGTAGGTATTTGGGTTAATACCGGAAGCGCTTGTGAACGCATTGATAATAACGGTATTTCACATTTTTTGGAACACATGGTGTTCAAAGGAACAAAAAAACGCAATGCATTGCAAATATCTGAAGATATCGAAAACGCCGGAGGTAGTACCAATGCTTATACCTCACGCGAATTTACGGTATTTTACGCCAAAATGCTGAAAAATGATTTAGAACTCGCTCTTGATGTTTTGGCCGATATGATAATGGCTCCGACCTTTAGCGAAAATGAATTAAGCAAGGAGAGGGAAGTTGTGGTACAAGAAATCAAACAGAATTTCGATGACCCCAACGATATATTTTATGATTATGTTCAAGAAACAACTTTCCAAAATCAGGCACTTGGCCGCAGTATATTGGGACCTGCAGATAAAGTACGTTCATTTAATGCCGACACGTTGCTTAACTATATGTCTCATAATTATGCTGCGGAAAATATCGTGGTATGCGCTGTCGGTAATTTGCAGCATGAACTTTTTACCAAAATGGTTGAAGCCCGAATGTCGGAATTACAAAAAAACAAAAGTTTTGTACCTGATAAACAAATTTATACCGGCGGCTGTTTTGCCAAACAACGAGATACAGAGCAGTCTCAAGTAATGATGGGCTTTAAATCTTGCAATTGCTATGATGATAACCGTTATCCGATTGCCTTAATGTCATACGTTCTCGGTAATGGCATGTCCTCGCGCTTATTCCAAGAAATAAGAGAAAAACGCGGACTGGTTTATAGTGTGTACAGCTTCAACAATTCATATACCGGAAGCGGAGTGTTTGGTATATATGCCGGTCTGGATGCAGATGAGATCAGCAATTACATACCGGTAGTAGCCGATGAAATAAAACGTATATGTAACGAACCGATCAGTGATGCGGAATTAAACCGTGCCAAAGTGCAGAGTAAAGCCGGGATGTTGATGTCTTTAGAAAGTTCTTCGGCAACTGCGGAAATGATTTCCCGTCGTCATTTATTACATAATGACAATTTACCGTTGGAAAAAATAATAGAGATAATAGAAAATATCAGCAAAGATGATATTATGCATGCTGCGCAATTAATTTTCACCGAACCTTTGACTTATACATTACTTGGAAACATTAAAGCATATCCGAGTTATGAAAAAGTGCAAAAAATGCTGCCGCATAAATAATCTTACATAATCCTTTTAACCTTCGTAAGATTGAACGGATAAAAATGAATTTAAAAACACCAAATAATGAAATACAGACTCAATATAGAATTGAAGAAAAACAACTGCGACAGTAAAGGTGATTGTAACAGACTCTATATAGAATTGAAGAAAAACAACTGCGACAGTAAAGGTGATTGTAGAGGATTGAATGTTAGGATTGAAGACTATTTTAATTAGTTGATTTCTATAAATAAATTTGTCGCATAATATATATTATGTATAATTTTACATATTCATCAAGCAGTTTTATGCAATCTGAACCGAATTTATAAAATTGAAGCATGAATCAGCTGCTTGGTATATGCATGCGTCGGATTATTGAAAATCGCATCTACTGAACCGGTTTCAACGATTTTTCCGTTTTTCATCACCAAAATTTGGTGCGCCATAGCACGAACCGCATGCATATCATGTGAAATAAAAATATATGATAAATCATATTTATTTTGCAAATTTTTCAACAAACCGATAACCTGAGCCTGAACTGTAACATCCAATGCCGATGTTGGTTCATCTAAAATAATTATTTTCGGATTTAATATCAAAGCACGCGCCAAAGCAATTCTTTGTCGTTGTCCTCCAGAAAACTCATGCGGATACTTGCTAAGAATATCCGGGCTTAACTCAACCTCGTTGATTATCTCTGTTATTTTCTTCAATCGCTCAGTTATGGAAAGCTGCGGATAACGTACAGCCAAACCTTCGCCGATAATTTGTGCAATATTCATACGAGGATTCAATGAATTATACGGATCTTGAAATACAATTTGCAAATCCTTGGAAAATTTATTAACTTCATTAAATATATTATTGTTTTTAATATATATTTTTCCTATATGATTTACTAAATTAACCACAGATAAAGCCAATGTGGTTTTACCGGAACCGGACTCTCCGACAATTCCCAGTGTTTCTCCTTTATTAAGCGTAAAACTGACATTATCAACAGCCTTCAATTCTTTAACTACCCTTCCCCACAAATTTTTCTTCAAAGGAAAACTGACAGCAACATCTTCCGCTCTAAGAATTACATCATTTTTGTTTTTATTATTATTTTTCAATAATAAATTCGATGAAATTAATTTTTTAGTATAACTATGTTGCGGTGTTGTAAATACGGTATCGGCACTTCCGTATTCTATTAATTTTCCTTTATACATTACCGCAATCTTATCGGCAATCTTATGAACCAAACGCAGATTATGACTAATAAAAATAATAGACATACCTATCTTCTTCTTTAATTCCATCAATAAATCAATGATTTGTTCTTGAATTGTTACATCAAGAGCCGTTGTCGGCTCATCTGCAATCAAAATTTGCGGATTATTCGCAATTGCCATGGCAATCATAACCCGTTGCCGCTGTCCTCCTGACAATTCAAACGGATAAGCATTCATTTTATTTTGCGGATCCGGAATTTTAACAGCTTCTAACAATTCTACTGTACGCTTTTTAATCTCCACTCGGCTCAAATTTTGATGCAACTTCAAACTTTCGGCAATTTGTTTACCTATTTTATGCAACGGATTCAATGATGACATTGGCTCTTGAAAAATAAAAGCTATTTTATTGCCACGAATCTGTTGAAATTTTTTCTCATCCAATCCTATAAGTTCTTGATTTTCAAAAATAATAGAAGATTCTGTGGTATACTCTGCCTTAGGATATGGTAACAATCCCAAAACGGAAAGTGCCGTAACAGATTTACCGGAACCGGACTCACCGACAATTCCCAGAATTTCGCCTTGTTCCAATTTTAAGTTTACATCATTAACTGCCTGAAACTTATCGTTTTTTCGACCGTTAAAAGCTATCGATAAATGTTTAATTTCGAGCATACTCATCCGTTTTTCCTTGTATCAAGAGCATCACGAATCCCCTCGCCGATAAAAATCAACATCGATAACAAACTCGATAAAACCACAAAAATACTTATACCTATCCACGGAGCTTGTAAATTATCCTTACCTTGCCTTACTAAATCACCCAATGACGGATAATCTGTCGGTAGTCCCAATCCCAAAAAGTCAAGTGCGCTTAATGAAGTTATTGCTTCTGCCATTATAAATGGTATAAATGTTACTGAAGTAACCACAGCATTAGGAAGAATATGTCTAAAAATAATTCGAAAATTGCCTACTCCGAGCACTTTTGCCGCTTTTACATACTCAAAATTGCGCAAACGCAGAAATTCGGCCCTGACCATACCGGTCAATCCAGTCCATGAAAACAATAATAAAATAATAAGCAAACTCCAAAATGTCGGTAAAAAGACACTGGCAATTATAATTAATATAAACAATTGTGGTAAAGAATCCCATATTTCGATAAACCTTTGTAAAATCAGATCAACCTTTCCGCCAAAATATCCCTGAACAGCCCCAATAAATATGCCGAACAAAGAAGAAACTGCTGTCAATAAAAAAGCAAAGACCACTGATAATCTGATTCCGTACAGTAAACGCGCTACAATATCACGCCCCTCCTCGTCCGTACCTAACCAATGTTGCTTATCAGGTGCAGACGGGGTTGCCGTATTCAGATAATAATCAACCGTATTAAAAGAATATGGTATCGGAGGCATTATCATCCAACCATTGCGAGCAATGTTAGTTTTAATCAACTTATCATTATAGTCAACTGCAGTCGGAAAATCACCACCAAAATATGCATCGGTATAAGTTTTAAAAGCTGGAAATAAAATTTGATTATTATACTTTATTATCAAAGGCTTATCATTTGCTATTAATTCGGAAAACAATGAAAGTAAAAACAATATCGAAAACAATATCAACGACCAGAAAGCACGTCTATTCTTACAAAATATATGTACTTTCTCTGCCAAAATCATCGGTCAACTCCAAATAAATCGCCGATATTTCCTTCGTCATCAGTCGAATTGTCGACATCAACCCGAACAATCGCTTCATTATCTTCCGTTTTTGCGTTAATTACCTCAGTCTCTGACATCGCATTATCAATCGTTTCTGTCTCAAATAAAGATTCTTCAGAGACTTCTGTATTCATCTCCTTGTTTTTTTGATGTTTTTTCCATTCGTCATACCAATTTTCATATACATTGATTTTATTTGCATTGATGTTACGATTATACAAATTCAATTGTTCAACCACTGTATCCACCATCTTCTGATGATAATCCGATAAATTATTTTCACACCTTTGTTCCTTAAACAAATATTCTTTTAGTATTTGATTTGTCGTACAAAAGCGTTCATCGGCCGCATATTTTCCTTTTAAGGCATCGAAAATTGCCATATTAACAATACGATTATTCATAATCTGTTCAACAGAAGCATCATTAACAGTACTTGAAAAATCATTAACTCCGGATGTACCTTGAATGACAATTGTAGTATTATTCAACATATCATTGGCACGCAAATTTTCGATAAATTCTGACATTTTACCAAACAAACAGCGTGTTTGCTGCAAATATGCCTCTTGTCTTTTTTCTTTATAATCTCTTCTTATCCATGGCAAATTTATCATTGATATCCATTTATTCTGCGGTTTTATCTGGCAATACTCATCATATACATACATATCAGAAGGCAAATCCATAAATACAAAATATGCTTGTTTTCCGCTGTCTTGTTTAATATCTTCAAACAAAACATCAAAAGTTTTATCCGCATTTACCACATATAGATTATTGAAATTGGTACCGACCATCGGTATATTTTCGATATTGATAACAGAGCTTATCATATTATAAATAAATGAAGCATCGTCAAATAGACGCATATTGATAATCCACTCCACTGCCAGAATTCCGGCTCGAGACATTATCGGCAACTGCGTATTATACAAATTTATCGGCTTATTGATTTTCTCAACACAACGCTCAACATTAAATTGATGTTGTTGATGACACATATCAAAATCTCGAGATTTATACGCTGAAATTTGATAATCCTTTTTCTTAAATATATCATATAGCTCATTGTTTTTAATAAAAATATACTCATTTTTAATATTATGAAAGCTCCAATATCTATCAAGCAATCTGGTATTTAATCGATGTTCAAAACTTAATTCATTCGAAGTCGGATTCAAACTACGTATCATATTGGCGTAATAATTGTTTTCCGGAACATAAGCTTTTGAATATACTATAAATTTATTTTTTTGATAGAAGCCTTGCATTATATCCTGTGTTTTTCTTGCGGAATCATTGTTCATCATGGTCAGATAAGCATAAGACTCTAAATTAGGCAGCATAAAATAAATAAAGCGCTCAGCTGGTACGATACTAGGTTTTTGTATATTATACGTTTCTTCAAATTCTTTATTACCGGCTTTACCTGAATATGCTGAATATACGTTTACAAACATCACAGCAAACGCAATAACATATAATACTTTAAAAAATACTTTTTTTTGCTGAAACACAGCAAAGGTCGCACCGCCGACAAGCAACGCCACTGCCACAGACAAAGGTATCATTCCGTTCCCTAACGAAAAGATATGTGAATACAGGAAAAACTGGCAAAAAATTACATATACGAACATTACCGCAATAGATGCCGCCAACGAATATTTAATTATGCGTTTTTTATGAAATGGCACAATCAACAGCAAAGCTATCGCAAGAATACCGCCTAATACAATTCCAACTTCAGGAATCGGAATATAATAATCGGAAACAATTTTCAAATCACCGGAACCGGCAAACAAAATAAAATCAATCGCCGGCAGAAAAAAGACAAACAATACCACCAGTAGCGTATCTAACCATTGCGGATCTCGATTAATTTTTTTTACAATTTTCCCTTTGCGAGAAAACGCCCCGCTTATATCATGATTGAGAGGTGATATGGCATCAGATTGCTCTACTTTGTTAATACTGTTCATCCACATATTATTGATCCAGTTTTTCTCTGATTAATTTATTGACTATCGACGGATTAGCTTTTCCTTTAGACATTTTTATAACCTGCCCCACAAACCAACCGGCTAAGTTTGTTTTTCCGTTTTTATAGGCGGCAACATTATCCGGATTGGAAGCAATAACCTCATTTATTATTGCTTCGATAGCCCCTGTATCGGTTACTTGTTTCAATCCTTTTTCTTCAACGATTTTTTCCGGATCTTCTCCGGTTTCGCTCATAATTTCAAATACATCCTTGGCTATTTTACCGGAAATAACATCCTTACTGATAAGCTCTACCAAATTACCGAGATTTTCTGCGCTCACCGGACTCTGCGATATATCCAGACGTTTTTTATTGAGCATTGCAAAAAAATCGCCCATCATCCAGTTGGCAACCTTCTTGGCATCATGCCCTTGTGCTGCTTGTTCGAAAAAGGCTGCATATTCTTTATTTTCACACAAAACCATGGCATCATAAGGTGTAAGTCCCAAAGTTTCCACAAAGCGTTGTTTTTTGGCATCGGGCAATTCTATCATTTCGGCTTTCACGGTATTGATATATTCATCACTCAATACCAACGGAGGTAAATCCGGTTCCGGAAAATAACGATAATCATGTGCAAATTCTTTTTTGCGCATCAATTTACTCTGCCCGGTAGTCGGATCAAATTGACGGGTTTCCTGCTCTATTTGTCCACCGTTTTCATATACTTCGATATGTCTTTTAGCTTCGCTCTCAATGGCTTGCATCACAAATTTTACGCTGTTAACGTTTTTCATTTCTCCGCGCGGACGCAATTCATTCGAACCGTACGGACGTACTGAAACATTAACATCGCAACGCATTGAACCCTCATCCATATTGCCATCACACGTTCCTAGATAACGCAAAATAGAGCGTAATTTACGCAAAAATGCTCCGGCTTCTTCCGGCGCTCTAAAATCAGGTTTTGTAACTATTTCCATTAATCCTACACCGGCGCGGTTTAAGTCAATATAACTTTTCGTCGGGTTCAAATCATGAATTGACTTTCCGGCATCTTGTTCAATATGCATACGTTCAATACCGATTTTTTTAGTTGTTCCGTCGCTCAAGTCAATTGTAATTTCCCCTTCCCCAACAATCGGATAGCGAAATTGCGTAATTTGATAATCCGTCGGCATATCGGCATAAAAATAATTTTTACGAGAAAATTCCGAATATTTATTGATTTTGGCATTTAACCCCAAACCAGTCTTAACTGCCTGATGCACACATTCTTTATTAAGCGTTGGCAGCATCCCCGGCATACCGGCATCAACAAACGACACATTTACGTTCGGATCATCACCAAACTCGGTCGACGCACTGCTGAATATTTTTGATTTGGAAATAATTTGGCAGTGAATCTCCAACCCGACAACAATTTCCCATTTTCCTTTATTGGTCTCTATAATATATTCCGCCATTTCTATATCCTCTCAAATTTTGCATCAGCCTCGATTTTAGCCGCAACATTGAAAAGAGTTCCCTCATCAAACGGCTTTCCTATGAGTTGCATTCCGTATGGCAAACCGCCGGCAGACAACCCTATAGGCAGACTTAATGCCGGTAAACCGGCCAGATTAACCGAGACAGTAAACACATCATTCAAATACATATTAATCGGATTTTCCAACATACTCTCATCGCCAATAGGGAAAGCCGTTATCGGCGAAGTCGGGGTTAAAATCACATCACATTCTTTAAATGCGTTCATAAAATCATCATGTATCAAACGCCGCATTTTTTGTGCCTTTAAGAAATATGCATCATAATATCCTGCAGACAAAACATATGTTCCAATCATAATACGCCGTTTAACTTCTGAACCAAACCCTTGAGTACGGGTATTTATATATAAATCATCCAAATGTTGTCCATCTGCGCGGAAACCGTAACGAATACCGTCATAGCGTGCTAAATTCGACGACGCTTCCGCCGGAGCCAATACATAATAAGTTGCTAAAGCATATTTGGTATGTGGCAGAGATATCCATTTAACTTCAGCACCGCGTGCCTTAAGATATTCTGCCGCTTTATCCCAATATGCGGCAATTTCCGAATTAAGTCCGTCCGGACGATATTCTTTAGGCAAACCTATTTTCAACCCTTTGATATCTCCATCCAAAAAACTTTCATAATCCGGTACCGCAACTTCGCATGAAGTTGAATCTTTTTCATCAAATCCGGCCATACTCTTGAGCAAAATTGCACAATCACGCACATCTTGGGCAATTGGTCCGGCCTGATCCAAAGAAGAAGCAAATGCAACAATACCATAACGCGAACAACGACCATATGTAGGTTTGATACCCGTAATACCGCAAAATGCCGCCGGCTCGCGAATTGAACCGCCGGTATCGGTACCGGTCGCAGCTGCGCACAAATGTGCTGCCACCGCGGCTGCCGAACCACCGGATGAGCCCCCCGGAACCAAAGGTTTATCTTTACTCCACGGGTTAATTACCGGTCCGAAATAACTTGTTTCGTTACTGCCGCCCATGGCAAATTCATCCAGATTTAACTTACCTAAAAATACTGCTCCGTCATCCAATAAGTTCTGAGTAACTGTAGATTCATAAGGAGGAATAAAATTATCCAATATATGTGAAGCTGCCGTGGTCCGAATATTTTTGGTGCAGAACAAATCTTTGATCCCCAAAGGTATGCCTTCCAAAGCACGATTTTCTCCTTTTGCATAACGGATATCTGATTCTTTTGCCTGTTGCAAAGCTATTTCCGCATTTTCGGTAATATATGCATTATAATTGCGGTTATTCTCCATATTTCGCAAATATGCTTCCGTTAATTCGTATGAAGTAAATTCTTTTGTTTTCAATGCCTTCAATATTTCACTAACCGTTAATTTTGTAATATCACTCATTTATTTTACTCCACAACTTTAGGCACGGCAAAATAATCATATTCTGCTGCCGGTGCATTTTTTAAAACTTCATCTTTACAATTACCGGAAGTTACCTCATCTTTACGCATTTTCAGTGTAACATTGTTAACCGAAATCAATGGCTCAACCTTATCTGTATTAACCTCATTCAGTTCTTCAATCCAATGCAGAATTTTATTAAACTCTTCTTTTGTCGGTTCTATTTTATCATCTTCAACTTTAAGACGTGACAGGAATGCAATTTTCCTCACGGTTTGATTATCTATTGCCATAACATATACCTCTTTTAATTATTAAATATTCAGCATAAACGGTAACAACACAGTATCATATTGCAAGCGTTTGAAAAGTTTTAAATAGCGGATATCAACACCGCTCTGTGCAAAAACAGCTACCGTATCGACATTGCTTTGCATAACCAATTCGCGTAGTTTTTCGCTGAAACTCTTTTCACGCGGATATGTAATGATTTTGAATTCATCATCTGCTTTAATTCCGCTTTTTTTCTTAGCCTCTCCGATTGCCGTACTTAAGCTGCCCATTTTATCCACCAATCCGAGTTCTAATGCTTCTCTACCGGTCCACACGCGACCACGTGCAATTTCATTAATATTTTTTGTTAGCTTACGGTTTGCTGCTACTTTTTCCGTAAAATCTTTATAAACCTCATCCAAAGACGCATTGAAAATTTGCTTTTCACTATTTGAAAAAGGCTTATTTACACTTAAAATATCGGCATTCTCCCCGATTTTTACATCAGTCCAATTTATCCCAAATTTCTTCCACAAATCCTGCATCACGAATTTACCGCCCAAAACCCCGATAGAACCTGTAATTGTCATTGGTTCTGCCACAATCATATCACCGGCTAACGAGATAAAATAACCACCGGACGCAGCATAACCCGACTGTGATACAATTATTGGTATTTTCTTTTTATTTTTCAAATAGTTAAGTGCAAAATAAATCTCATCAGCAGCATTATAGCTCCCTCCGGGACTATCAATACGTATAACCAAAGCTTTTAAGTTTTCAATATCCTCTATTTCTGCCAAATCAGCCAATACACTCTGACTGCCGATAACCATTTGTCCTTCAAAATCAGTAGAAGTTTTTCCGATATCAATAATACCGTTCAAATTCAATACTGCTACTGCCGGTATATTACCCTCATTCGAGAAAATCTGCGTAGCATAATCTTCCACTGCAATAAAATTTTTCACTCCGTTTTGTTTCAACTTTGTTTCCAGCTCCGGTAAATAAAGAATATCATCAATCAACTTCATTTCTTTTCCTTGTTCGGAGCTTAACGGCGCCTGATTAATAATATTCTCCCAATTTTCCGTCAGATTGCGGTTATTTACAATATCAGCTCTGATTTCACTCATCAGACTGTTGCCCAGACGCGTCATTTCACTCATATATGCGTCTGATATATATTTATCCGTAAACGATGCCATTGCCGTTTTATATTCATATCTGGTGTAAAATTCCGGATAAACCCCTATTTTATCCAATAAACTGCGAGCAAACGGCAGCTCAATACTGATTCCTGTTAAACCTATATTTGTATGCGGTTGCATATAAATCTCATCAAAAAAAGAAGCCAAATAATATTCTCTGTTTCCTTGTCCGAATGGTCCGAACCCTTGTGAATATACATACGCTTTTTTACCGCTGTTTCTAAAATAATTTATAGCTCTTGCCACATCCTGAATCTGCGCCAATTCCAAATCAGACACATCCAATCTGGCGACAATCCCGTCAATTCGTTTATCTGTCGCAGCCATTTCTATAGATTTGATTAGATCGGTCAGTCGTATTCCCTGATGCTCCAACAACTCATCTATTAAACCGTTAGAAGCCTGTTCACTGAAATTATGGCTGAAATCAATTGTCAATATCGAATGTTTTGGAATCTTTACACTACTACCGGATCCTAAATGTACGATAACAATTGCAATCGTACCGATTAAAAGCATTGCGCCCAATACCGTACAAACGGATTTAATCCATTTATATATTTTTGCCATCATTTACCCTCTTTTTTAATTTGAGACAACATTGCTGCCGCATGCGGATATTTGGCAGCTGCTTCATTATTGAGCTCCACGCATTTGGTTTCGATTACATTTTGTAATTCTTGCATAAATTCTTCTTTAGTCTTACCTTCGGCACTTATCGGAGGCAAAAATTCAAAGACTGCCGTTCCGGAATAACGTAAAAACGAATTCTTGGCCCAAAATAATCCGGTATTAACTGCTACCGGAATCACAGGAAGCTTAACATTTTCCGCCAAAAAATAAATTCCAGACTTATACCCTTTGGTTGTTCCCGGTAAACACCTTGTTCCTTCTGGAAAGATCACTACAGGTCTGCCGGTTTCCGTCTGTTTTTTCACAGCTCTTACCATATTTTTCATAGCCGAAGCTCCGCCTTTGCGATCTACCGGAATCATTCCGTAAAAATACTGTGTCCAGCCAAAAAACGGCATATAAATCAGCTCTTTTTTCAAAATATAAGTAATGGTCGGTACAAATTGTGTAAATGAATAAGTCTCTAATGCCGACTCATGCTTGCAAGCATAAATGGCATGTTGTTTCAGAATATTTTCTTTTCCGCGTATCTCAAATTTTATGCCGGCAAAAAAATGTATCCAGAACAATGCTATAGGCATTATAATATTGTCCCAAAAATAAATTGTTGCTTTACGCGGAAACAATGCCACAACCAGCTGTAAAGTACAACCTATCATTAAAGTGCCGAAAAAGAGAATATTGGTTAAAAATGATCTGATATAAAGCATAAAGTTTCTCCTAAAACAAATTACGCATCCAAGCCAACAGAAACTTATTGTATTCAGATGCCGTAAACTTAAAGGTTCCCCAAGACATAAACCATTTTTTTGATAAATGGTCGGAATACACCGGATGCGGCAAAATTACAAATTTAGTATTTAAGGCATAAAGTTCCAACATACTGCGTGGCAGATGATAATTTGATGTAACCAGACGAACCGAATTTATATTGTTTTTCTCTGTCCACTCTTTGACTTCCCGCGCATTGCCGACAGTATCCCTTGCTTTATATCCCAGTTCCACCAGTTCCGGATTATCGATATAAATTTTAGCCTTATCTTCAATATCTTTAATCGAAACATTTTCTGAAACACCGGATATAAAAAGCCTGTTTGCCAGATTATTATTCAGCAATCTAATGGATTCTGCAATTCTGTTGCGCCCTCCGGTCAATACAACCACTGCATCGGTTTTATGATATTCATCAATTGAATATCCGTAAATTTTACCGCAAAAAAACATAAAACCGACTACCCAACAGATCAATACTACACACAAAGGCAAAAGAAAGTACCAAAAAGTTGTTTTATATTTTTTGTTTATCAACACATTTTCTCCAATGAACGACGCACTGTGTAATATGCAGTAAACCTTGCAAAAAGCAAAGAAAATACCGGAGTAAGCAGCATTATGATCCAATTAACCTCGTTCAATCCGGCACCATTTAACAAACCGCTGCCCGTGGATATTGCATATTTTGAAATAAGAATAATCGTTGGCACTGCAATCATTAGACCTATAACTCCCGAAAAGAAACCGATTTTGGCATAACTGTGTGCATATTGTTTTGCAATATAATCATCTTGCGCCCCGATAATATGCAATATCTCAATAGAATTCATATTTATGCCGAGACTGGTATGGGTTGAATAATAAATGGAAAATGCGCAGATAATAATCACCATTGTCAACACTGCCAGTGCCAGAGAATTCAGCGAATTGGCAAATTTCAAAAGACGATTAAGCCATAAACGATGATTATCTATTGAAGCATTGGGTGTTATTTTATGTAAATTACGCGTAATTTCATCATAATTAATTTCAACATCTTCATCCAGTTGAATATCCATCAGCTGCGGTATCGGCAAAGACGTAATATCCACCTTATTGCCGAGCCACGGTGTCATTAGTTTTTCAATACTTTTGACATCAAGCACATGAACACTCTTAACTCCGGACACATTTTCCATATATTGCAGAACTTTATTAATCTCTAGCTGCGTTTTATCGGTATCGATTTTTTTGTTTTCATCTTCAACCGGCAACACCTGTACCGTAATCGAACCGGTAATATCTTTTTCCCAATTAATAACCATGGAATGAATAGCCATTACCATAGCCAAAACCACTACAAACAAATACATATAAATAGATGACAGCACATACATAAACAATGACGTATCTTCATCATCTACCGTAATTTCATTTTTACGCATCAATTCTCTATACATTATTTTCTCCGCTATACACGCTGCAACGCCGGATACAATTTGGCGGTACCATTGGATAAATCTATTCTCTGATAATTATAAGAGGATGTCAGTTGCTCATTATGAGTTGCCAACACGATGGTAGTTCCAACTTTATTCAGCTCGATAAATAAACGCATCAATTTTTCGGCAATTTCCGCATCAACACTTCCGGTAGGCTCATCTGCAAACAGAATATCCGGACGATTAATCACAGCTCTGGCGATGGCCACACGCTGTTTTTCACCGCCGGAAAGCGTACTGCACTGCTTATAAACACTGCGATGCAATTCAATCCACTTTAAAAGTTCCATTACCCGCTTATTTATTTCTTTTTCGTTCATTCCGCGCACCCGTAGCGGCAAAGCTATATTATCATAAACAGTCAAATGCTCCAACAGACGAAAATCTTGAAACACCACTCCTATTCTTTGTCGCATCAGAGCTAAATTTGTACGGTTAGAAAAGTTTATATTATTACCGAACACATTTAAAATCCCCTTGCTGGGACGCTTAATTAGATAGAGCATGCTCAGCAAAGTCGTCTTACCAGCACCGCTCTTTCCGGTTACAAAACTAAATGATCCAGGCATCAACGAAAGATAGATATCTTTCAACACATCCTCACCGTCATACCCTACAGAAACATTCTGCATATCAATGATCGGTTGCAATATATCAGCTGTATTATCTGTCATAATCTCCCCCCAAAACAGATGATAGACCAATGTTACAACAATTATCTATTTAATAAAATATTTTTTTTAATTGCTTATCAATATTTTTGGAATATAGTGTAAAAAAAAGAGGTTAATATGTTAATAAGTTGTCCCGAATGCCGAGCGGTATACAATATTTCGGCAGATTATATTCCTGAAAACGGAAAAAAATTTAAGTGTGCGGAGTGCGGTTATATCTGGATGGTTTATCCAAGTGATGATACATTGGTAGAGCCGGAGGAAGATAACCGACTATCTGATACTTCTTCCGCAATCATCCCCAAAAACTCCGAAGTCATGGATATTCCTGACGAAACTCCGCAAAACAACATCAATGACGATATTGACGCAATGTTTCGGCGCCTTTCACACAATACCAAAAATTTGTTTTCTTCCGGCAGTGCGGTAGAAGACATGAATTGGTGGGAGAAAATCAAACATTATACCGCCAACACATTTTCAATATATATGCTCTCGGCCTTTATGCTGACAATTGCTATTGCACTCAGTGCCAAAATAATTAAAGATTATCGTTATGAAATCGTCGCACAAATACCTCTTATGGAACGCATGTATCAAAGATTTGGTGTAGAAAGTATATATCGCGGCAAAGATTTAAAGATAAAAGACGTTCAGATAAAAGAAATTATAAAAAACAATCAATCGTATATTGAAGTAAGCGGTCGGCTCCATAATTCAGGAAAGCAAACCGTAATGGTTATGCCGGTAAAAGCCTCGGTTATAACTGCCGATGAAAAAATAGAAGATGAAATAACGGAGATTCTATCCGAGCATAAGTTGGAACCTGAATTTGGAGCCCTGTTCCGCATATTATTAAACTATCCGTCCGCGAACGCTCGGAAAATCAGAATTACACTGGAAGATATCAAATAATCTATGAAAGGAAACAAAAATGTTAAGAGATGATTTGCAAAACAGTTTGAAAGAAGCCATGAAAAACCGTGATACACAAACGGTAAACGCGGTACGCCTGATTATTGCCGGTCAAAAAGAAAAAGATGTTGAAGCTCGCGGTAAAGGTCTGGAAAAGGCTTCAGATGATGTTTTGTTGGCTATGATGCAATCTATGATTAAGCAACGCAAAGAATCTATTAAAATTTATCAAGACGGCAATCGTCCGGATCTGGCAGAAAAAGAACAATCCGAAATCGATGTTATCACTCGCTTCTTACCTAAGCAGCTTTCTGCAGCCGAGACCGAAACCGTAATCAAAGCCATCATCACCGAAATCGGTGCTGCTTCAATCAAAGATATGGGTAAAGTTATGGCTGCTCTCAAAAATAAATATGCCGGTCAGATGGATTTTGGCGCAGCATCAGGTATCATTAAACAACTCTTATCTTAAATTCACAATACATGAATGACGATCTGTTAAAATTTCTTGATGAATTACGTAGCCGTATCTCTGTTGCTGAGGTAATCGGAGAAAAAGTTAAATTACAGAAACGCGGCCGCGAATACACAGGTTTATGCCCGTTTCATCAAGAAAAAACACCTTCGTTCACTATTAATGAGAGCAAAGGATTTTACCATTGTTTCGGCTGCGGTGCTCATGGAGATGTGGTAAAATTTGTTATGGACAGTGAAGGTTTGCCGTTTATTGAAGCTGTAAAAAAGCTTGCTTCCCGTGTCGGCATGGAACTACCGGCTCTGAGTAAAGAAAGTCAGGAAGCGGCACAGCGCCGAAAATCTTTGTACGAAATCATGGATATGGCTGCCGATTTTTTCGAAAAAAATCTTTATATGCCTGTGGGTGCTCATGGTTTGAGTTATTATCGGCAAAAACGTGGTCTTAGCGATGAAACCATAAAAAAATTCCGTCTCGGATATGCACCAGGCAATAATGCCTTAAAAGCTTATCTGACATCCAAAGGAATTTTTGAACAAGATATGGCAGATTTGGGATTGATAAGCATTCCGGAAGATGCGAATCGTAAACCAAACGACTTTTTTTATGATCGAGTTATGATTCCGATAATGGATAAACAAAAAAACATTATTGCTTTCGGCGGCCGCATATTAGGCGACGGTCAGCCCAAATATCTTAACTCACCGGAAACTCCGATATTCAACAAGCGCCGAATTTTATATAATATGAATAATGCCCGTGAATCGGCTTATGCCAATAAGCGGCTGATTATATGTGAAGGTTATATGGATGTAATTGCACTTGACAGTTTCGGGTTTACCTACGCTACTGCCCCCTTGGGGACGGCATTAACGGAAGAACAAATTATAGAAGCTTGGAAAGTTTGCAACACCCCTACGCTTTGTTTTGACGGTGATACAGCCGGCATTCGAGCAGCAATTCGTTCGGTTGACCGTATTTTACCCAATTTGAGAGCCGGTTACTCCGTAAACTATATTTTCTTGAAAGGAGCCAAAGATCCGGACGAACTGCTACACAAATTCGGCGCGGAAACATTTGAAAAATATATGGTTCGGGCCAAGCCATTGGTAGATATATTGTGGCACAAATGCAAAATGAATAAAGACTCTTCAACTCCCGAACAAAAAGCCTTAATAGAAAAGGAAATTTTTGAAGAAGTTGCCAAGATTAAAGACAATCAAATCCGTAACTATTATACACAAGAAATGAAAAAACGGATTTATTATACTTTCGGACGTGGTGCTGAATTTAAAAACAATCAGCCGACAAACAATAATACTGGAAATTCAAATAACCACAAAGACCATAACTACAATAAGTTAATTCATAAAAATTATAGTAAAACTTCACTTTTAAGACAAGGGGGAAATCTGATAAAAAAACCCCCTTTGACAGATTTATTTATACGTAAAATAGCAGCTGCCATGATATTATATCCGCAGCTTGCCGAAGCATATTGTGAGCGTCTTGCGGATTTTGAAATCAGCAAATCTTCTTTCTCCAAAATATTAAACGAAATTATGGAAATCATGCAGGAAGAAAAATCCACAGATTCAGCAACTCTTGTGGAAAAGTTACGCTTAAATTTTGCTAATGAAATTGATGGCCTTTGGGAATTAAATATGTATAAAATGCAAAAAATCGACCTGCCAGATTTAAAAACAGAAATCAACGATTGTCTCAAAGAAATTCAATTAAAACAAATTGATACAGAAATAAATGAATGTACTTCATTGCTAAAAAAACAGCCGGAAAATGCCGAAAAAATATACGAACGCTATAAACAGCTTATTATTGAACGCAACAAATTTTTAACCGATGATAATTTTATTTAATTTTTTTGAGTTCTGTTCTTGACAAACCGATAAAAATTAACTAAATATATCCGGTGCTAGCAAATGTAATCTTTTTAAAGATTAAAATCGATTTTTTAAGGAACGTCATGGCAGAAAAAAACAATCAGGAATTATATGAATCGGAAAATAGCGATGAAGCTATTGTTTCTGCATCGGAAACCGCTATCAGAAATTTAATCACCAAAGGCAAAAAACTCGGATATATCACCATGGAAGAGCTTAATCGCTCACTTCCTCCGGAAAAACTGTCTTCAGAGAAATTAGAAGATATCATGTCAAGCATATCTGAAATGGGTATAACTATCACCTCGGATGCCGAACTTGACGAGGAAGAAAATGATAAAAATTCGGAAGATTTTCAATATAGTGAGAACAATGAAGATATTGATAATGTCGGAAATATCGACCTTAAAGATATTGGTCATTCTGATGATCCGGTAAGAATGTACCTCAAAGAAATGGGGTTGGTGGAGCTGTTGTCGCGTGAGGGTGAAATAGCTATATCCAAACGCATCGAAGCCGGAAAAACTGTTATGATTAGCGGTTTATGTGAAAGTCCGATGACTCTTAAAGCCATATCGGAGTGGCGTGATCAGCTTGAAAACGGCGAATTACAACTACGCGATATCGTCGATTTAGAGATGATGTACGGGGATGATTCCGAAGCAATGGTATATGATGATACTGAGACGCAGGTCGTTGATGATTTGGAAAAAGTTACGGCCGAATTGAACGAGTCAAATCTTGATGAAATAGATGATGATTTAGATACCGATATTGATATTGATGACGATGTCAACGATGATATGGAAGAAAGCGATGATGAAAGTATTGAGACGCTTGAAGAGGATGCTTCGGATAACACTGATGAAGATGCCGAAGGTATAGGACACAATTCCACATCCGTTTCGGCAATGGAAAATATGCTTTTGGAGCCGGTTTTGGAAACATTAAGCAAGATTGCCGGTCAATATGATAACCTGAAAAAAGTACAATCTCAAAGAATGGCCTCCATTTTATCCGGCCGCAAGATAATCTCGACAACTGAAAAAAAATATACCAAACTCAAGAAAGAGTTGGTTGATTTGATGAGTTCGATTCATCTTAACAGTTCGCGGGTTGAACAATTGGTCGAACAGTTGAATGATTTAAATAATCGCTTACTCTCGCAAGAAGGAAAATTGTTACGTTACGCGACTGCCTGCAAAATTAAGCGCGAAGATTTTCTTAAATCTTATCAAAAATCTGAGTTAGATCCGAATTGGATGAACAAAATTGCTCAGGAAAAAGATAAACACTGGCAGCTATTTCTGGAAAAATACGGAACTGAAATTGCGGAAATCCGTCAAAATGTGGCTCAGATGGCTCAAGAATGCGATTTACCTATCAGCGAATACCGCCGCATGGTAGAAACCATAAAAAAAGGAGAACGTGAGGCAGAAAGAGCTAAAAAAGAAATGATTGAAGCCAATCTACGTTTGGTTATCTCTATTGCAAAAAAATACACCAATCGCGGTATGCAGTTCTTGGATTTAATTCAGGAGGGAAACATTGGTTTGATGAAAGCGGTTGATAAATTTGAATATCGCCGCGGTTACAAGTTCTCGACTTATGCAACTTGGTGGATTCGCCAAGCGATAACCCGTTCAATTGCAGATCAAGCGCGCACCATTCGCATTCCGGTTCACATGATTGAGACCATAAACAAATTGGTGCGCACTTCCCGTCAAATGTTGGCGGAAATGGGACGTGAGCCAGTACCTGAGGAATTAGCTAAACGTCTGTCTATGCCACTTGATAAAATCCGCAAAGTGATGAAAATAGCCAAAGAACCGGTAAGTCTTGAAGCTCCTGTCGGTGATGAGGAAGATTCTTCTCTTGGCGATTTTATTGCAGATGAAAGTGCTGTTCAGCCTTTGGATATGGCCATCCATAGCAATTTAAAAGAAACTTGCACTAAAATTCTTTCTTCTTTAACTCCTCGTGAAGAACGCGTATTGCGTATGCGTTTCGGTATTGGCATGAATACCGATCACACTTTAGAAGAAGTAGGAAAGCAATTTAATGTAACGCGCGAACGTATTCGTCAAATTGAAGCGAAGGCTTTGCGTAAACTTAAGCACCCTAGCCGTTCAAAACGCCTACGTTCATTCTTAGATCATTCATAATTGCTATACAAATACCATAAAAGTGGGAATCGTCGGAAATCGGCGGTTTCCATTTTTATTACCGTACATCATCGGAGCAAAATAATTCATCTCTATTATTAACTAAGTCCACTGCAATGTACATTAAGAGAGGCCAAATCATGTCTGGTTTAACGACAGAAAAAAAACGGTAACGATAATAAAAATATAGTATTACCGTACTCTTTATACATGATATTAATCAAAATATCAACAAATTCATTTAATTCAGCGCCAAAAAACAAAATTATTCCAAGCTTCTATATATAAGAAATGGACTGATTTTTAAGATATATAGTGTAAGTGTTCAACAATAAATACTTACTATTGTGCCGCCGAACCTTTTACTATTTGAACAACCTTATTTGTTACATCTATAACATAATTGGTATTCACAGCCACGGATTTATTCATAAAAATTGTCGGAATATTATCTTCCGCTGCAATTTGTGCCAAAGCATTATTAATTTTATTCAAAGCATCTTGATTAGCCTTAGCATATGTATCCAACAACTCATCACGACGCATTTGCAACGGCTTAACCGATAAGGTCAGAACCTTATTTTTCATACCTTCATCTTTGATATCTTTAATTGTTTCCTGTGCTTCTTTTACCTGTCTATCGAGCTCATAAATATCTTCTTCAAATTTGCGTGAAGTCTCATGCAGACCAATACCTTCGATGGCTTTATCTATATCAAAAACATAAATTTTGCGGCCATCATCAACATTGTATGAAAAATTACTGTTCATGTTTCCTATTTGCTCTTTTAACATACCGATTTGTTTTTTCATCGATATATTCTGTATTCCAAGAAAAATTAAAACAACTAAACCTACAACACTGATAATCCAAACCATTTTATATAATCTCAGACATTTATCGCTGCATTCGTGTATAGTATTGCCACCCTCATTTGTAATTGAACTGTTATCAATATTATTTTTCTCTGCTTCTTCCATTTTTTCTCCTTCATAAAATATAGGGAGGAGATTACCCCCTGCCCTATATTTTAATCTAAATTAATTTTAGAATGAATATGTCAGCCCCATACGATAAACTGCATCATCCGATTCACTGAACGATAATCCGGCATTAACCATAAGATTGTTAGTAATCCAATGGAATGCACCGATTGCAACCGCCGGACGGGACTCATAAGAACCGGTACCGATTGACAACTGTGTCTTACCATCTGCTCGTGAATTTGGAGTCAATGCCGACATTGCTGCCAACGATGCCATCCCCGAACGCATCTTGCGACGCAAATTATTGATTTCAGATCTATTCTGATCTACCGCATAAGATAACTTATACATATCGGCATCTAATACTCTTACGGCATCTGTCAGATTTGAAGTTTCCGATACAAAGTATGTCTCTTTCAAACTTTCAACATTGCCGATAGCATTATTCACCGCTGCAATATTGGCATTAACTGTGTTATTTTTACTTACACCATTAAACGAAGCATTTTCTAACTCTTTTGCTTGTCCTATTTGAGAAGCTATGTCAGACAGAACATCAGCCACATACATATTTTCATTTGAAAATTCATAACCGTTAGAGCCTTTTTCGTTGGTAATTGTTGAACGATCACCGATAGCATCATCCAAAGCAGATAAATGCATTTCAACAGTGGTTCCTTTAGCCAAATTACCTTTGGCATTTGAACCTCGTTTATCATTCAATCCGTGGATTGTGCCCAAAGTTGCATCAATATTATTCAATGCTTCAACCACAGACTTCGGAGTATCATATCCGCCGTTAGTCAAATTCTTTAACTCAACATTCAGTTCGCTGATATCGCCTACTGTACTGTTAACAGCTGTAATATTTTCATTTACGGTGTTTTCTGAACTTACACCATTATTCTTCACAACTTCGGTACGTTTTTCGATTTTATCCAAAACTTCACCGCTACCGATATGACTGTATACCTGAGAAACTGCATCAGACAATGTTTCTGCATTAATTGTGCCGTATGTAACATTATCGTTAGCAACAATCTTTGCGGTCCATCTTCCGGTTTCCTGATTAAATTCACTACCCATAGCTGATGCCATCGTTGCCGCAACAGTAGCTGTTGTAGCCAATGTTGAAGCACTGGCATTACTGCTGTTAATTGCCGTACCGGTATCAATACCTGTAACCGGATTTTCCATATTTCCTAACTTCAATTCGGTTGCCGTAATCGTACCATCACTGATAGTTACTTTCTTATCAGCATCTTTACCGAAAGTTACTATTCCGGCTTCATCATTAACCGCAACCGATGTTCCTAAATTAATATCGTCAGCAACAATATCAACTTTGCGTTCTGAAGTATCAACTTCCAAACCTGCGGTTACATTACCGTTTTGTGTATCCACGGCACCTACGGTTATATTTGTAGCTTTATCACCGACTTTAACCGTATTCTGACCATGACCGCCATGCAGATCATCATTAGAAATATAACCGGACGGAGATACTCTTTGCGCTTCTTCCAAAGCATTACTTAATGCTCTGATATTTTGATTTATGGTTTGCTGATCACTGATTGTATTCTGCGTACCGCTTGTCAATTGGTCTGATGTACCTATAGTCGTACTCAAATTGGTAAGTGCACCCTGAACACTTGTCGGACTAAATTCTGCATAGCTGACTTGTCCGCCTTTTCCGATAGTTGTATGCCATCCTTCAGCGTCTACAGTTCCACCTAATGCACTTCTAAGATTCGTGACTCCTGCAGAATCAACAGAACCTATCTTGCTGTTTACCTTATTAATGGCATCAACTAGATTCTTTGTTTCTGTTTGGGCAAATTCAACCTCTAAATCATCCAAATCACCGATAGTCTTCTTGACCAACCCGCTGGTAACCAAAGCGGTATCCGAAGCCGTCAAATCTGATGAACTTGTAAGAACACTATCCAATCCGACACCGCCAAGCATCAATTTCTCGCCTGCTTTGATGGTAACACCTTTGTCAGCTTTGATTTCGCTTCCGAACGTTACCGACTTGCCATCCTCATCAGCTTTGTTGTCGATTACCATCTCGCCGAGATCTATCTTATCTCCGCTTACTGTTATCGTCTTTCCGTTCGTATTATCTTCCGTCGTATTTATCTTAATACCCGTAGTTTCATCACCAAGATTTATCTCGCCGCCGGCTATATCTACTGTTCCAGAACCTGACGTGTCTACCGATATTCCTTTCTCTATAGAACCGGTATCTTCATCCGTCTCGCCGATCTTGA
>JAFSWL010000026.1 GCA_017444525.1 Alphaproteobacteria bacterium
AAAATATCTTTATTCCGGTCTTGACGAGGATAATAAAAAAACGATTAAGGGCTTAAAACAGGCGCTTAAAGCCTTTGCTGAAGACAAAGAAATCACGGAACTTGTCGGTGCTTGCTTAAAACGACTTTCGCCCGAAAAATATCATGCCTCGGAAAGAAGAAAACAGCGCACCGAAGAGGCAAAAAAAGCAAAGAACAAGCGTTTTTATGAGATTATTGTCGCATTGCACGCCACGCAAAACCCGTTTGAAAAAATCGACTTATACAAAGAGCTTTTGCCTTTGGTCGGCTCTCAAAACAATGATATTGAAGAATATGTGCGCGGCGGAAAAGCACGCATCAACCTTGAGCTTAAATGGCAGATTTATAAAAATCTTTCCCGAATTTCTTTTGGGCTTGTTACCGTTTCGGAAAGGCGCGCGCTAGAGCAAGAAGTCGATTTTTACCAAAAAAAGCTGTTTGAATGTCTGCGTCGTGCAAAACCTTCACCCAAAAGCAAAGGATACCCAGTCAAATTGATTAATGCCTTTTCAAAAGGCGGATTATACGGTCCGGACAGCTCGTTTGCTCAAAACGGAAGCGAGGTTGCAGCAAAAGAAGCCCCCACGCCCCAAAAACCGAGAACAACTGATTTAACCCTTTTCAGCGATGAAGACTTTGAATACTGATTTTTTTCATCTTTTAAGTTAATTTTACGCTGTATTTATTTGAATTTATAATGTTTTAACAAATTTTTGTCTTTGCCGATTTTAACTCAAATTCTTCAAAAAATCGGGCAATGTTTCGCTTGCCTTTCCGGTGATTTGGTGATCAAAATAAAAATTATTCCGCGCGCTTTCAAGATTAAACAAATACGTCTTGGCACCATAATATTTTGCCACCTGAACAAAACCGGCCGCAGGGTAAACAACTCCCGACGTGCCGACAGCAACAAACACATCACAGCCTGCAAGTTGTTGATTGATTTTTTCCATAAACATAGGCATTTCGCCAAAAAAGATAATGTTCGGCTTTAAGTTTTTCGCGCCGCATTTTGGGCAAGGCATTTGAAAATCGACATCTCCGAGAGTTTTGAAAATGTGGGAACACTTAAGACACACACATTCATCAATTCTGCCGTGCATATGCCACACATTTTTAGAGCCTGCTTTTTCGTGAAGCAAATCGACATTTTGCGTAACAAGAAAAACATTCAAATCAGGGCGATGCCGCTCAAAATCCGAAATAGCAAAATGCGCCGCATTCGGCTCGGCTTTTTCAAGCATCGGACGCAGCATATTATAAAACTCGTGAACAAGTTTCGGATTTTTCTCAAATCCTTCAATTGAAGCCACATCTTCAACGCGATAGTTTTCCCACAAACCGTCCGAGTCACGAAAGGTTTTTAAGCCCGATTCGGCGGAAATCCCCGCCCCCGTTAAAATAAAAATGTTTTTCATAGCCTCAAGATAGCATTTGAAAAATTTTTTGCAACACATAAGTTGCAAATTGTCATGGCATATAAAATCTAACGAAATCACAAAAAAACAGGGCGAATCCGAACACCCTGTTTTGAAATGGTGGAGCTAAGGAGGATCGGTCTAGCAATGCTGAGGCATTGCGTCGGGCACTCGTTTTGTAATTTTTGTTTCGGTCGCTGTCGCATCCTTACAAAAAAACAAAACTTCGCCGCTTGCGGTAAAAACAACATTTTAAGGTTGTTTTTATCCTCGCGCTCCAGACCTGCGGTCAGTCGTTCGATCCAAAGCATCTTCAAAAATGCGAAAAGGACGCTAAAAGCGTCCTTTTTGCGTTTTAATGGTGGTGTGATTCCGTAAGTTTAAATTTAAAATATATAAAATCCCAATTATGCTTCTTTTTCAAGATAAATTTTTCAAAAAATATACAAACATTTTAAAATTCAATCATAGATAGTTTTTCTAAATTTGATTCATTTAACCTTCTTTTTATTTTTATATGCGCATACCTTTAGGCACTCGCGTAAAACTAAGTAAAACAGGCTGTTTTTACTTATTCAGATTTTTTTGTGCCGCGCTGTGACTCTTTTTAAACATCCGGAGGTGATTACATCGAAAGGAGACAACCATGTCAATAGTCGATATAATCATAGAAAAAATCGCGCAAGGTTTGATTTTGCGTTTTAAGGGCGAACTTTCTTTAGATTTCGTGCAGAAAGGACTGGATAAAGAAGAAAATCCAAGCATTGGTGGTATATGTAAAGGAGACCACGAATGATTGAAGATCAGGTAAATGCATTAAAAAATATGAACTTGGTTGAGCTGAAGCAACTCTGGTTAGATTACTTCAAAGAACCTGCGCCGGCATATAATGCCATAAAATATTATGTGCCGCGCTTAGCTTATCGAATGCAAGAACTCGAATACGGTGGTGTGCCGGCTTCCCTAAAGGCTGAGATATTAAAGGCGAAAAAGCCGAAAAAAGAAAAATTAGCTGAAAGAGCAAAAAAATTGGGATTTTCAATTCCAGGCACATCAATTGTCCGGATTTATCACAAACAAGAACACGTTGTTTACCTCCGGACCAGAGGTTTTGAATATAATGGCAAATTGTATAGGACACTATCTACTATTGCCAGGGAAATTACCGGACACAGAATTTCAGGCAGATACTTTTTTGGAATTAAAGGAAAGAAAAAATGACAGTAAGATGCGCAATATACACCAGAAAGTCCACGGATGAAGGCCTCGAGATGGAATTTAATTCTCTTGATGCTCAACGTGAGGCCGGCGAAAACTACATCAAAAGCCAAAAGAGCCAAGGATGGAAGTTGATTGATGAACGTTACGATGACGGCGGTTTTAGCGGTGGTAACATCGAGAGACCGGCCTTACAGCGATTAATGGAAGATATCAAGCAAGATAAAATCGATATGGTGGTGATTTATAAAATTGACCGTCTAACCCGCTCGCTGATGGATTTTTCGAAACTGGTTGAAGTTTTTGACGAACATCATTGTTCATTCGTGTCGGTTACGCAAAATTTTAACACCGCTGACAGCATGGGACGGCTGACCTTAAATATGCTTCTATCGTTTGCCCAATTTGAACGCGAAGTTATCGCGGAGCGCATCCACGATAAAATATCGGCCTCAAAGAAAAAAGGTATGTGGATGGGCGGCAGAATACCATACGGCTATGATTCAGTCGATAAAAAACTTGTGCCGAATGAAGATGCCGAAACCGTGCGTTTAATATTCAAAAAATATTTAGTGCTCCAATCCGAAACGCAGGTTAAAGACTACATAAACAGCTTAGGCCGCCAAATAAAAGGCAAAAACGGAATGATAAAATTTACCAACGCAACAATACGCGGCATTCTGATTAACCCGATTTATATAGGTAAAATACGCCATAAAGACGAAATCTACGGTGGAATGCACAAAGCTATTGTTTCAGAGGATTTATACAATGAAGTTCAAAAAATAAAAAGCAAAGATATCCGAGACCGATACACACCGAACCCCGTCATGCAGCATAGTTTATTAAAAGGAATGTTACGCTGTGAAAGCTGTAACTCGGCGGTCATACCATCACGAACCACGCAAAAAAGTCGTGTTTACGAATATTATGTATGTGTTCACGCCGTTAAAGAAGGTCGCAAGCATTGCCCGCTGAGTGCAATTCCCGCCGGACTGCTTGATGATTTTGTGCTTGAGAAGCTCCAATTTGTATTAAACTCGCCTTACGTTATGGCGGGGGTTATAAATAAGGTCACGTCACAGCTACCGACAGTACCGGACATTAGGGTGATTGAAAAGTTAAAGGACGGTGCGGAATGCCTTAAAAATCTACCGACAGACACACAACGGTTGCTTATTCATTATTTGATTAAGCAGATACTGATAACACCGGACAGTATCAAGATAATGTTTACCGAAACCGCCTTGGAATTAATGGACAAGGAACAACGAGCCAAATTAAAATCTTACGGTGATGATCCTATCGAAAATATGCTGGTCTTGAAAGTTTGCTTCAGAAAGCATAAAGAGACCACCAAGATATTTGTACCGGATGATTACAACCCTCTCAGCAACGATGCGTTGTGCATGGCTTTGGTAAAGGCGTTCAAATGGAATAAAATCCTCGAAGATGAACGCATACCGATTTATGAATTGGCCAAACGCTGTAAAATGAGCCGCGAGCAAATGGGCAAGATTTTGCGTATGACATTTTTAGCTCCGGACATAATCAGAGCCATTTTTGAAGGCACATATCCTAAAAAATTATCTTTAACTCAAATCACGGAGCGCGAGATTCCTTTACTGTGGAGCGAACAGCGAAAGCTATATGGTTTCATATAAAAACGATTCTATACACAGAATTGTGCACATTTAAAACGAATCCGAATTCCCTGTCATACCCGTATTTTTGCTGTTATTCTATTATTAGTTGTAAAATAAAACTTATTGTCTATTTTGGGTTTTGATTCAAAATTAACTTCTCATTAACATTTTAGAGAGGTTTATTTTATGAATCTTGACATTTTCAGCGGACTACCACGGTATGTCCGCTTAACAGTTTATACGCAAATTCGCAGGCTGTTAACAACCGGATTATTTAACTACGAAGACCAAGAAGATATAGCACAAGATTTGTTGCTTTTCTACTTAAAAAAATTTTATGAAGTTCCCGATGTTGACGAGGCACTGGTCGTTCACGCCTTAAAGCAATATGCCTCGGTGATGATACGAACAAGATACAGACGTAGGGACTACCTGCACTCCTCTATCGAAGAAAGAGAACTTGATGAGGAGTGTTCTTTTTTTAAACAGGACAATAATTTTGATGCCAAGTCGGATGTGTTGCGTATTTATGCTCAATGCAACGAAAAAGAGCGCAAAATTGTTCAACTGATTATGGATGGTGAAACCATTGCCGAAATATCACGAAAATTAGGAACACATAAACAGATAATTTATCGTTTTTTGAAAAAAATGAAAAAATTTTTGCAGGACGTGTGACGTTTTTCAAATATTCGGAGGTGTTCTTGTTGTCATTAATTTAATAAGGAGAAATACCAATGTACAACAATGAACGCAAAACCTACGTAACAGAAATAATTCGGGAAATGCCGGCCATTTCGCTGATTAGCTTACCATTGGATAAACTTAATGAAATGGAGAATGAAATACACTCTGAAATCCACCGTACCAAGATGGCGTTGCGGTGGATTCAGGGCGTTAAACGCATCAAAACCGCCAAAAACGGAGGTGGCGATGGAGAGTAAAAAATCTACTTTTATAATGTATCCCACCGACTTCTTGGCGGCTGTGCATAATTTTACCAAACGAGAAACCGGCGAATTAATTATCGCACTGTGTGAATTTAATTTGTACGAAAAAATTTCGCTTAAAATTTCAAACGAGGTCAAAGATAAATTCAATGTGTTGCAAAAAATCATTGATGACAATAACGCTAAGTATTTGGAAATATGCGAAAAAAGAAAAGTTAATGCAAAGCAAAAGGTTAGCAAATCTAAAGCAAAAGCCAAGCAAACCGATAGCAAAGCATTAGCAAAACCGCTTACAGACTCCCCCACGGAGAATGAGTCGGATAAGGAGGATGAATCTGTCAATGTATTGGATAATGGTAGTAGAGAAAGAGAGTTGCAAAGTGTGGATAACTCGGAATTTGTCGGTGCACCGACCGTGAAAGATGTTGCGGATTATTGTTCTGAGCTTGGAATTCCGGTTGATGTTATGGCTTTTATGGCGTGGCACAATGAACGTGGTTGGCGGTATGGGAAGAAGTATATTGCCCTGGATTGGAAAACTGCAGTTCGGAAATGGTATTGCAAGGATGCCGGAATATCATTAGCAGACTTTGAAGCCGGACTTACCGCTGGTCAAAATGAGCTTGGCAAGGGAAAGGTGGTGCAAAATGACTGAGATTACCATCGAACAAATCAAGCAGGATTTGGAAACCGCCGCTTATGTTGAGCGTTTGTTGCCACCGGTTAAACCGCCAAAGTATCGGAGTTGGCTTTTTGAAATTGTTTATACTCCGCAGGAAATTGCCTTCATGGAAACACCTCCGCTCAAAATTCGCCCGACACGAGAGCAGATTGCTTTATGGGAACGTGTTGTTCTGGTTTGGATGGATCTGCTTGAACCTCGTGAGAGGCAAATTGTTTGGAAGCGCGCCAAGCGAATTCCGTGGAAATATTTATGCCGAGATTTTGGATTATGTCGTGCTCGTTTAATAATCATTTACGATAAGGCATTGATAAAAATACAATTTTTCTTAATCGGCAAAAAAAAATGTACTCTACAAAAAAGGAGTAGACACTTTTGCAAAAATAGCGTATAAAAATTGGTATAATCGGGGACGAAAGTGTAAACACGTCCCCGTTAGCATTTTAAATAACCCCCAAACATAAGGAATAGCAATGATTAAAACGGCGGAAGCGGTGTCGCTCGGACACCCTGATAAAACGGCGGACTATATTTCCAGTTACATTTTAGACCGGCTGATCGAGCAAGATAAAAATGTTCGTTATGCGGTCGAAGTTATGATTAAGGACAACATCGTTGTTCTCGGCGGCGAAGTCAAAGGCAACGTCAGCTTGGCCAAAGTCAACGAATATGTGCTGGATGCACTCGCTGAAATCGGCTACGATGCTTATTACTCTGTGCGCTGGCACGATAACGCCATCGAGCCGAGCAAAATTCAGGTTATCAATTTCATCGGACAGCAGTCGGCAGATATCGCGGCCGGTGTCGAACAGGATGGCTGGGGCGACCAAGGCATATTTGTTGGTTATGCTTGCCAAGGTGTTGGTAACATCAGCCGCGAGCAGTATCTCGCTAACAAACTGTGCAAGGCTTTGTATGAGTATGCGCTCCAAAACATCCACCTCGGAATTGATATTAAAACACAGATTACACTCAACGAATTAAGCGGTGTGGACACGGTTATCGTGGCAATTCCGATGCTTGACGAGGTTGACCTCACTTCTTTTATTATCCGTGCGCTGGGTGAAGAACCGGAGAACATCATCGTTAATGGGACAGGAACATACAAACGTCACTCATCCATTGCAGACTGCGGTGTAACAGGACGTAAGCTTGCGTGCGACTTTTACTCGGCATCGGCTCCGGTCGGTGGTGGCAGTCCGTGGACTAAGGATGCAAGCAAAGCCGATGTGACGTTAAATATCTATGCTCGTAAGTTGGCGTTGGACTACCTCAAAGATAACGATGAGTGCTTTGTTTATCTATCAAGTTGCATCGGACGTTCTGACTTACCAAATGCGGTGGTTAAGACGATCAAACGCGGTATTCCGCAACTCACAACGCTTTCCATTTCGGATAAACCCTCCGATATCATTGCCAAGCTTGGCTTAAACAAGCCGGTCTTCGCAAAACTTTGTCGCGATGGCCTGTTCTCTCTTTAGCGGGTCCTTCCTGCAACTTTTTCGTATGCGGGGACGCAAGCCGCGGCGAAAATCTAGTTAAACGGCTTTTTGTTTACTGGTCACCCATCTCTCAAAACCCTTGCTACATAAGGGTTCTGAGGGATTTAGTTTTTTCTCGGCTGGTCACTGGTCACTTTTGGTTGGTCACTTGGCTGGTCACTTTCATTTTTTAGAGGTTTTTTACAATGGAATTTCACGCCACATTTCCGGTTGCGGATTTAATTCCGTATGCCCGTAACTCGCGCACGCACAATGAAGAGCAAATCGCTCAGATTATGGCAAGCATAAAAGAATTCGGTTTTACCAACCCGATTTTAATCGGTAGCGACAATGTCATCATCGCCGGCCACGGTCGACTGCTCGCCGCCCAACGACTGGGCTTAACCGAAGTGCCGGTTATCTGCTTGCCGAACTTAACCGAAACCCAACGCAAGGCTCTGGTCATTGCCGACAATAAAATCGCCCTGAATGCCGGTTGGGATGAAGAAATGCTTGCGCTTGAAATGGCCGAACTCTCGGAAGCGGATTTTGATTTGGATTTGCTTGGTTTTAATCCGGACGAGTTGGCGGAGATACAGCACCTCGGCGAAGAGCAAACGCAAGGCAATACCGACGAGGACGAAGTGCCGGAGGCACCGGTTGAGCCGATAACCAAACTCGGCGATATTTGGATTTTGGGTAAGCATAAACTCCTCTGCGGCGACACCACGATGTTTGACGACGTGCAAAAGCTAATGGGGAACGACGTGGCTGATATGGTCTTTACCGATCCGCCGTATAACGTCAATTACGGTGCGACCATGAAAGACAAGCTTCGCTACCATTCTTCGCCGAACCATAACCGCACAATCATGAACGACAACCTCGGCGATGACTTCGGGCAGTTTTTGACCGACAGCCTCTCCAATTTAATGATGTTTAACAACGGTGCCGCCTACGTCTGCATGAGTTCATCGGAACTGCACACGCTTTATTCTTCATTTGTGGCGGCCGGCGGCAAATGGTCGACGTTTATCATCTGGGCAAAAAATACCTTCACGCTCGGGCGGTCTGACTATCAGCGGCAATACGAGCCGATTTTATACGGCTGGGGCGCGGATAAAAAGCACTACTGGTGCGGCGACCGCGACCAATCCGACGTTTGGGAGTATAACAAGCCGATCCGGAACGATTTACACCCAACGATGAAACCGGTGGAACTGGTGGAACGCGCCATCAATAACAGCTCTAAACTAGGCGAAATGGTCTTGGACGGCTTCGGCGGCTCCGGTTCAACTTTGATTGCGGCCGAAAAAACCGGTCGAGTCGCGCGATTAATTGAGCTTGACCCGAAGTTTTGCGACGTTATTGTTAAGCGTTGGGAGGAATATACCGGCAAAAAAGCGGAACTATTGGTGAACACCGAGGAAAGTAGCGAAAATAATGAAGAATTATTGCAAAATGGTGTCGAATTGACTGGATAAGTTCTAAAAAAGAAGCATTCATTGAGTTGTAAACATTAACAGAAAAGGAACTTAAAAATGAAAACAGTCAAAACATACTTAATTCGGAAGCCGGAAGATATTAATGAAGTTATCAGTATGTCGGAGCGTTACCCTGAACGTGCTATAGAGGTAGAGATTTCTGAAACGATAGAATTAACCGCAAAGCAATACAATTATATATGCAAAAATCCCTTTGAGGATTACAACTTTTTAACCGGCAAAGGAGGATATAAAGATGGTTACCTTCAAGTGATCGAGCTTACATGCAAAGGTAAGCAACCACTTTACGCTAATCCGGAAGGCTCGAGCTACTGCCGCTACCTTGGTATTAAGGTGGAGGATTAATGATGCAGATTAGCATTAAACACAAACGCAGCTGTGAACAGCGGGTGCTCTCCTATGATGAATTAAAGACACAATTCAAAAACGAGTTTGAACGCGCTTACCAAGGCTTTATCCGCCACGAGACTGAAAAGAACGCTTTTTTGCCGGAGTTTATGCAAGAGCACTTGACCGAAGCCGATTTTTTATTGAGCCTGCAATGGAACTTTAACAACTATTCCCGCTCGGAATGGTACATTTCCGCCATTCGATGAGTTAAAATTCTCCAACAGCGTGTCTGGAAAATCGCCGGACATGCGCTCTTTTGGGAGTATAATCAATCAGGCGGTATATTGTACGAAAAAAAAGTTACATCGCGTGTGCTGCGAATAATCGCTTAAGTGTTTGGCTGTTTTCAAATTATTATTTATTTTCAATAACTTATAATTAAAAAATGTGCATTATTTACTGGACTTTCGGTTTTTTCCAAGCATTCATTGAGACAGCAAGGGCACGGTAGCCTACGCATTAACTTAGAAAAAGGAATAAAAAAATGGAAAAAGAATTAACGATTACGGAAACGCTGAAACAATGGAAAAGCGGAGAGCTGGACATCAAGGCCTTATGGTACGACTGGTTCTGCAAAGAAACAAGCCTCGAAAATAAAGGTAAAACCCTCCTGCAAAAGTTGAACGCCATCAGCGGATCGACGAAGTTTGATAACGATAAGACCTACGTATTTTTCAAAAACAACTGCCCATGCAACGGTAGCTTATTCGACGACTTTAGGATCTGCGACATAGAGACCGGCGACGTCATTTACTGCGTGGTCCCGAAATCAGGATACAACAGCAATTACGGCAAAGCTGAGGTTTGGGGCAAAGAAAATAAATTCGATGATCCGATAATCGAAGGCACCTGGAAAGAGGTAAAAGACTGGTTTTTGAAGTAACCGGAAGCCACGGCGGGGGGACAACGCCCCGCCTAAATCTTTCTGCACTATTTCTTCGTTTTTAATGCAGAAAGGACTGGACTTCTTGGTTTTTCCAAGCATTGATTGAATTAGCAAAGGCATGGTAGCCCTAGCATTAACTAAACAGAAAAGGAATAAAAAAATGATTACATGGTATCACGAAACAAAACAAGCACCGGATTTTGACAAGCGCATCGCCCGCTGTGAAGAAGACGGCACTTGGGCTTATATGGAGGAGATCGAAAAAGCCGATGCCGAACTCGAAAAACTTAAGGCAAAAAAAGCAAAAACGCCGCACGGTAAGCGCGATGTGGTTGACGAGCTGATAAAGCACGAACTCGTCAAAGTCGACGAGATAGTCAACGTCCTCGAGTTTTTAGGGATAGTTCCGCTTCCACCGAAGGGATACTTATCCGAGAGCGATGGTTGGTGCTGGTTCGAAGCCAATCCGCCACGCGAGGAAAAATTGCGGGTTTTAGAGGGCTTAAACTACGACGTTAGCGGACTTTAACCAAGGCTCCGGCGGGGTTAACGCCCCGCCTGAATCTTTCTGCACTATTTCTTCGATTTTAATGCAGAAATGACTGGACTTCTCGAAAAATCCAAGCATTCATTGAGACAGCAAAGGCATGGTAGCCGATGCATTAACTCAAAAAGAAAAGGAACTTAAAATGGTAAAAGAAAATAACGAAATGGACGCCAAAACAAAGTTGGCTATTATATCCGGAAACATTCAAGCGATGGAGGCTCTTCTTAAAGATATTAAAAAACGCATATCGTCAGGCAAAGAAGGCATAGTGTGGCAAGAAGCTGATAATGACATTGGGCGGGTACACTGCGCTTTAGGTGGGCTGATGGGGATTGAAGAATCAATCAACGCTCTAAAAGCCTTGGCTGAGGCCTCATTCTGCATAGGCAGACGGTAAGATTAAAACCGCGGCGGGGTTAACGCCCCGCCTAAATCTTTCTGCACTATTTCTTCGATTTTAATGCAGAAAGGACTGGACTTCCGTTGAAATCCAAGCATTCATTGAGACAGCAAAGGCAAGGTAGCCAATGCATTAACTCAAAAAAAAGGAACTTAAAAATGGAAAAATTGTTTATTATAAAAAACACGCAGAACGAAAGATGGGGCTTATGGGGGACAGCCTACGGTGTATTCGGCGAGGAAACAGCTGAAAAACTTTGGAATGCCACCTCGATATTAGTCCACGAGATCGGCGACTTTGATTCCAATCAAACACAGGAATTACTGGACAGCCACTGGGGCAAGCACCTCGTCGGCGAATTTTGCAATGAAATCGAAAACGGCACTTTTATCGATGCCTTCAGAAAGAAGAAAACAAAAGAGATTCTTCGCAGTGATTATGACTACTACATGGGGCAATCAAAAAACAAAACTCTACCGGAGGATACTCAGACCGGCAAATACGAAAAATTCTGTACTGAGCTGGAAAAACTAAGCCGCAAATACGGAATTGTAATTCAGGCGGTCGGTGGAGTTAAGCCGTTAACGAACGACTTTGAGGGGTATAACACAGACCTCGACAGCGGCGATTTAATGCCGGTTTGGAGCGAGGATTAACCTAAACCACGGCGGGGCCGCAAAGCCCCGCCAGCGAGCCACAAAGTCCCAAACAAGCGGGACTTTCAGCCGTTCGAGGAGTGCTTGGCTACCGAGTTCCTTTTCTGGTTCTCCGCGAACGGCGCAAGTAAACGGGGCGTAACTGCCCCGTTTATCTATATTCAAAATCAGGCACACAATTGGCGAAATAATGCGCTTTCCGGCGTTTTATAAAATCGTGCGGTATATTGTACGCTTATAACATATAACTTTTCAGGGGCAGAAATGCTCCTTTTTTATTGGGAAAATCAATTTGAGAGTATTAAGTTTATTTGACGGCATCTCTTGCGGACGGCTGGCGTTGGAGCGTGCCGGAATTCCGGTTGAGGTCTATTATGCGAGCGAAGTCGACAAGTATGCCATTAAAGTGTCGGAAAAAAACTATCCCGACATAATTCGTTTGGGCGATGTGCGTGAGATTGATTTTTCGCGGTTTATCGGCAAAATAGACCTTATTATCGGCGGAAGCCCGTGCCAAGACCTCTCTATCGCCAAAAAGAACCGACAAGGCTTGGAGGGCGAAAAATCCGGCTTGTTTTGGAAGTTTGTTGAGGCGGTAAAAACCATAAAGCCTAAATATTTTATGCTTGAAAATGTCGCCTCAATGAGCAAGGAAAATAAGCAAATAATAACCGACACGCTTGGGGTTGAACCAATTTTGATAAACTCCGCTTTAGTGTCGGCACAACAGCGTAAACGGCTTTATTGGTGCAACTGGGCGGTGGATCAGCCGGAAGACAAAGGCATTGTGTTAAAGGATGTTTTGGAAACAGGTCACGCTTGGAGTGAAAAATCGGTTTGCTTGACGGCCAATTATAACGGAGCGCATTTTCCGCACGATTATTTATGGCATCAACGGCAGATGGTTGCGGAAAATGTGGAAAAACCTTTGCTTATTCAAGAAAACACCGTCAAAGGCTACGCTGAGATAAATAAAGGCGAATGCTTTGACAACACATTTCCAAACAGCCAGACACGCCGCGGTCGCAAAATGGATAAAAAAGCAAACTGTTTAACAGCGGTGGTGCCGCAGTTTTTCCAATACATCGGCTGCGCATTTCGTTCGCGCGGCAAAGAAAAGCATTTGGAAGTCCGTAAAGACAAAAAAGCAAACGCATTGACCTCAGTTACTACTGACAGTAGCGTTTGCTTGGGCTTGGCTGTAAAAAGTGTAAATAAATTTCGGGAAATTAAAAAAGTTAATCCGGAAAAATCAGACACACTCATCGCCGGATACTACAAAGCACCGTTTAACCAACAGACAACGGGAGTTTTAACACCGGAACAAATAGGTTGTATTGGCAAAAACAGCCAAGCCAACAGAATTTATTCGGTACGCGGCAAATCGGTGTGCTTAAACGCCAATGGCGGCGGTGGCGGTGCAAAAACCGGACTTTACAAGATTGATTTGCCGGATGGCGACTACTATGTGCGTAAATTAACTCCGATTGAGTGTGAGCGATTGCAGACTTTGCCGGATAATTACACCGATTGCGTTAGTAAAACACAGCGGTATAAAAGCATCGGAAACGCCTGGACGGTTGATGTTATCGCCCACATATTCGGAGCGTTGAAAAAGGAACGAGAAAAAGCGTAAGCCTTAAGCCTACGCTAATTCAGGCGATGGTGTTAATCGCCGTTTTTGGTTAAGCGGTAAGTTCTAACACCATCCACCTTTTCGGTAACGAGAGCGTATTCAGGATGATTTTTGGCATATAGTGACATCGCACCACGCACCGAGTTTTCAAGCCAGCTGAGTTTTTCGGCGAGCTCTTTAAGCGGAATTCCTTGCGGCGTTTGCAAGAGTTCTACCATTCTGGAAATTTTGCTCTGCTTTGCCGGTTTAACCGGTTCTGTCGGAGTTTCCACTATTGGTTCGCTGTTCTCTACCGATGTTTCGGTTACTTGCTCGGCAATCGGCTCTTCAGCCACTTGGTTAAGGGTTTCGGTTAAAATTGCACCAAGTTTTTTATCGGTGATGATTTTCTTGGCCGTTGTTTTGCTCTTAGCCTCGGAGGTTTTCTTTTTTGTAGTCATTTTAATGTTCCTTTATATTAGTTAATGCATTGGCCACCGTGCCTCTGCTAATGCAATGAATGCTTGGAAAAAGGAGGAAGTCCAGTTAATTCTGCAATAATTTTGAAGCAACTATAATAAAATCAAGAAAAAAATAATAATTATTCTTTTTTCTGCAATTCTGTATTCAAATGTGTAATCATTTTACGCATACAAGCTGTGATTGCTACTTTAGCTGGTTTACCATTCTTCCGGAGATTATCATAAAAATCTCTAATATGTTTATTGGATCTTAGTGCAGCAATAACCGACATATATAAGGCATTACGTACAACTTTTCTACCACCTTGTATACATGCCTTACCACGCAATGTACCGCTGTCTCTATTTAATGGAGCTAAACCACATATGGCAACAATTTTGTTACGGCAAATTGTTCCTAATTCAGGTAATTCAGCCAATAGAATATAGGCAGTAACTTTACCGATTCCCTTTGTTGAGGTCAAAGTAATGAAGTTATCGCTTAATATTTTATCTGATTGTATAAGTTGATGAATATCTATGTCAATTTTTGACAATTGTTTATTTAAGAAGTCAACTAATTGTGATATCTGTTTCACAATTTCTTGATCAGGTTTCTTTTCTAACCATTGCTTTGTTAGAGTGAGATTATCTGTAAGTTGTTTACGATATTTGACTAAAGATCTTAATCTTTGAATATTAAAGGGTTTTTCTGAGGATAATTCAGGTGACATTTTTTCACCATAATTAGCTAACAGTTCTGCATCAATTTTGTCGGTTTTAGCCAGCCGACCTATAGCTTTAGCATAGTTTCTAACACGGGTAGGATGAACAACACAAACAGGTATTTTATTAATATGAAGACAAGAAACAAGTGCATTTTGATATGAACCAGTATGCTCCACAATGACTTTTTGGATATTAGGATATGTTTTTCTGCAAATTTTAAGAAATTCTACGAAGCCTTCTTCTGTATTGGGTAATGTTACCCACTCTCCTGAAGATGAAAAAAAGATATCTAATTTTTGTTTTGACACGTCAATACCAATTGTTGTACAATTCATTTTGCCTCCTTCTTGTATACGTGCTCTAAGGCACAATCAACTATTCGAAACTAACAATGGAGGAACGACGGTTCAAGCTTCAAAGCGATATTAAAATATCTGAAAGTTGCGCGGACTCATCGTTCACTAACGAGGTGTAGCTACACCTCGTTAGTGTTATTGTAAAACATTTCATTCACAATAACCATTCTTTATTATACAAGAAAGTTGCAATAAATGGGAAATAAGGTATCAATGCGAGAATATGCCCGCCAGCGCGGTGTCCGATTAAATGCGGTACAGACGGCGGTTAAGACCGGTCGCATCCACAAAACCACCGACGGCAAAATCGACGTGGATGCCGCCAACAAGGAATGGTTTATGAATACCGATCCGGCAAAAAGTCGCAAAGCCGATCCGTTATTTGAAAATCCGCCAGAAACCTTTGCTAACCCCGGCGGTGGTGCGGCAAAACAGAACTTTTCGACCTTTCAGCAGGCAAAAACCGCCGATGTTTATTATCGAGCGATGCTTGCCAAGGCCAAACTTAAGATGATAACCGGCGAAACCATCGACCGCAAAAAAGCCGGACAGTACGCGTTTAACCTCGGCCGTTCACTGCGCGATTTGTTTATCAGCTTTCCCACGCGCTACGGTTCGCTGATTGCGGCGGAAATGGATGTTGACGAACATAAAATGGTGACAGTTTTAGATGAATATATCAGAAAATTACTCACAGAAAGCCGCGACATCATCGATAGAGAGCTTTGATGCCGAGATTTATATCGCCGACCAATTTTTCAAGGGCATCGAACCGGACAGTTATATGTCGGTGTCGGAATGGGCGGATGCTTACCGGATGTTGTCGAGCAAATCGGCTTCCGAGCCTGGGCGGTGGCGGACGGCCAGAACGCCTTATTTGAAAGAGATAATGGACTGCCTCTCGCCGAAAAGTCCGATACAGAAGGTCGTGTTTATGAAGGGAGCGCAAATCGGCGGCACCGAGTGCGGCAATAACTGGATCGGCTACATCATGCACAAAGCCCCTGGTCCGATTATGGCAGTATCGCCTACGGTGGATATGGCCAAACGTAACTCGCGCCAGCGTATCGATCCGCTGATTGAGGAATGTCCGGCATTGCGCTCGGTGGTCAGTTCGCCGAAGGCACGCGATAAAGGCAACACCATCCTGTCAAAAGACTTTCAGGGCGGTGTTTTGGTGATGACCGGTGCAAACTCGGCGGTGGGATTACGTTCCATGCCTGCTCGGTATTTGTTTATGGACGAGATTGACGGCTATCCTCCGGATATCGACGGCGAAGGCGATCCGATTTTGCTTGCGGAGCGCAGAACGGCGACGTTCAGCAAGCGCAAGAAGATATTTCTGGTATCAACGCCGACGATTAAGGGCTTATCAAACATCGAACGCGAATTCGGCATGACGGATCAACGCTATTATGTTGTGCCGTGTCCGTACTGCCATAAATACCAACGGCTCGTGTGGGATAATATCCGCTCCACCGATACCGGTGTGATGTACGAGTGCGAGCATTGCCACGCGTTAATAGCCGAGCATTATAAGTCGCAGATGCTTGAAAAAGGCTTTTGGCAACCAACCGCCAAGAGTGACGGCATAACGGCGGGTTTTCATCTGTCCTCGCTTTATTCTCCGGTTGGGTGGCTCTCTTGGAAAGAATGCGTGGACATCTACGAGAAAGCCAAGAAGAACCAAACTTTAATGCAAGGTTTTCAAAATACCATCCTCGGTGAAACCTACGAGGCTGAAAGCGATGCGCCGGAATGGCAACGGCTTTATGAGACGCGTGAGCACTATAAAATCGGCACAATTCCATTTGGCGGCTTATTCTTAACCGCCGGTGTCGATATTCAAAAAGACCGTATCGAGTGCGAGGTTGTCGCATGGGGACGGCAAAAGCAGAGTTGGTCGGTGGAATACTTCGTCTTAGACGGAGACACCGCCAAGCCGGAAGTCTGGCAAAAACTGCAAAACGTACTGTTTAAGGATTATCAGCACGAGAGCGGCATCACGTTGCCAATTCGCGTGATGTGCGTTGATAGCGGTTACGCCACGCAAGACGTATACAGCTTTGTGAAAGATTACAGCCAAGCCGTCTGGGGCGGTTCGGGTGCGAGGGCAAGCCAACCGCACACGGTGGTGGCGATAAAAGGTCAAAGCCGAGATACGGCGATGATACTTTCCACTTCCAAGGCCGATACCAAGAAAAAAGGTCTTAAAGTTTGGAATGTTTCGGGACCGGTGATTAAAACCGAGCTCTACCGGTGGCTGAGGATGCAACGCACCGGCGAAGATGCCTCGCAGTTCGGCAGATGTCACTTTCCGCAGTACGCTGAGGAATATTTTAAACAGCTGACGGCGGAACGTCAGGTGGTACGCATAACCAACGGCTATCCGAAACCGGTGTGGGAAAAAGATCCGACACGCCGCAACGAAGCGTTGGACTGCCGCGTTTATGCCCGTGCCGCCGCCGCAATTTATGGTCTTGACCGAATGAGTGAACGCGGATGGCAAGAATTGGAAGCCTTAATTCCGTCTCCTGACGAGGCCAGACAGCGCAAAAAACAACAACGATTTATTCAAATGCAACCAACAAAGGTGGATGATCCATGGCTTTAGATAAAGAAACGATAAAAACACGGCTTGCCGAGGCGGAAGAAGCATATCACAAGCTTCTTATCGGCGCAAAGGAAGTTTCGGTTAACGTCGGCAACTTCGGCGCGGTAACTTATAACCAAACGAGCCGGACGGCTTTGGAAGCCTACATTGCCGATTTAAAGGCGCAATTGGCGGAAGCTGAAGGCACTCCGATTTTGAAACGCAAGATTATAAAGGTTAGTTTTTAATGACAGATACAGCACATAGTTCAGCATCATTAACGGCGCGAGAGCTTTCCAGTTGGCAACCATTACGCGGTTCAGCCGATAACGATTTATTGCCGGAGCTGTCCACCATTGTCTCGCGTTCAAGAGATTTGGCGCGTAACCACGGTGTGGCGGCCGGTGCGATACAGACCTTAAACGACAACATCGTCGGTGTTGGGTTCAGGTTATCGGCTAAACCGGATTATAAACTCCTCGGCAAAACCAAGGAATGGGAAGAAGAATGGCAAGGCAAAGTTGAGAGCTTGTGGCGTTCTTGGGCGGAAACAACCGCTTGCGATGCCGCCAACACGCTTAATTTTCATGGTTTAACCACGCTCGTGTTTAAGTCGTGTCTGGTAAATGGTGAAGCTATTGCCTTGCCGCTATGGCTTAAAGACCGAAAATTTGCCACTTGTATTCAGCTTGTTGAGCCTGATCGGTTATCAAATCCGAACAATGCGATGGATACGAAAACCATGCGCGGTGGAATTGAGATTGACCGCTACGGTGCGCCGGTTGCTTACCACATCCGCAAAAATCATCCTGGCGATTATTGGATCGGCGGTGCGACCGATACTTGGGAGCGCATTCCGGCTTATACCGATTTCGGCAGACGGCGGGTGTTGCACGTTCACGATGTCGAGCGTATCGGACAGACCAAGGGGAAGCCGATTTTAACGAGCATTATGCCGATGTTCAAAATGCTTGACCACTACGAGCGGTCTGAGCTTCAGGCGGCTATTGTTAACGCGATGATAGCCGCGTTTATCGAAACGCCGATGGATGCCGAGGGTTTGAACGAGTTGTTCGGCGGCGACAGCAACGATTATTTGAACGCTAAAAAGGATTGGAAAGTCAAACTCGAGGGCGGTTCGATTATTCCGATATTCCCAGGCGATAAAATCGCGCCGTTCACGCCGAGCCGACCGAATTCCGCTTACGGTAGCTTTATTGAAAACGTTCTTCGCCACATCGGCACGGGCTTAAATATTCCGTATGAGTTGCTGTTAAAGGACTTTTCAAAAACAAACTACTCCTCAGCCCGAGCCGCCTTGCTTGAAGCTTGGCGGTTTTTCAACGGGCGCAGAGCTTGGCTTGCCAACACTTGGGCAACGCCGGTTTACGAGTTGTTCTTGGAAGAAGCCGTCAACAAAGGCTTGATTGATGCGCCGGACTTCTACCAAAACCGCTACGCTTACACGCGTTGCAAGTGGATCGGACCAGGCCGCGGTTGGGTTGATCCGGTTAAGGAAGCACAGGCTTGTCAGCTCCGTATGGAAATCGGGCTTTCAACATTGGAAGAAGAATGCGCCAGTCAAGGCTTGGACTGGGAGGAAGTCCTCGAACAGCGGCTTCGTGAGAAAAACAAATTACAAGAGTTAGAATTATACAATGAAGTTAATAAATCAGACGATATGGGCAATAACGCCAGAAATGTTGCAAACCATGACCGAAATAGCGAGCGAAACGAGGAAGAGTCCTGAAGCGATCGCTAAGGAAATGGGAAGAGAAATGAAGAACACCAACGCCGTTTCAATTCGAGACGGCGTTGCGGTTATTAAGGTGTCTGGTCCATTGTTCCGATATGCGAATTTAATGACCAGAATTTGCGGTGCAACCTCTTACGAGTTATTTGCGCAAGACTTTAATAAAGCGTTACAACAATCTGAAATAAAAGCAATTTTACTTGATATAGATAGTCCAGGCGGCGAAGTCAACGGCTGTTCTGAAATCGCCGATATGATCTTCAAAGCGCGTGGCACAAAACCGATAATTGCCTATGCATCAGGCTCGTGTTGCTCGGGTGCATATTGGATTGCCTCCGCCTGTGACAAGATTTTAGCATCCGACACCGCCATTTTGGGTTCTATCGGTGTCGTTTCGATTTTCGAAAAAGATGATGACAAGAAAACCATTGAGATTGTCTCATCGCAAAGCCCGAATAAACGGCCTGACGTCAACACCGATGAAGGACGAGCCAAAATACAGGCGCGTGTTGACGAACTCGCCGAGGTATTCATCGCCAAAGTGGCGCGTAATCGTGGCATTACGGCGGTGGATGTCGTCAAAGACTTCGGTGCCGGAGATGTTTCAGTCGGACAATATGCTGTTCGCAACGGCTTGGCGGACGGTTTAACCTCTTTTGAGGATATAGTTTCAAGCCTTAACCAGGAGAAAACTTTCATGAATGAACCAAATCAAATGAGTGCGGATGACATCAAGAAAGCCGAACGCGAACGTATGGCTCAGGTATTTGCCTCGGAATCAAGTCGAGGTAAGGAAACCACGGCACACGCCTTGCTGGCTATGACTGATTTGTCTGCCGCCAATATCTGTTGCATCTTGGATACAATTCCGAGTGTAAAACAAAACGCTTTTGAAGCCGCAATGAATGAGCTGAGAAATCCGGACATTCAACCGGCTCAAGAGGCACAAGAAGAATCAACCGAGGCAGTCGCTGAGCGTATTGCCGCATTAGCAGGAGAATAAAATGGTAGCACAAGGATTTACAGACCAAGGCGAAACCAAAGCCGACAACTTGCTTGCCGGTGAGTTTCCGCGCGTTTCGATTTTAGTGCCGATTACCGGCGGAAAGTACGAACGCGGCACAGTTTTAGGCCTTACAGGAAGTGGCAAATACACTATTTGCACCACTACACCGGAAGCAATTTTGGCGGAAACCGTCGACGCTTCTGATGAAGACAAGGAAGCGGTGGTGTATTTAACGGGCGAATTTAACAAAGCCGCGTTAAAGGCCAATGCGGAGATTGACACGCTTGTTGCCAAGCTCCGTGCCAAGAGCATTTTTGTAAAATCAAACCAACCATACTAAGGAGCATATAAATGGATATTTATTCTACTCAAGTCCTTTCAAAAGTGGTGGAGCGTTTACATACTCCGCCTTCTTTTTTGCTTGACACTTTTTTCCCGAACGTTCAGACCTCGGATAAAGAGGAAATCTTCTTTGATATTACCGACAGCAAACCGCGTATTTCGCCGTTTGTATCGCCGTTATTGCCTGGAAAAGTTGTTGATGGCGGCGGTTATCAAACCAAATCTTTCAAACCGGCTTATGTTAAGGATAAACGCCGATTTGATGCGAACATCCCATATAAACGTGTTGCCGGTGAAGTTATCGGCGGCAGTTTATCGCCGAACCAACGCTATGAGCGCGCTTTGGCCACTCATCTTAAAGACCAGTTGGAGAACCTGACACGTCGTGAAGAAGTTATGGCCGCCGAAATTCTGCGTACTGGTAAAGTTATCGTTTCCGGTGACGGATATCCGGCACAAACCGTTGATTTCGGCCGTGATGACGAATTAACCAAGGCTTTGACCGGCTCTGCGACATGGGAAAACTCTAATGTTAATCCGGTTGACGACTTGGAAGATTGGGCAATTACCATTCAAGACAAGTCCGGTGTGGTCGCCAAGACTGTGGTGATGGATCCGCAAGCGTGGAAAATCTTCCGCTCTAATCCGATTGTTCAGAAGTATTTGGACATTCGCCGCGGCACCAACAACACCATAAACATTGATCCGCACATCATCAGCGAAAGTGAAAAAGCACGCTATGCCGGTTCGATCGGCGACTTCGCCATCTGGGTTTATAACGACACCTACATCGACGATAACGGCACAACCTGCAAACTCTTGCCGAATAAAACCGTTATTTTAGGTTCGCGCGATGGTTTGGAGGGAACGCGTTGTTACGGCGCAATCCATGACGAAAAAGCCAACTGGACGGCACATCGCTACTTCACGAAGTCTTGGGTTGAGGAAGATCCGAGCGTGCGGTGGCTGTTGTTGCAATCCGCACCGCTCGTCGTTCCGTATCGTCCGAACGCTTCCATGTTCGTCAACATCGGCTAACGGAGGCGCAAATGGCAAAAATCAGAGCAATAATCACGTTGGTGGTTGGCAAAGGCAAGCAATTCGCACCGAACAGCGTGTGCGACGTTAGTGATGCGGAAGCAAAACGCCTCATCGCGCTTGGCTATGCCGAGGGTTTGAAGAAAAACGCTCAGCCGCCGGTAGAAGTTACGGAGATTGAGGAAGATGAACCCGATGGAAATGGCGACGAACAGCCTGTTCAACCAAATGGGACAGACAGCGACTTACAAAAATAAAACTATTCGGATCATCTTAACCGAACCGGATGAGATTGTGGGCGTGGGCTTTGTACAAGCTCATTCCCCGTCTCATCGGGCGAGGATAAGGATTTCCGATGCTCCGGAACTTAAAATCGGCGACAAGATTGATACCGATGACGAAACGTTCACGGTTCATTCCGAGCCGGTCAAGGATATTCACAAATTGATTTGGAGTTGCGACTTATGTGTTTAAGGATATCTGCGTGATGTGTGCAAAATAGACACGATTTTTAACATGGTTTCATCAAACATGTATACCACAATAAAAGGTGTATCTATTGCAACAAATTCAAAAGTTCCTTCCACACGGCCTGTATGCCCGATGTGGGGAAATTCAGCAAGTTTGGAAATTGTCAATTCTATTTTTGCAATAACGGAGCGCGCCGCAATCGGATTATCCTTAAAGATATATTCGTAACTGTCATTTAAGTCTTGTAGTGCAAGCTTGGTGTATTTAATATTGAGCATTATCTTTTCCATTTATCAAAAGTAGCTTGAACTTCCTGTTCGTCGGCAAATTCATTATTCTCAGCCTGTTCCACGCCTTTTTGTATGTGTGCCATCTGCCACTCATACAAAGAGATGTAGTAATCTAGAGCTTGGTTGATAATAAAGCTACGATCACGATTTTGCTGCGAGGCCAGAAAGTCGAGCTTTTCTTTTGTACTGTCTTCTGTTCTGAAAGAAATAGTGTTCATGTTATCCTCCGTTATTTTGTATTACAATGTAATATACCGTATTACACAATAAATGTCAAGTATAAAAAGGTTTTAATTATGCACTTAAAAGCGGCATTGGAAGGTAAACTGGATGAGCTTCTCGATAAGGAGTACCAAAACGCCGCCAAAGCCGTGACCGCGGGTATTAAAACCGCCACCAACGGCTTAAAGCTCTCGCTCCGAACGCAAGTCAAAGCGGCAAAACTAGGAACTCGGCTTGCCAATACTTGGCGCGGAGATATCTATCCGAAAGCCAAGAACAGCATCTCGGCGGCCGGTGTGGTTTATACCAAGGCACAGAAAATCCTTGAGGGTTTTGAGTACGCCTCAGTTATTCGCTCGCAAAACGGCTTTTGGCTTGCCATTCCAACTTTGGCCATAAAAAAGCGTGTGTTTAACAAACGAATGACACCGGCACTTTATGAAAAGTCCAAGGGTGTGCGTTTGCGCTTTATTTATCGGGCGAACGGCGCATCGTTTTTGGTGCATGAACAGCGTAAAAAAACGATTATCGCCTTTATTCTGGTGCCGCAAGTCAAAATGCCGAAGCTGATTAATTTTGAAACCGAGAGCGAGCGATGGAAAGCGCAAGTTCCAACACTAATCATGGAGAACTGGAAAGATGAGTAAACGAGAACAAGTCTTAAATGCCTTGCTGGAGCGGCTGTCAACTCTGCCGGATGTGGAAGTCAAACGCAATGCCGTGTTACCGGTCACAATCCCCGACAATGGTCTGGTGGTGCTCCGTGACGGTGACATTGGCGAACCGGATGTGCTTTTGTCTCCGGCGTGCTATGTGTTTCATCACAAGGCTGAAGTTGAAGTTTTGGTTCAGCAAGTCGAAGATGCCGAAAACGATGCTAAACTTGACGGCATTTTGGAGGCAATCGGTCAAATTTTGCAAACCGATGTCACGTTGTCCGGTTTAATCGATTATATGCACGCTGATCCGCCGGAGTTCGTCGAACAGCCCGTTGAGGGCGGCTTAACCATCAAAGGCGCGGTTGTGCCTATTGTTTTGGAATATGTTTCAGATTCAAATTTAACTTAGAAAGGAAAAAATATGTCACGAGCATATGGGTGGAACGCCCAATTACTTATCGCGGAAGAAAGCGAATACGGCGTGATGCCGCAATCCGGCTACCGCAAAATACCGTTTATTTCGTCATCGCTTGATAGCGAACAGAACCTCTTGTCCTCAAATGTTTTGGGGTTGGGACGTGATCCGACACAGCCGTTCCAAGACGTTATCAATGTTGACGGCGATATGGCAGTTCCGGTTGATGTCAGAAACATCGGTGTTTGGCTGAAAGCAATTTTCGGTGCGCCGACCACAACCGATGCTGAAGGTGTTTATACGCACGCCTTTGAGAGCGGAAAAATCGCCATTCCGAGTTATTCGCTTGAAGTCGGACTGCCGGAGGTGCCGCAGTTTATCCGCTTTTTAGGTGTGAGAGCCAACAGCATCGCCTTTAACTTTCAACGTTCCGGTGAAGCGCAGGTTACCTTAAACCTCTTCGCCCAGTGCGAAAAAGGTTCAACAGAGGCTATTGCCGCCGAACCGGCTGTTTATCAATACACCCGCGTGTCACAGTTCCAAGGTTACATCAAAAGCGGTGGCGAATTTTTGGCCAACATCACGGCGGCAAGCGCGACTTACTCCAACAACTTAGAGAAAATCGAAACCATTCGTAACGACGGCCTTGTGGAAGCGATTGATTTGGGTGTGGCAAGTCTGTCCGGAAGCATTTCCGCTCGCTACGGCGACAATGTTTTGCTTGATAAGGCGCGTGAAGGCATACCGGTTGATGTGGAACTCGGATATCAGCTGACCGATACGATGAAGCTTATTATCGAATGTCACGAAGTGTATTTGCCGAAACCGAAACGTTCCATTGATGGCCCAGGCGGCATTGAATGTTCATACGACTTCCAAGGCGCAAAAAGCGAGGAACTCGGCAAAATGATGACGATTAAACTTATCAACGACGTGGAGAGTTATTGATGTTAAAGTTAAAAATCAACAAAAAACCTTACTGGTTGGAGCTTGGCTACGGCGTAAAAGTAAAGGTTAAACCTTGCACGTCGGCGGTGTTCTATGAGGCCAAAGCCTACATGAACGTCAAACTGGCAGATTTAGCCAAAGAGTATAAAGCCAATAAAGATGCCGGACTGGCGGTGGATGAAGATATCGAAAATCCGGTCAAACGTGAGGCTTTGGCTGATAAATTCCTGCTTATCGGCTTAGGTATTGCCGGTATTTTGGAATGGCAAGGAGTCCAGGAAGCGGACAGCGACGATAAAGCACCGCTGACGGAAGCCAAAATCGACGAGCTTTTCTCGAATTTCTGGGTGGTTGCCGAGAACTTTCGCAATCAGTATTGCGGCTTGCGTGAATTGTTGGATGCGGAAAAAAACGACTTTACGCCCGAGCCAAGTGGCACTTCGGTGACGGGCGAAGTT
>JAFSWL010000027.1 GCA_017444525.1 Alphaproteobacteria bacterium
GGTATTTTGTCAGTACCGTAGGGGTTAATGAGGCAGTGATACAACGCTATATAGAATATCAGGGACGCGAAGATTTAGGACAAGCTTGGCTTGACCTAAAATGATACCACCGGCGTAAGCCGGTGGAGTTTCATGTTTATTTTTGGGTCGTTTTTGAAATTTCTTTCAGATTCCGATTTATGAATGAGTGTAAAAGATTCTTTATTTCTGAAGATGAGTGTTGTTTCGGATGAGCGTAAAGCTTTGTTTCCACGGAACGACAAACATTTTATTCATATCCCGATTGGAAACTAGGGTGCCAAAAAAAATTTATATTATGGCAAAGATTTTCAAAAACAATGGAGTGGGCGCAATCAATTTCGTATGGAAGAATGCCATACGATGGATTGTGGCGGGTGTGATTTGCGTCCTCTGGACGGTGGGATGCGTTCTTCTAACTATAACAAGTCCTCTGTGGCTACCGTTATTGGCACGTCTTGACGGCGACGGCGACATCGCCAGAGAGATGAACGTGTCGAGGGAGTATCATGACAACTGGTATAAAAGTTGTCTGAGCTGGTGCACATGGGCAATGTGCCGCGCCAGCCTCTGGTTGTGCTCGCCGATAATCGCGATGCTTCCGATGAAGCATAGAGCAAATTTTATCAGTGAGGGCAAAAAAGCTCTTGCCGATTATCGCGTCAAGACGCAGGTGTCTTATTATAAGACATTCTGCCGCGAGGGGCAGGTAAATCTGCTTGGCGGCAGACAGCTGTCGCAAGCAGCCATTGCAGCAATATGGAAGGCAAACGAGGGAGATGACCGCGCCAAGTGCATTGACGCAGGTCTTGCTCTGACTGAGGAGACGGTTAGAGAGCTCTGTAGCAAGGGGGATAATACCTCCCTGCTGTGGAGGTATTTCAAAAAAAATACCCCAAATAAGACCATGTTGCAGATTCTTCTGGATATGGCACGGCAGGGCTACGTTGCTCCGCAAAATGTGCTGCTTAACCTCATCCGTCAACAGCGTCCTGACGCAGCTCTTTTGGGCAAGTTGCTGACAATTGACCAGAAGTATTTTGACGAGCGCGTCAAAGAAATTCTCGATGAGTATGCCGATATTGACGCGGCAACATATACCTCGGATTCCGAGGAAGATGTCATCGAACGCTGGTCAAACTTCTGCAAGGGAAAGAAAGAAATTTCTCCCAAAGCGCAGAAGTATATGAACCATAAACAGTATAAGATATATGTCGATACTGGGCATAATCTTGACTTTTATGTTTTACAGCATCTGTTGCTGAGTATCAGCAATGAGAATTATCTGAAAGATGTTGTCGAAGATGAGTTCGACAACATAAAAGGCAAGATGTTGCTGGCTTTGAAGGCAGAGTACTGGCGCTACAGCGTCTATCTTGCCGTCAAAGAGGCAAAATCTATCTTGCCGTCAAATAAGCAAAAAAAAGCTTAACTCCGTAAATAAAAAAAGCCACCCTTTGCCGAGAAGGTAAGGGGTGGCTTTTTTACACTAGGTGTAAAATAAAAACAAACACTTATTTATATCATATTGCTACAATTTCAACAAAATAGGAGAGGTGATTTCGGGGGCGTTTTCGCTGATAGTAACAGCCATTTGCAATGCCTTTTCTGCCTGCGCAAATTGTTCTTCCGTCTGGTAATGAACAAATGCCAGCGGTTTGTGTTTATCAACATAATCGCCGATTTGCGCAAATTCCGAGTAGCCTGTCGCCAAATCTAACTTTTGCGTCGGTATGGCACGTCCCCCGCCGAGTTCAACAATACTCAAGCCGATATTGCGAGCATTCATAGCTGCAATATATCCGTTGCTGAGCGCATAAACAGGTTTGCAATGTCGGGCTTGCGGCAGATAATATTCACTGCGCTCGATAAAATCGGCAGGTGCACCCAATGATGCCGCCATTTGGGCAAATTTTTCCAGTGCTTTACCGGAGCTTAGAGCTGTTTCCGCAAGCTTTGCCGCGTCTGCGTGATTTTTGCAGCGGCCGCATAACAGCAGTAACTCGGTGCATAAAGTTTGCGTTACCTTATCTAATCTGGAATTAATGTTTTCTCTTTTTAAATATTCAAGTGCTTCTTTAACTTCTACAGCGTTACCGACTGTTTTACCAAGAACTTGATTCATGTCGGTTATAACCGCGGCGGCTTTGGTACCGGCTCCGCAAGAAACATCAATAATAGATTGGGCTAATGCTTTGGCATCGCTGAAATTTTGCATAAAAGCACCATTTCCGCATTTTAAATCCATAATCAGATATTGTAAACCGGCGGCTAATTTTTTGGAGAGAATGGAAGCGGTTATCAATGGAATCGATTCGACCGTACCGCAGACATCGCGTATGGCGTAGATTTTTTTATCAGCAGGTGCCAAATTGCCGGTTTGTCCGATAATTGCACAACCAACTTCTTTGACTGTTTTTCTGAACAAATCGTTGTCAGCTTGCGTATTATAGCCGGGAATTGCTTCCAATTTATCAACGGTACCGCCTGTATGCCCCAATCCGCGTCCGGCAATCATCGGCACATACACATCACATGCCGCCAGCATCGGGGCTAGCATTAAACTGACTTTATCGCCGACACCTCCGCTGGAATGTTTATCAACAATCGGTTTATCATATCCGCTCCAGTTTAAAACATTCCCTGAATCACGCATGGTCAGTGTTAAGTCAATGGTTTCCTGCTTATTTAAGCCGTTCAAGAAGATGGCCATGGTCATTGCCGCAACTTGAATATCATCAACTTTATTTGTGCCGATTCCTTCAATAAATTCTCTGATTTGACCGGTAGATAAGGTGTTTTTGTCTCGTTTGACGCGGATAATTTCCTGCGGTAACATTTTTTATTCCTTTTCCATAAATTTGGTTATTAATAAGCTGAGTTTTTGTGTTGCTCTGCCAACTTGCCGCAAAACTTCTTGATGATTAGGTTTATGCAAGTCCATACCTGTAGCCAAATTTGAAATTACTGAAATACCCATAACTTTTAAACCCAACTGTACAGCGGAAATAACTTCCGGTACAGTTGACATACCGACAGCCTCAACATTGAACATTTGCAGCATTCGCACTTCGGCCGGAGTTTCATAATTAGGGCCGGTCAGCATCATATAAACTCCCTGAAACACCGGAATTCTCTCTTCTTCTGCAATTTTCATAAAACTGTTGCGCATATCCAAATCATAAGCTTCGCTCATGTCGGGAAAATACGGTTCCTCGCATACGCCGATAAGCGGGTTTGTTCCGCTCATATTTATATGGTCAGCAATCAACATAATGCTTCCAGCGGGCATGTGCATGCGCAGCGAACCAGCAGCATTTGTAACCAATAAGCGCCGAACTCCGAGTTGTTTTAACATGCGGATAATTTCATAAATCATACGAACATCAATACCCTCATAAAAATGAAAACGTCCTTGCAGACATATCACATTATGTTTGCCGAGCTTACCTATGTAAAATTTTCCTGCATGTCCGCTTACTGTCGGAGTCGGAAAAAAAGGTACATCGGAATATGGAATAATCAGCGGATCCTGAATTGAATTAATAACATCACCTAATCCTGATCCGAGAATAATCGCAGTATCGGGAACAAAATTATCTAAACGTTGTTTCAAATATTCATACGATTTTTCAAGCATTTTTTACCTCACTTGCATTAAAGTTATGCGGCAACAAATCGGAAAGTTTATATGTACTGATATTGCCGTTTAAATCAGCACTGTATATAATGGTGTCTGGTGTGCCGAACTCAGATATTTTTTGCAGACAACTACCGCAAGGTATAATATTTTCGGTGTCGGCAACAATCATAATTTCATCTATATTTGTATATCCGGCCGTCGCTAAAGCAGCTATAGCACCGGCTTCAGCACAGATTCCGCACGGATATGATATATTCTCAACATTACATCCGCCGCAAAAAAAATGTCCGCAACGTATCGCCGCTCCGACCTTGAAACGGGAGTACGGTGCATAAGCATTCTCTCGATATTGTTTTGCCAAATCATAAAGTTGTGTAATATAATTCATTATTTTATTCCTGTTTTTGAAAAATATGTTGATTTATTGTATGAATATTATACATTAAAAGTCAAGTGTGTCTTGCAATGCGGTGGGAGGAACGTTGATGAAAAAAATAATTTTGATATCTTTAGGTGTAATAATTTTGGCTGCTGCCGGCTTAGGAGCGTATGTTTCCATGATTGATTGGAATAAACATAAAGATAGGCTGGCAAAGCAAATTTCTGAAGTTATCGGTAAAAAAGTAGAGTTTTCCGGCAGTTTGCAATTGTCGTATTTTCCGCATCCGGTAATATCGGCACAATCGGTTAATGTCATAAACTCGCAAACAGGTGAAACACTGGCTAAAATTTCGCAGTTAAAAACCGATATTTCTCTTTTTTCTTTGCTTAAAGGTGCTCCGGATATTCAGACATTGCATCTGGTCGGTGCTGAATTTTGGGTAACGCTTGATGAAAATAATCACCTTAATTGGCTTAATTCGCAAAAATCAGAATTTATAGAAAACAACGACCTGTTAATGAAGACTATGAATATTGAAAATTCTGAATTGCATCTAAAAGAAGTTAAACATGATATAAATATTGACCTGACTTCATTTACGGCAGAACTTAGAGCAGACAGTATAAACGGCCCTTATCGCATTGACGGTAATTTTGTAAAAGACGGTGAACGTTACGGAACAGCTTTCAGTATCGATGGAATGTCCGAGCTGGATGATATGAATTTGATGTTTGTTATTTTGCATCAGGGATCATACAGTTATGTACGTTATGATGGTACATATAACATGAATAGCAATTTATTTAAAGGCTTTATTAAAGGAGATTTCCAACGAACTTCCGAGTTTGTTAATTCAATCAGCAGAAAAACATTGCTTTCGGATATTTATAATGTACCGTTGCAGTTCTCTGTCGATATTACTTCTGACAGCAGTAAAATAGATATGGAACACTTTTCTATATCTTTTGCCAATTTCTTAATTGGTTCGGGAGAGATTTCGCTACCAAAACAATCGGAAGAAGGTAAAAAACCGTTGCTGACAGTCAAATATCAATTGAAAGATATTGATTTCAGACCATTGTTTGCCTTGATAAACGAACGGCTCGAGCAATATCGTCAAGGGCAAAAATTTGTATTGAATTTACCATATGATGTTGATTATGATTTGTCCGCGGTGAGAGTCGTTGTCAGTGATAAACCGGACGGAGTAATGGAAAATGTCAGTATGAAAGGCCGGCTGCAAAACGACAGTTTCAGTATCGATGACTTTTATGCAGGGTGTGCCGGCAACACAATTGTCAATATCACGGCTAATTTAACTTCCAATGATGGTGTGCCTCAGTGTTCTGCCAATGCAATTATTGACGGGAAAAATGTTCGCAGTATGATTAATTCGTTCGGATTCAATCTGAATGCTCCGGCACAGGGAGCTTATCAAAACGGTAAAATTGCTGCTAGTATTAAATTTACGCCGGAAAATATTTTGATTGAACAAGCGACAGCAACGCTGGATAAGTCAAAATTCAGGCTGTCTGCCGGCATTTCCTTGCCGTCGCTGATAACTTATATTCAAATCAGTGTCGATAAGATAAATTTGGATAATTATATTTTTCCTCTCAGCCAAGAAACACCGCAAAATTTTGAGGCTCTGATTAAGCGTAATTTATCTGATTTTGCTAAATTAAGCAATAAGCCTTTACGTGTGTCGGCTAATGCTGATGAGGCAATTTTCCGCGGAGTTACGATGAAAGACGTTCAAGTGGATGTGCAATATGCCGATAACAATTTGACATTACATAAGTTTGTTGCAAATGAAGCATTGAATACGTCACTTGATATCTCAGGAGTTATCCGTGATGTATTATCACCGGAGCCTAAGATTGAGAATATGCTAATTGATATTAAATCGCACAACTTGATACCGATTTCGCAAAGAATGTATATACCTTTGCCGGAATGGCCTCTGTTTTCGCAAGAAAATATCACGCTTAAAGCAGCATTAAATGGTGATTTTAATAAAGTAACCGTAAAATCCGATGCGGCAGCTGGTGATAGTAGTATGAATTATAACGGTACATTTGGTAAAAAAGAAGACAATTTGGAGCTTGACGGTGATATTGTGCTGAAAACCACACGTTTGGAACAATTGCTGAGAGATATAAATTTATCAGGAGCAAGTCAGACATATCGCGGTGCGCTTAACGGTAAGGCTCATATAATAGGAAATGATAATGAGTGGAATTTAAAACAAGCGGAATTGAAACTTGGTCCAGCACAATATACGGGAGATGTATTTGTCGGTAAAAATAACAATATCTATCAGATAAAAGGAGATGTTACTGCCAGTGAACTGAATTGGGCACAATTTATAAAAACACGCCAAGAAAAAAATCAGATACAGCCGGCTTCGCACTCATCAGATACATTTATTTCACGTTTGAATCTGAGTAAAGAAATATTTGATTTTTCACCTTATCGCAAATTGGATTTGGATATAAATTTAACCACCCCAAAGAGCGTATATCAGGGATTTTCCGTAAATAATCTGAAATTGCATTTAATTGGAACTAATGGCAGAATTAATTTTCAGGATATTTCCGTAAGCAGTAAAAATGCTGATGTTACAGGTAATATAACAGTTGATTATGTACAAACTCCTAAGATTAGCGGAAAGTTGACTTGGCATAAACTCAATGTTGATAATATCGGTGGAAGCATATATGCAATTTCTTCTGATGACATCAAAGCAGACATTGATTTTATCTCTTCTGCTCAGTCTATGGAAAGTATCATCGCTTCATTATCAGGAACATTTAATGTAAAAACTTCGGATCTGAAAATTAAGGGCATAAATTTAGAAGCATTGGAAAAAGATTTACAAGACCGTAAATATTCCAAAGGACTTTTCGGTGTTGTGCAGGAAAATTTGCAGTCCGGAGAAACGGAATTTGAGCCGATAGAAAAGACGTTTAACCTTAAAGACGGTGTTGCCGTTTTAGATGATATTTTACTTAAAAATGAATATTCAGATGTTGCTATGAATGGTAAGATTAATCTCAAAGATTGGCGCATGAATATAGGTTTTGAAGTTCACTATCCTCGGCTAAAAGAGATTCCGACTTTTGGTTTTGAATTAGGAGGAGCATTGAATAAGCCGATTATTGATATTTCGGTTGATAATATAGTCCACAAATACGATGCTTATTGGGAAAAAATTGCTCGGGAAGAGCAGGCCGAACGAGATAATATGTTGCAGGCAATTCAAAATAGTGCCGCTAGTTTAAGTAACCAGATGGATGCGGATATTAAAAGAGCAGAGGATTTGATTAAAGTTATAAACGGCTATGTTGATAGGAAACTGGTTAAAGAAACATTGTATAAATATGACATCAAGAAGAAAAGCTTGGAAAAAGCGGTAGAAAACATCAATTCTATGAAAATGGCCCTAAAAGAGCAAAATGTAAGAAACGATGATATTCTTCGTACCGAGCGTCAACTCCAAATTATTCGTCAGGAAATAGATATTATCGATGAAGAAATTGATTCTTTTGCTACAGCGGATATTAATAACAAAATGGAAAAAATTTTTGCCAAAGTAACGGACGCACATCAGAATTGTCAGCGCAAGATGAATAATTTTAATGCATATTGGAAGAGAATTGGCAATATGTATGAAAAAATTGAGGCAGAGCAATATTTTGCTAACAATAAAGAGGCAAATAATTTATATAACGAAGCAAAACAGCTCAGTGAGGAATGCACCGGCATTTATGATAAATTTAAGGATGATTATGAAAACATGAAAAAAATGCCGACAGGAATGGCAAAGATAAATAAGAAGAAAGATTTTAATCAGACGGCTTCTACTCTGAATGATTTGTATAAAAAGATTTCCAACGTATATGTCCAAGCACATAAAATATTGATTTCACTGCTACATGAGAAAGAAACCGAATATAATCGCATAAAACAAGAGGCTGATAAAAAACGTCGCATGGAAGAGGCTGAAGATGCCGGTAATTTGCTGGCAGATACAAAGTCGAATAAAGAAAAAGATATTATAGCTGCAACTAATGATGCAGATAATAATAGAGATGACGCTGAAGAAAAAACGATGCAATCAGGTGGTAAGATTATTCCATCATATGGATCTGCAGCCTCATACGGCGATACTAAGCAACAGCCGTCCTTAGGTATTTTGCGTCCGATTGAAGGGGATGCGCAAAAAACCAGTGGAACAATTAAGATTAAATAATTATAAATATAAAAGGAGAAAATGATGTATAATAGACCAGAGGTATGTGTATTACCGGTTGCGGGTTTGTCGACGCGTAACCTTCCGACTACTAAAGTTTTGCATAAAGGTTTCATGACGCTTGATAACAAACCTGTTATTCAGTATGCAGTCAATGCTTGCGCTGAAGCCGGAATTAAAGAAATAGTGTTCATTTACAGTGATGATGCTTGCAAGAATATGTTCAAAAAATATTATTCTCCGGCACCGGAACTTGAAGATTATTTGGCTAAAAAGCGTAAAGACGATTTGCTGCGGATATTGCGAGAGATTATACCAGAAGGTATGACGTTTTCATTTGCCTGTCAAAATGAACCTAAAGGTAACGGACATGCGATTTTGATGGCAAAAGATATTATTGGTAAGCGCGATTTTGCCGTAATGTGGGTTGATGACGTTTATATCAATCTGCACGGCGAGGGAGTACTGAAACAACTATGCAATGTCTATGAGCAAAAGGGTGGCATTGTTGAAAATATTATGGAGTGCCCGCGTGAAGATATGGTGCGTTACGGGGCTTTAATCGGAGCAAAACGCGATGGTAATGTAGTGCGAGCATCCGGATTGATAGAAAAGCCTAGATTAGAAGAAGTTCCGTCGAATTATGCATCTATGGGACCATACATTATTCCAAATGAAGTTTTAGATATTTTACCGGAAGTTACTAAAGGTTCCAATGGAGAGATTAATTTAACCGATGCTCTTAACTTGGCGGCGATTCGCGGAATGCCGATTTATGGTGTGCTAACTAAAGGAATGCGCTTTGATTGTGGTACCAATGCCGATTTGCAAAAGTCAAATATTAAACTGAGTTTGATGAATAGCGGTGAACTTCGCGCTTATACCCGTAATTTATTGGATACAATGGATATATAGAATATAACATTAATAAAACTCAAAAAATTCCCGAATATTTCTGGAATTTTTTGTAAAATATTACAACTCTTCCTTCGAAGAAGGCTCGTTATCTTCGTCATCAATATTAGGATTAATTTGCACCTTATCAAGTTTGAAATAGGCAAAATCATCAGGACACGCAATTTCAAATCTTTCTCTGGTTCTGGCTGCTAAATCCACGGCATCAGCCACACCTTTTGCTACAGCTATGCCACTTGGAGAGAAGAACACCAGTTTAACCCGAATTAGTTTTTGAGTTTCTTCAGTGCCGTTTTCAATAAGACCGCAAGCAGCCATATTACACTTTTTCAAGTCATACACGCGTATACCGTCTTTATTGTATGTATTATTTTCAATTGAGGCGCTTTCGGCTACAGAAGTAACACGTTGGTTGCTTGTCGGCATAAAACAATATAATCCTAAAAAAGCGATAAGAACAACCACCGCTAAAGGAATTCGTCGGCCTTTGATATTTACATATCTATCTTTAAGGTATTTGGCATATAGCAACTTTAAAAGGTGATAAACTCCGCCTAGAGATGCTAAAAACTCTTTTCTGCGCAAACATGCTAAAATATTTTTACAGCACTCCCAAATATTATCTGCAGCTGCAATATTTGTTTTTAAATTACCCATCACATATTCCTCATAATATACATGTTTTGCAGTATAGTAGCACACAATGTCTTGATAAATTATTAAAATCTAAGTGTGCTTAAATTGTCTGAGTTTATATATCAAACAGCGGTATCCCGCGGCTTAAGCGAACACGCTGAGTTTCGATGGTTGTTGCCAGATTGAGCTTTCCGCTCTTAATGATACCACGAACCTGATCTCCGGCTGAAGTGTCCGGATTAGCGAATACGTATTCGATTTTCGGGTGTTTAGGCACTCCCACCAGAGTTTGGTGTAGCACACCCAAGATGCCGTTGCCGACCAAATCGTATGACATTTCTTCGGAAATGCCGCTGGCGGCGGCGTATTTGACTACTGAGTGTACGGCATCGGTAACGGTTGCCGCGTGGATGGAAGATAATACCAAGTGGCCGGAAATGGCAGCACGCAAAGCCTCTGAAGCTACGTCAGGATCGCGAATCTCGCCAAGGTAAACATAACGTGGTTTGGAGCGCAACATTGATTTCAAACCGTTTTGCCAAGAGCCGTTAGGTGGTGTCATTTGCTTACAAATACCGAGTTCGCCGTTGATAGTTTGATAAGTTCCGTCCAACGGCATCTCTACAGGGTCTTCCAAAGTAAAGGCATAACCGCCTTCACGTATCAACCATTCACGGAGAAGTGCGGAAAGAGTCGTTGTTTTACCGGAACCGGTGGTGCCGGCTACCAATAATAAACCGGAGGCACCGCTCAAGGAAATAAGATAGCGCAACAGGCGGTCATCAATACCGAGGGTATTGATATCAGGTATGGAGTGCGGCATTTTACGGGCACAGAATTGCTCGCCGTCAATAGTTACCGTTCGTTCAACACGATAGTTACGTCCTTTATAGCGCACCAAAAAACTCGGGTTTGTGCCGTCATACGTATCCTTCAGAGCCTGCTTAAATTCTTCGTAATCGTCCGGATGTGTCGGGACTAAACCGCTAGGTGTTTTTTGCCCCCAAATATATCCTGTCCCGTCCGGTATGATATAAATATCCGAAAAGTCCGTATCGTTTACTGTTGCCATATCTATAATCCTTATAAAAGTTGAAACTGCTCGTATCGTAAATTTTTTTTTGCAATTATGCCATATCCGTAAAAGTTATCCACAGAAAAAGCTGGATGAAATGCTGTTTAGCCCCCTAAATAATCATTAGTTTCCTCAAAGAAACTACTTGCGCAAAAAAAATAATGTTTACGCAAGAGGCGGTCAGTGTTAGCTTAAAACACGTGAGTTTAATAAAGTAACACAAGAGAGGACTAATGAAGAAACTTTATTTAATGACTGCTCTTGCCGCAATTTTGAGCGCACATAATGCCAATGCGGCAGGATATCAGCTGAACGAATTTTCTGCAGCCGGTTTGGGGCGTTCTTTTGCCGGTATCGGCGTGGTCGGCGATGACTTTTCCGCTTTGGGCTACAATCCGGCCGGTATGACCGCACAAAAGCGCTCCGGTGTTCAGCTTGGTCTGGCATTAACAGAAATCGCTGCCAAAGCCAAGAGTGAACAGGGTACCGATAAAATGGATTATTTTGTACCGCTGCCGAGTGCTATGGGACAATACAATCTGAATAATAAATGGTTTTTCGGTTTAGGTGTATATGTTCCGTACGGGCTTTCCACAAAATATAAACACGACAGCCATGTGGCTCAGCATGAGCCGGTTGGCGTGCGTAAATCAGAACTGGAAGTAGTTGACGCTAACTTCTCAACCGCATACAGATTTGATATAGGCTTATCTTTAGGTGCCAGTGCTATTTTACGTTATATCAAAGGTCAGTTGACAAGCAATATCAATAATATGCCATTGGAGCAGGCGGGCGGATTGCCGGCTAATGGCTCCAGCGATTATCGTGTTAAAGGTTGGTCGCAAAGTTGGCAGCTCGGCGCAATGTATGAATTTGATGAAAATACCCGCGTAGGTCTTGCTTATCGCTTTAAGAGTACCCAGCATACTCACGGTAAAGAATATGTTTATATGGAAGTTAATACACCAATAGGAACAAAAGATATATTCGGTCGCTATGAGACCATGGCTGACCCTGAATTACCGGCCAGTTGGATTCTCTCCGGCTATCATAAATGGAATGATAAGTGGGCATCCGAAGCAACCGTTAAATATATTCAATGGCACCGCTTCTATGAGTTTCCTGCGCATTCATATGCCGGTGACCACAGTGTGGAATATCGTTGGAAAGATTCATGGACATTTGCTCTCGGGCAAGAATATTATGCCAACGAAAATTGGACTTTCCGTGTCGGTACTGCGTGGGATCAGGCCCCGACTGCCAATAATAATTTCCGTACCAACCGTATTCCGGATTCCGACCGTATTTGGCTTTCGGCCGGTACCAGCTACACCACGGGCAATCATCAGATTGACTTAGGTTATGCTTTCTTAACCATGATGCACGGACGTGTTCGTGATCATTATCAGGGCGGGGATTTAGACGCAAAATATCATAATCATAGTAATATGTTTGCTCTCTCCTACCAATACAAATTTTAGTTTGTATAGTGATCTTCTACTTGTTAGCGGGTTGGCTTATGTACCTTTTTATTGTACACTGCACCAACCCGCTTACTTCGTATTTGCCGCGTTATCCGGATTTTTAGCAAGTCTGTGCCTGTTTTCTCGTGTACCTTTTGTTGTACACGTCGTCGAAAAACCCCTTCATATTTGCCGCGTTCTCCGAATTTTTAGGCATTTTTGTGTTCATGTTGTACACTGTGCCAACTTGCTCAATAGCACATTTTTGATTTTAAAGTTGTCATGAGTAAAAATTTTCAAAAATTTAACTAAATTGCGTTATTCTTGCAGCCAAGGAGAAAAAATGCAATTTTTAACGGCAGAAATTATTGATGATTTAGACAATGTGCGGCAGATTTTATCTGCTGCCGGAATTGTGGTACATCAAGTTGAAAAATTGCCGGGAGGTTCACGTTCTTATGCCTTTGCCGCGGATAATTTGACAGTACGCTTTCCTAAAGCTGAAGTTATCTGGAACGTAATGCGTCGTGAAAAACAGATTATTGATGCAATTTATCCGTATATCGAAGAAAAATTGCCGCATAAAATCCATAAAATAGTATTGATTGAAGAAGAGTATCCGTTTACACTTTCAATGCGTTTTAATGGTAAAATTTGTGATAATCGCGGCGAGGGGAAACATACCGCCGATTATGGCACATTAAGTTCTTCGCAACAAGAAAATATGGCTCGGCAGATTGCTCAGTTTTTTGCTGCGTTGCATGCAATAGATTATACCGTTCTGAACATTCCAGCAGTAGATTCCTCTTTGACTGAGGCAATGGAAAGCTGGGATGTAACAAAACGTCCCGATTTTGATTACGAAGCTGCCAAAACAGCATTGCTGCAACAAAGTTCAGGTAAACTGAACTTAGACGATTATTATTCGACAGCGCCGATACCTGTTAGTGCACTGTGCCATAATGATTTAAGCGGTAGTAATTTACTGATAAATCCGGAAGAATACGGAGTTGTTACCGGTATTATAGATTTTGGTAATGCCCGTGTTGTTCCTATCGAGCAGGAGTTCTTTCCGTTATATAAAATTAATCACCGCTTGGCGCATGATACACTTAAAATATACAATAAGATAGCAAGAAAGAATATTGAGATTAACATAATTGACGCTTTGGCTCTGAAATATATAGCTTATGGTTTAAGTAAAAACCCAAGAGAAGCTTCGCCTTATTTGCTAAATCTGCTGAAGCCTTTTTGTGATTAACTTTTAAAGCTGAATTAAGTAATTTTGTTGAGAAGCACCAAAATTATTTGATATTGCCAAAGATTTATTCCTATTTTTCAACAAGTAAACACGTATTCAAATATCTCCGTAACTGTATATACCGCATATTTGCGGCTCAATAATCATATATGTCGCTTGACATTCAGCCCATTTTGATTAAACTTAATTTGATTTTAAGGAGATAGTATGGTTAAATTTATTTCAGCAGCCGAAGCTGTAACATTTTTTCAAAATGGGCAAACATTGATGATCGGCGGTTTTTTAAATTGCGGTTCACCTGAATTGGTAATTAACGAATTACTTAAAACCGATTTAAAAGATTTTATACTGATAGCCAATGATACCGGCGAAGCAAATACAAATCGAGGCAAGCTAATATGCGCCGGCAAAATAAAAAAAGCCATCGTATCTCATATCGGAACCAATGCCGAAACCGTGCGTCTCTATAATGCAGGCAAAATAGAGGTTGATTTACAACCTCAAGGTTCACTTGCCGAACGCGTGCGCGCCGGCGGTGCTGGTTTGGGGGGAATATTAACTCCGGTTGGTATCGGCACCAAAGTAGCTGAAAATAAAAGAATAATAGAAGTAGGCGGTAAAGAATATTTATTGGAAACACCGTTACATGCCGATATTGCCGTCGTATACGCCACTTATGCCGACCGCTTCGGCAACTTGGCATTTCACGGTTCTACTCGCAATTTTAATGCGCTGATGCCTCCGGCTGCCGATATTGTTATTGCCGAAGCCGAGTATATATCTGACGAACCGCTTAATCCTGATAATATTGTCGTACCGGGAATTTATGTTGATTATTTAATTAACGGGGGCGCAAATGGAACTATCTAAAGAACAAATTCAGGATACTATCGCCCGTCGTGTTGCCAAAGAATTACGCAACGGCGATGTCGCCACACTCGGTATCGGATTACCGACCAAAGCCGTAAAATATCTGCCGCAAGACATAAATATCATTATCCAATCGGAAAACGGAGTACTCGGAGTAGGTTGCTATCAAGACGAAAACAATAGAGATTGTCATATCACAAATGCCGGTGGTTTTGGGGTAACTCTTAACCTCGGCGGCTGTTTTCTCGACAGTCTGATGTCTTTTTCCATGATGCGCGGCGGACATATTGATATTACGGTTTTGGGGGCATTACAGGTTGATGCCGAAGGTAATCTGGCCAATTGGTGTATTCCGGGTAAATATACCCCCGGTATGGGAGGAGCCATGGATTTAGTTGTCGGCACTAAAAAACTTATTGTCGCTATGGAACATACCGCCAAAGGCGCTCCGAAAATTATGAAAAAATGTACACTGCCTTTAACTGCCGTACATAGAGTTAATCGCATAATTACTGAGAAAGCAGTATTTGATGTTGCCTCCGACGGACTGGTATTAAAAGAAATCAGTCCTTATTCTTCAATTGAAGATATTTGTGCTTCCACTGCAGCCGATTTTCGCATTGAGTTACCTCAATAAAGACAGCGGCAAAATCAACCTGCCGCCGCCTTTAAACTATCTTGGATTCATTATTCTTTATCTTGAATAGACTTCATAAAATTTTCCAACCAATGAATGTCATATTGTCCATCCAGATATTCCGGCTGCGAGATAATTTCCTGATGCAGAGGAATTGTTGTTTTTACCCCCATTATTACAAATTCTTCAAGGGCACGACGCAAACGCATTAATGCTGCATTACGTGTGTTGGCATGAACAATAAGCTTGGCGATCATGCTGTCATAAAACGGAGGAATCGTATATCCTGAATAAATTTCGGAATCAACCCGCACACCCAAACCACCGGGAGCATGCCACTCAGTTATTTTTCCCGGACACGGAATAAATGTTGCCGGATCCTCCGCATTGATGCGGCACTCAATCGCATGACCGTTAAACTGAATATCTTCTTGAGTGTATCCTAAATGTGCACCTGAAGCAATACGGATTTGCTCTTTAACTATATCAATACCGGTTACGGCTTCGGTAATAGGATGCTCAACTTGCAAACGTGTATTCATTTCCATAAAATAAAACTTGCCGTTTTCATACAAAAATTCAAGAGTACCTGCGTTGCAATACCCTATTTGGGCAATTGCTTTGCGGACAATTTCACCGATTTCATGCCGTTGGCTCTGATTAAGCGCTGGCGACGGACATTCTTCAATAACTTTCTGATTGTTGCGTTGAATTGAACAATCTCTCTCACCAAGATGCACAACATTACCATATTTATCGGCCAGTACTTGCATTTCAATATGCCGTGGGTGCTGCAAATATTTTTCCATATACACCACATCGCTTGGGAAAGACGCTTTGGCTTCAGCTTTAGCCATAGTAAAAGCTTCTTCGATATCATCATCGGAATAAGCTATTTTCATGCCCTTACCACCTCCGCCATCTTTGGCCTTAATGATAATCGGATAGCCGATTTTCTCCGCCCAGCTTTTGGCATCTTCCACACTTTCCAATGCCGGAGAGCCCTCGGTAATCGGCAAACCAGCTTCTTTTGCGGCTTTGCGCGCCGTAATTTTATCGCCCATCAGACGCATTTGCTCAACCGTCGGACCAATAAAAGTAATCCCGTGTTTTTCTACCATTTCGGCAAAATCGGCATTTTCCGACAAGAAACCGAATCCGGGATGAATTGCATCTGCTCCTGTAATCACCGCAGCCGAAATAATTGCCGGTTTATTTAAATATGAATCTGCCGAACGTGCCGGTCCTATACATACAGCTTCATCTGCCAAACGCACATGCATGGCATTGGCATCGGCCTCTGAGTGTACTGCAACCGTCCGAATCCCCATCTCGCGGCAAGCACGATGAATACGTAAGGCTACTTCTCCGCGATTCGCAATCAAAACTTTTTCAAACATCATAAATTCCGTGTTATTCAATAATGACTAAAGGTTCACCATATTCCACCGGCTCGCCGGTTTCCACCAAAACTCTGGTGACTCGGCCGCTTTTATGGGCTTTAACCGGATTAAATGTTTTCATGGCTTCTATCAAACAAACTGTATCACCGGCAGCAATCGTATCACCCTCTTTAATATATGTCGGCGAATTAGGGTTGCTGGAAAGATAGACAACACCAACCATCGGCGATTTAACAGCATTCGGTGAATTTGAAAAATCTTCATCTTCTCTGAGTTCTTCGGTCGGAGTTGCGGCAACAACATTCTGTACCGGTTGCGATACAACCGGAGCATAAGTGGGAACACATCCGCCGTTGTTTTCACGCATTAAGGAAATTTTACAATTTTCATCTTCATAATTCAGCCCCGTCAACTGGTTTTTATCAAGAATTTCTGCCAGTTTACTGATTGTTTTAGTATCAATCGGATTTGCCATTTTCACATCTTTTCCTTTCAGTTAAATCACATTGTGTGTATCTATACCTCATTTTTGCAAAAAAACAACAAAAATATGCGATTTTTAATCAATTTTATGCAGAAAAGTGCAAAAAATTGCAAAAAAACACCAAATTTCAAATTTTAAATATCTGAATATTTTCAATACATGCAACAAATAATACATGTATAAAAGTTACAAAAATATCTCAATATATGAAAAAAATGCACAACACGTAAAAAAAGTATAGACATTTAGAAAAAACTATATTATAAAGCACCTCGTACCGGCGGTCAGATAGCTCAGTTGGTAGAGCAGAGGAC
>JAFSWL010000008.1 GCA_017444525.1 Alphaproteobacteria bacterium
AAACCTGTTTATGAAAGTTTGCTTGAACGTGCCAAACCTAAAATGGTTGCTATTACTGCTGTTATGCGTAAGTTAATCATTTACCTGAATGTTAAATCTAAAACTCTTTGTGCATAATTTTTTTTAACTGGATTGATGACTCTTTGGCGTGTGCTCCGCACAGCGTACCATTTGACGCGTTTATTTGTCGAAAACGAAGCATAACGGCAATATTTATATGCTGCACCGGTTGAACGATGACAATAGAGTACTATTTTAATATGAAGATGTCTGGACGTGCTCGCTTGTGGCACAGCAATTCATGGCAATAAGGTTAATACATTTAGTTACGGCTCAGCGAGGCGTAACTAAACTGTTGTGCTTCGCAAAACGATGAAATAGCTAATATGTAATTAAACTTTAAAAATAACCAATAAATTATTAAAAAATAGCTAAGAATTATACAAATTATTGACAATAGAAACATAATTAAAACAAAATGTTATATAAATGTTATATATGACAATTTTTTTCTTGCAATGCTTAAAAAAACATTCTAAACTCCCGATTAACGTCGTGTTAATCGCGGCGGAAGTTTAAACTTATTATAGAGATAAGGAGAATAGTTCATGAAATATTCTAAGTCTGCGATAGGGCTCTTAACAGCGCAATATCGTAGTGTTTTAAAGAAATGCTGGATGATTAATGTCGGCTTATTCGCGTTAGGTGCGGCATTGGCCACTCCGGCAATGTCAGAGGAATTTGATATTAAATATCTGACCGGAACATTAAAAGATGGTGATAATATTAATGTTACAGCAGCCTCGCCGAGCAATCCGGTTATTGCAAAGTTGACACTTACGGCAACGGATATTAAATCAATATTGGGTAACTCTGGTTCACTTAATGCTGATACAGCCACTACTGCTACTGAAGCTGATACTGCGAACGCAGTAAGACTTAATACTGCTGTTAATACAGATGCAGGAACTTCAACCGGTAGAACAATCGGCGATTACATTAATAAAATCACTGCTTTGGAAACAGCTGGCTATGTAACTGGCACATATGTGGATGAAAATTATGCAAAAAAGACAGATATTGCAAATGTTGCTAAAACAGACGGTTCAAGTATTTTTAGCTCGATTAAAATCGGCTCTAGTGCTTCCAACGGCGAATTATCCTATTCTAATGAGAGCGGTAAAATCTATACAGATAAAGCTTTCCAAGCGACAGGTAATTTGATCGTTAAATCTGCTACAGATAATACGGTTACAGCAGCTTTAGGTGTGGATAAGTCAGGCGCTAATAGTCGTTTGACTGCAGATCATTTCAAAGCAACCAACCTTTATATCGGAAATAGTGATGCGATTACCGGTGTTGCTAATACAATCAGTGATACCGATACTGAAAATGTGGGTAAATTAGCCTCGGCTAGTGCTGTTAAAGCTTCTGTTGATGGTGTAAAGAATTATGCTGATGGTTTGTCGGCGGCTGTGTATGACGGCAGCAACGCATTCGCCAAATTTAAGATGGGTGAGGTTGAAGTTGACGGTATTACGGCTGCATCTACAGGTGATACTAAAAAATTGATTACCGAAACTGCGGTAGATGGTAAAATCACTGCAGCAACTACCGATTTAAGCGCAGATGTTGCAACTTTGAAAGGTGGTAAGACTACTCCTAATTCAGTGTTATATAACATTGATAATGAAGCTGAAAACGCTAAATACACCGGCGCTGCAGCAGCTAATTCAATTGGTGCCGCTATTAAAGGCAATGCTGATAAGTTGGCCGGCTTAGTGGTTAATACAGGTGCTCAGGAAACGGTTCAAAATGCTATCAATAAAGCCAAGACCGAAGCTCAAGCATACAGCGGTACTGCTGTGTCTGAAGCAGCTACGGTCAGCGCTGCTATTGATAAAAACGCAACCAGCATTGCTGATTTGAAAGATGCTTCCAAAGAAGGTTCAATTGCCAAATTAATTGAAGCCAATGCTAAAGATGCGACTTACAGCGGTGATATCACTATTTCTGAGGCAATTAGTGCTGCTTCCGGTTCTATCGGTACGGAAACTTTGACTAATGCTAACGGTAATTTAAATGGCGGTACCACAGGTACATTCACCGGTTCGGTAAAAGCTGCGATTAACGGTCTGGATGCCACATTGGGTAAAATCTATGGTTTGGCAACCGGCGGAAAGGGTAACTTAGCAAGTACCGGTGATACTGTTTCCGGTCATTTGAGTGCTTTGGACAATGCTATCGGCAACAGAACAACAGCTTATGGTACATCCAATTATGCCGCAACCGGCAATGCTGATTTGAACGTTGCTACGGCGATTAAAAATTTGGATACCGCGGTTTATAACAACCTGAACGGTATCAGCACTGCCACATTGAACATCGGCGGTTCGGCCAAAGATGTACACATCGGTCAAGACGGTCAAGGTTTGAATATTGCCTCAACCGGCGCTACTTTGCTGACTAAAGACGGTTCTTCGATAACCAATGGCCTGACAATCGGCAGCACAACAGATGCTACTTCATCTCTCGGATATACAAACTCCGGAACTTTCAGCGGAATTAAAGTTTCCAAAACTTCTGCCAACGCTGATACCGTAACCATTACCGACGGCACAAACAATGTTGTGTTCAAAGGTGGCAAAATGACTGCCAACGGTGCAGAACTGAGCACTTTGAAAATGGGTGCCAACGAGGCTAAAGGAATTGACACCGGCACCAATTATGCGGCTACCGATGCAACAGCTCCTGCTGCTGACAATATTCAGTTGGCTTCTACCGCTACGGTTTATAACAGTGTTCATGCCTTAGCCGGCCAGATGGGCAATTTTGAAACCATTGCCAATGTTCACGGTGTTAACGGTACAGAAAGCCTCAAGTTTGGTGAAAATGCCAATAATATCCGCATCGGTTCTGAAAATTTAATCAGCGGTAATAAAGTTCTGGCTACAGGTATTGATGTTAACGGTTTAGTCTCAGGCACCAGAGGCATTAATCTGCGCGTAGCCAACGGCGACAGCTCGGATAATAATACCAGTGTAAATGTTACGGAAAGCCAAGTTAAATTAGGCAGTACCGTAAGCGGAAAATTCTATGGTATTACGTCTAATTATGACAGTACGGTACCGGCTGATTCTTCAATTAAGTTCAGCAGCGATGATAAGTACGTAGAAGTTAAAGGCGGTAATTTGAACGCTACCGGCGATATTAAGACGGCTACCGGCACAGTTGAAGGTGCACATCTCAAAGCTACCACAGATTTGAAGATTGGTGATTCCACTCCGGTTGTTGGCGTAGATGCCGGCACTGATGATTTGGATAACACTGCTGATAATACAATATTGGCTTCGGCTAAGACAGTGTATAGAGCAATGTCTTCAGCTCAGGGATATACTCCGGCTGACGCTTTAAAAGCTGGTACACATATCTTTAACGGTGTTACCACCAACAAAGCTGCGTTAGATATTGTCGGCACCAAATTGGATGGTTTGACCATGGCTGACGGCACAACAGCTGCTGCAACGGTACAAGCTGCTTTGCAAGATGTTAAATCTGCTGCAGATACGGCAGTTAATAATTTGAAGGACGGCGATGTTGCTGCTAACAAGGCAAAATTGGCCGGTTTGAATGCCGGCGAAACGGCTAATCCGACAGTTCAGGACGCTATTAACTATGCAAAGGCACAGGCTGGTGTATATACATCTGCTACCGGTATGCAAGATGAAGGCAAAATCTTCAATGGTCTGACAACATTTACCGATGCTATGGATGCAGCCGGTGCTGGAATCATGGCTAATACAGCTCGTTTTGCCGGATTTGCCAGTGGTACGCAGACTGTTGCTGAATATGTTGACGCCAATGCTAAAGACGCTACTTACAGCGGTTCGGGCGGAACCAAAGTAACCATTGCTCAAGAAATCGCAAAGAAAGCCAATACGGCTGATTTGAAGACCGCAGCATATCGCAATGTTGCAGCTGACTTTACTCCGGTTCCTACGGATTATCATGATACGGATATAGCTACTTGGGTTGCAGATAATGATACCAATATTGCTGATGTGACAACAACATTCAAGGTATTGTCGAAGAAACTTTCTACTGTTCAGCATGATTTGATGGATAACGGTGACAACGCATCCTCCATTGCTCGTGCTTTAGGCGGTACTGCAGCAACCGATACCTTGCCGGGTATGGTTCAAAAGCTTGCCTTAAACGCTCCTTACAGCTCAACGGCTACTTATGACGAAGGCTCTATCGGCGAAGCAGTTCAAAAAAATACTGCTAAGTTCGGCGATTTGGGTACCAACACGGTTGCACAAGCAATTGCTGCTGCCGGTGCATCTGCTGATGGCAAATATGTTGCTAAAACAGATTTGACACCGGCTAACGGTCAAGTTGTTTTAGGTCATGCTTCTACCGATAACTACAACGATAAAGGTACAGATTTCACTGTTAATACTGCTGACAGCACGATTAAGGCTACTGTATTTAAGCCTTCGTCTGCTTCGGATATGACCAAAAAAACATCAACCATGGAAATGGATAAAGATGGCGTTACCTTTACTACTGCTGAAGTAGAAACCAGTGGTACAACCACCAAGACAGCCAGCATTAAAGATGGTGTTGTTTCTGCTGAAGGCTTGAAGCTCGGTACCAACGACGTTACTTCGATTGACAGCGGTGAGGCTCTGGATATTACCACAGACGTAGCTGCCGCCGACAAGAAAGTAATGGCTACCGACGCTGCAGTTAAGGCAACTGTTAAGGCTTTGGCTGAAGGCGCTGTTGCTACTAATACGGCAAACATTGCTAAGAATACGGCTCGTTTCGGTGCCGGTGCTAACTTGCCGGCATTTGTTGACAATCAAACCGTTGCCGATTATTTGGAAGCTAACGCTGACAGCGCTAAACACGGCGACACCACAATCGGTGGTGCTATTACAGCTAACACCACGAAATTGGCCGGTTTGACCAATGATACGGTTCAAGAGTCCATTAATGCCGCTAAATCCGGCTTGGATACTCGTATCAATAAAGTATTGAGCGGCAACACACTTATTAATAAAGTAACCGGTACTAACGGCGAAGCTATGATTTTCAATGAAAGTGATGGCGGCGGTGCTATGTTTACACACAAGACCGGTGACGTAGTAGACGGTAAGTCTTATGTAGGTGTACATGACGGTAGCTCTAACTTGGATATCGGTGCTCAGATTTATGTATTAGACGGTTCTGATAGCGGTGTAAGATTAAACGCTAATATGAACGGTATCTACTATGTTAAAGGTGCAGCAGGTCAGGGTAATCCGGCAAAAGCCGAAATCGTTACTTTGGGAACAGCTCAGAATGCTGATTACACTCAACCGACGGATGCTCGTACTTCTATCGGTAATGCAAACACCATTCAGGGCGCTATTGACGCCGTAGCTGCTGCTACCGACACCAATACAACCAACATCGATACCAACACGCAAGCTATTGCTACGTTGAACGGCGGCAAGACAGTTGAAAACTCTGTTGATTACAAAGTTTACAACAACGCTAAAGACGCACTTTATAAAGCAGGAACAGGTGGTGCTGAAGATATAACCATCGCTCAGGCTATTGACGCAGCTAGTCAAGGTGCATCTGACGCTTTGGCTAAAGTTCTGAACGGTGAAACAGCATTTAGCAAGCTGAGCTTGGGTACAGGTGCTGATGATGATTGGAGTATGGACAAGAATGTTGCCGGAAACCTCGTTATTCGTAACGGTGGAAAACCTGTTGTAGGTATGGATAAAACCGGCTTGTTCACACTCAGTGCCATAGCTGACGGACAATCCAAACAATATTTGGCTGCCGGAAATGGTTACTTTAAGCTGTCTAAAGACGGTGGAGATCCATATTTGCATGCATCAAACTCTACTTTTGCATTGTATGACAGCGAAGGTAAACCGAGATTCTTGGTTGATAATGCAACCGGTAACGTTTCTGCAAGAGGTAGCTTGACATTGAATGATGGCACAGCTTCTGCTCCGCAAGAATTAACGGCTGCAAAGATTGAACAAATCACTACAAATAAAGATGCTATTGATTTGTTGAATGACGCTGACACCGAAGCCGGTTCTGTAAAGAACAGCATTAAGACTTTGGCTGAAAAAGCTACATATACACCGGCTACAGGTGAAGAAAGCGCAGCTGTAATCACAGCTCAGGCTAACACCATTAACGGCGCTATCTTGGCTTTGGATAAAAACGCTGTAGCTACTAATAACGCTATCGGTAATATAAATAACCTGCACGGTGATGACAACGCGATGATGGACTACAGCGGCAATACACCGGTTGAGGCTGCCAACATTGTTGAAGCAGTTAACAACATTTCGGCTACCTTGGGTACCATTCACGGTTTGAAAGCTTCTGTTGAAAACGGTGATTTCGATGCAGAAGGCAGCACATGGTATAAAGACGGTGCGGGCAACTTGTTTGCCGGTTCGGAAGTCGACGACCACTTGGCTGAATTGGCTGCTTCTATCGGCAACAGAAACTATGCTGCGGATACTCCGTATTTGACAGCTAATGAAAGCGTTGCTACTTCGTTGACCGTATTGGCTAACAATTTGAAGGGTGTTGCTGATGGCTATGTAACCAAAGAATACTTCAACGGCGGTACGGCTACAACTCCGGCGACGATTTCGATGGGCGCAAATGCTTCTGATATCGTAATCGGTCATGTTGCTGCTTCTGATACCGATACAGGTACAACCTTCGATGTTAACCACGCAGCCGGTACAATTACCAGCAGTGTAGTTACCGCAGGTGCTGTAGGCGGTGCTGCTCCGACCACAACAACAACCGAGTTGTCTAAGGACGGCTTCAAAGTTACCAACGGCGGTAAGACTGTTACCGTTGCCGGTGGCGATGTTGCAACCGATAGCGTTACTATTACCAACGGTGCTCAGATTCATGGCAGTGAAGGTACAACAATCATTGAGGGAACAACCCTTGTTAATGGTAGTGTATCCGCTGTTAAGAGCTTATTTGCCGGCGAAAACTTAGGTGTAACCGGTGATACTACACTTGGTGGTAAGTTAGCCTTCGGTGGTAATCAGTTTACAACTACTGCTTTGGCTATCAGTTCGGCGTCGACCGATGCTGAATTGCCGACAGCTAAGGCAGTTTATGATGTTGTTAAGGCTGAAACCACGGTTGAAGCCGCTGCTAACGGCAACTATGCTGCCGGTTCGGTTAAAGACGCTTTGAATACTGTTGACAGCAGAATGGGTAATGTTTCTTGGTATAAGAACAGCACACACTATGCTAACCCTAACTCTACGGCAGGCTTGAGCTTGTCTGCAGCTATCAGAAATATTGATGCTAATGTTTATGCTAAAGTCGGCGCTGTTGACTTTGCTGACACCATGAACTATGTATCTTCTGCTGATACTGACCTGACAACGGCCATTAAGAGCATGGATACCAATGTTAAGGCTGCTATCGATAATTTGGACGGCACATATGTTACCAAAGATTACTTCAATGGTAAGGGCGGTGCCGCAGTTAAGATGGGCATTTCTTCAAATGACATCGAAATCGGTAAGCAAAACTTTGACGGTGAGGGTAATCCGACCGGTCTGATTTCCGGTATCAAGATTGCCAGCGACGCAACTGCAGGTAATACAATTTCTATCGGCAGCAACAATGGTCAAACCTTTAATGGTATCGAGTTGTCCGACTCCGGTAAAACTGCTACCTTCAAAGGCACAAATAACGATGTTGAAATCAAAGACGGCGAAGTTACAGCTGAAAAAGCTACGGTTAAGACTTTGGCCTTTACCGACGGCGCAGCTACTAATCCGACCATTACAACAGCTACATCTGTTGATAATACTGGTAAGGACGTTTTGGCTGCCGGTGTAACCGCTGACGGCGAAGAACTCGCTTCTACGCTGACAGTTAAGAACACTGTTGCAGGCGCTGTTAATGTTGAAGCCGCTGCTAACGGCAACTATGCCGCAGGTACGGTTAAGACCGCAGTTGCAGACATTGATGCCGCAATCGGTAACAGAGATTATGCTGAAGGTACACCTTATCTGCATGATAATGAAAGCGTTGCCACATCACTCACAACATTGGCCGGTGCTATTGACGGCGTTGCCAAAGATTATGTGAAGACTTCTTACTTCAATAACGGTGATGATAACGGTCTGATTTCTATGGGTTCGGGCGCTACCACCATTCAAATGGGCAAGGTTGATGCTGCATCCGGCTTGAACGGTATCATCATCAACAATTCTGCTGATGACAAGACCATCAAGATTGGTAACAACACCCAAAACGTAACGGTTGACGGCGGTGATTTGACCGCTACCGGTGCAGTTAAGGCTGCAAGCTTTAAGATTGGCGAGAGAGAAGTTACTTCTATTGACGCAGGTGCGGCTCTGAGTTACAGTGCTGACGCTGCTGACGCCGATAAGAAAGTAATGGCTACAGACGCTACCGTAATCAATACGGTTAAGGCTTTGGCTGAAGGCGAAGTTGCTACTAATACGGCAAACATTGCTAAGAATACGGCTCGTTTCGGTGCCGGTGCTAACTTGCCGGCATTTGCTGACAATCAAACCGTTGCCGATTATTTGGAAGCTAACGGTGCAAAAGCTCAGTATAAGGGTGGAAACACCATTGCTGATGTATTTGATGCTATTACCAAAGATAACGGTAAACGCATTTATAACGTGGTAACCGGTACCAATGGTAAAGCTTTAATTTTCAACGAAAAAGACGGCGGCGGTGCTAAGTTTGAACACACCGACGGTACTTGGTCGGCAGTTGCCGTTAATGATGGCGGTGCAACCGGTATTGCAGCACAAATCTATGCTATTAATAACGGAACCAAGAAAGGTACTCGTTTGAATGTTACCACCAACGGTATGTTCTATACCAACGGTGCAACAAGCGCTGCTTATGAAGCAATTGATGAATTGGTAACATTGAGAACGGCTGAAAACGCTGTTTATACTCCGGGTACGGACGCAGTTGCTACAAAAGATGCTGAAACCGTTAACGGTGCTATTATGGCTCTGGACGGCGCAGTTGATGCAAACGCTAAAGAAATCGCCAAGAGAAAGATTACGATTTCTAAAGCGACTGTCGGCAATACCGATGAAGTCGAACTCGCTACCATTGAAGACGGTACTGCAGAAGATACTGCTGTTGTGTTGACACTTGCCGGCGCAACCAAGATATTTGATGCCAAGCAAGGTTGGATGGATAGCGTATTCGGTATCGATTCTGACAGCATCACTCCGTATGCAACCGCATTCAACGGTGCTAAGAACATCAATCTTGAAGGCGTAACCATGACAAGCTCTATTATGGACTTGGATGGCGCTATTGCTGATAGAAAACTCTACAACGGTACGCACTATGCAAATCCGAATTCGGCTGCAGATGCAGATCCGATTAGCTTGTCACAAGCCATCAAGAATATTGATGATAATGTATTTGCTAAAGTAGGTACTGTTGACTTGTCTACGGCTACCAACTATGCCAATACGACGACTGATCCTGCTACCAACTTGACACAGGCTGTTGTTAACATCGATAAGAATGTTAAGGCCGAAATCAATAGTTTGGATAACAAGTTCGTTACCAAAGATTACTTTAATAACGGCGAACCGGCTCAGATTGATGACGGAACAGGCACAATGATTGATAATCCGAATGCCGGCTTGATTTCGATGGGTTCGGGTGCAACTCAAATTAACATCGGTAAGACAGTTCCGGCAGGAACTCCTACTTCTGCAGTACTTGATTCCGGCTTGTCTATCAACAACACCAACGGCGATGTAATGCTCGGTCAAATTTCTCAAGTTGGCTCAGGTGCAACCGCTAAGAGTGTGGTTGAAACCGGTCTTAATGTTGATAACACCAATTACACCGCAAGCCTTATCTCGGCTAACGGCCAATCCAGTATTAATGCGGTTGATGTTAACCGGACCACGATTAAAATCGGTATGACTACCACCGATAACAGCGGTAATCCGTTGTTCTCCGGTGTTTCGATTAACAATGGTGTTATGACCAACGCTGATCCGGCAGATGCCAACAAGAAAGCAACCTTTGCTTCTGACGAAGTTAAAGTTGCTTCCAGCGCGACGGATTACACTTCGACTACAGCAGCTGGTACGACTGTTACCAAGAAAGACGGTGACAAGACCTACACAGCAAATATGGCTGCTGATGAAGTTAGCGTAGCCGACGGTACAAACACTGCTTCGGTTAAGGCTGATGAAATGAGCGTAGCCGACGGTAATGGTAACTCTGCTTCGGTTAAAGCTGATAAAATGTCTGTAACCGACGGTACCAACACTTCGTCAATGACCGCTACCACTGTATCGCTTGCTGATACGTCAGGTAAATCCAACACCATCACTAAGACTGGTATGACGATTGCTGACGGTACAACTGCTAGTGCGAATGTAACTTCGGTTGAAGCTACCGGTGTAACAGTAACCAACGGTACTAGTACCACCACGGTTGCTGCTGACGGCGTAACTTCTTCTAAGTTTGCCTTCAATGCTAATGATTATGCAACCGGTATTGATGCGGGTTCTGATTTAACAGATCCGAACACAACGGCTACAATCGATGGTCACACCATTGCTACAACAGCTACGGTTAAGGCTTCTGTTGACGGTATGGTTGCCGATATCGAGAAGCAAATCCACGGTGATGGTCCGGCTTCAACGGTTAATATCGGTGATAAAGCAGGCACAACCTTCATCGGCGAGACCTATAAGGATATGGCCGGTAAAGAACAAGTTGCCGGTGGTATGGCTGTTCGCATGACCTACGAAGATCCGGCGGCCGATCCGGCAGTTGTTACCAACCGTGAAGTTGAAATCACTGCATTGTTGAACGATGGTTCCGGTGTAAGCGTTGACTTGAATGCTGATAATCAAACCATTGATTTAGTCGCTGCCGGTGATGATGACGATTCTGCAACCGGTGTTCGTATTAACCACAAGAATCAGACGATTACGCTGGTTTCTGCTGATGAAGATACGGAACAAACAACCGGTGTTGAAATCAACAACAAGAATGGTACAATTGCTATTTCTTCGGCTAACGATGATGATCATACCGCAACCGGTTTGAGCATTGTTAACGACAAGGCAAATAACAAACATACCATTGACTTGGCTTACAATAATACAACCAGTGGTACTTCTCAAGGCTTGAGTATTGATGCTGATGAACAGTCCTACAGCTTAGGCTCTACCGATGTTACCAACAGTAAATTCTCCGGTTTGGATATCGACGCTGCCGAAAATACCTATGCTTTAGGTAAAGGCACGATTGATGACCAAGGTGAGTTTACACTTGACTATGGTATGACCATGGATGCAGAAAACGGCGTTACCACATTTGCTAACAAAGAAGGTAAGGGTGTTACCATGAATAAGGGTGACATGACCGTTACCGACAGCGCAACGGTTGGCTCTGTTGATGCTCAAGGCAAATTGTCCGGTGTTAAACTTGACAAGTCCGGTACGGCTCAGGCTTCTGAGAGCGTTACTGCAGGTCAGGTTGACGGTGACGGTAAGTTGAGCGGCAACGGCGTTCAAATGAAGAACGACGGCTCTGCTACCTTTGCTGCTGAAGAAGGCAATGTTAATATAGCTAAGGGCTCTGTCCAAGCTGATAACAGTGCTTTAATCGGCAATAAGGATACCGATGACGAAAACTACATCGAATTTGCCATGAATTCGGAAACCGATCCGGATACAGGTGCAGAAACTAAGAGTGCAGTTGCTACCTTTGCTTCTTCTGACGGCAATGTTGAAATTGCTAAAGGCGAAGTTACGGCTGATAAGAAAGTTACGGTTGGTGATGATACCAACAGCGTTGTCTTGGATAAAGACGGTAACATTGCCGCTACCAGCAGTGCTTTGATCGGTTCTGAAACCGACGATGGTCAAGGTAACAAGACTTTGACCGGTGTTAAACTCGACAAAGACGGCAATGCACAAGCTTCTAACAGCATCTTGGCCGGTACGGAAACCGACGATGGTCAAGGTAACAAGACTTTGACCGGTGTTAAACTCGATAGAGACGGTAACGCTACCGCTTCTAAGAGCGTAAACGTTGGTGATACTACAGGTACTGATTATGCCAGCATCGCTAAAGATGATGAAGGCAAAGTAACCGCTACCTTCGCTTCTGAAGCCGGTAATGTTGTAATTGCCGACGGTGAAGTAACGGCAGACAAGAAAGTTACGGTCGGTGAGGATAAAGTCGTTTTGGATGACGAAGGTAATATCACTGCTGATAAAGACCTGACGGTTAAAGGTTTGGGTACATTCGGCAAAGATAAGAAAGTCGTAATCAACGAAGGCGATATCAATGCTGACGGTACGGTTACGGGCGACAAGCTTGTTGCTAACACCGAATTCGAATTGGCTGGTACAAAAGTTCACTCGATTGATACCGGTACGGCTAAAGTTGAAGAAAGCGGCGATGTATTGGCTACCACGGCTTCTATCTTTAGAAATGCCGAGGACGGTGATTACAACGCAGCTGAAGGTACTTATACCACGGTTGATGCTACAACCATTAATGAGGCTTTGACCGCAGTTGATAACATCATCGGTAACTTCCCTGATGGTTTGAACTACGATAATCACAACCTCGACAATGGCGGTCAGGCTAAACCTGAAAACATTGTTGATGCCTTCAATAACATTGACGCTACTTTGGGTCAAATCCACGGTTTGGCTGCAAAAGTCGGTGTTGAAAACGGCAGTATGAACCTCGGTCAAAACACAACGGTTGAAGAACACTTGACCGCTTTGGCAGGCTCTATCGGTAACAGAACCAGCTACACAGAACAGAACGTTATCAAGAATAATGAATCTGTTGCTAAATCGCTGGATGCTCTCGATATGGCTGTTGGTGATGTGTCTAAACTGCAGGGTACGGCCTTTGCAAATGCCGGCAATCTGTCTGACGCGGTTGTCCAAATCGACGATAAGTTGCAGAACTTGGATGGTCGTGTAGAATCCGTAGAACACGATTTGAAGGATGTTCACCACGAATTGCGTAGAGGTATGGCTTCCATGGCTGCTATGTCGGCTTTGGTACCGAACTCTCGCTCTACGGGTAAGACTTCACTCTCGCTCGGTACGGGTGCTTATAGCGGACACGCAGCTGTCGCTCTCGGTGGTTTCCACTACCTGACCGACAACTTGATGCTCAATGCGGGTGCCGCATGGAGCAACAGCCGCGATGCTGTTTACCGTGTAGGTGTAACGTATTCATTCTAATTTTAGTATGAAACCAAAAAATACGGGGAGGGGAAACTCTCCCCGTGTTTTTGAAAGAAGAGGATATTATGGCTCGTAAGAAAAAAGAAAAAGCGGAAATAAGACAATTAGCATTGATTGAAGCAGCAAAAATAGCCGCAGTTCAGCAAGCGCAAGCCCAGCCGGCTCCGGTGCAAGAAACAGCTCCGGCGGCTCCGGTGCAAGAAACAACTCCGATTCAACCGACTCCGGTTCAAGCAGCTCCGGCAGCTCAAATTCCGTCCGCACCGGCTGTACAGCTACAGGTTACACCTAAAGTGTCGTCAGGATTAGGTTTTAAGTGGTTTGCATTGTTGATGATTTTGGTACTGTTGGTCGGAAATGTTTTTTCGTTGTATCAACTGCAGCAGTTAGAAAAACGTGTTTCACATGATAGCAATATTTATGTGTATAGTATGGAAAATGTGCTGCTTTTGGCCGGTATGGCAGAAGAAAACAAAGAGTATCAAATAGAATTTGACAAGTTGGCAAAAGATATTGATGCTGCTCAGAAAAAATTGAACAGCATCAAAGATAAAAAACTTAGGCAGGAATATTCTGAGGTTTATATGAAATCGTTGCAGTTAAAACGCGATACACTGGTCGAAACTCACGATAAATTTAAGGCAGATTTGTTGAAGAATATTAATCGTGCGCTTTTAGCTGTAACCGAAAAATACAATGCTCCGACAATATTCTATGCCAAATCAATCGCCGTGCATACACCGAATGTGGTGGATGTAACCGACGAAATTTCAAAATATCTTAAAGATACAATGTAAATTCTGCGCTTTTATGTTTTTTTTACAACATGAAAATACCCGCATTGGCGGGTATTTTGGACTTTAAATCCGGTGCGCAGATTGCAGAAACTCTTTGACTTTGGGTAGAGCTTTAAGCGCATCTTCGCAACCAAGATTATAAACCGTTTGCAAAACTTCCGTATTATGCTCTGTATGGCGGATTTTAATTTCCCGACTCGGACGAATTACCAATGCCGTACCTTCTTTTTGGCTGTTTTCAATGTCTTTTAACTCTTGATTATACATTAGATGCCGGTTGATTACGGCATTGGCAAACTTAGGATATTTGCGATACATAATTTTTGCCAGCCACGCCAATTTATTTTTCTTCTTTGTATATCCGGTAGCTCTGGTCTGCACTACCACACAGCGTTCGTATCCCATATTTTGAAAAGCGCGCAAGGGAATACTGTCAGCAATTCCGCCATCAAGATATTTGCAGTTGCCGATTTGGCTTATTTTCGATACAAACGGCATAGAGGCCGAGGCACGTATATAAGGCAATTTGGTTCTTAATTCATTGCAATATATATATTCGGCCTGTCCGCTTTCCAAATTTGTGCAAGTGGCATAGAATTTGGTAGGTGAAGCCTCAAAGGTCTGATGATCAAATGGAAATAACTTTTCCGGTAGGTCATGATAACAAAATTGTTCCCCCACCAAATTGCCGGTAGTCAGCCATGAATAAAAACTCATATAACGTCTGTCATTGGCATATTTAAGTGTGTAACCGATACTCCGTCCTTTTTGCTTTGAGACAAAAGCGCAACCATGAATTGCACCGGCAGAAACTCCGACCACACCGTCAAAAATTATGTCGTTTTCATTAAATACATCAAGTACACCGGCTGTATATATGGCTCGATGCGCTCCTCCTTCCAATACCAACCCTGTTTTCATCTTAAACCGCAGGTAATGAGCTGATTGAATTTGGTTTGGAAATTGCGATTCGGATATTTGATTTTGCGTCGGTGCTGGGAAAAGCAATAGCCGTTTCGTAAATTTCCGCGATGATATTTAAACTTGCCGCGCAATTTACCTTTCTTATCATAAATATCAACACTTCCGTGTAATAAACCGCCGACATAAGGAGCTGATATCCAGACTCTACCGTTATCGTGATAAAAATAATTAATCCCGTCCATAACTCCTTTTTTATACACAGTTCTTTCTACCATTCGCCGCTGATCGTCCAAGACAAAATTTTCACCGTTACGATAGCCGTTCTTAAACTCACCGATACCGGCAATTGAACCGTCATCGCGCATAATGGCGATTCTACCGTCTAGAGCGTGTCCTTTTTCAGAGGTACAGTATTCTCTTTTACTTTTTTCGGTACAAGAAATTTTTTGAGCTTTAAGCGCGCGTGCGTGCGCCGATAACATATCGGAGCCGAACAACAAAAAACAAGCTAAAATCAATCGTAACAGCATCTCAGTACATCCTTTCCGTTCTATCGTTATCTATCTGACGCAAACCAATCGTGTCCGCTGGTAGACATCGGTGTAAATACAATCTCTTTGGTATCTTTAGGATTTGAACCGTATATCTTCTTCAATTTATCTAATTTAGCAATAGTCTTTTCATCTCTGTTTTCATTGTTTAATATGTTACGGAATTTTGCATCTAAACTATCGTATAAATGGCGATCTTCGTTATCAATATCGCTAAGTTCATAAAACTCATTAATACCGGCTTTTAACATGAATCTTTTCAGTTTGATATTATCGGTTTCATCAACCAAGCGGTTGTACTCTCTGATACGGGCGCGATAATTCAAAAGTGAAGCCATTTCCATACGTGTACGGATATATGCACTTTTATCGAAATTTTTTTCCTGTTCGGAAACAATATTTAATAAATCAATTTTTTCATTTTTATTGTTGGTGTAGTTGATAGCTCTGCGAAAATGTTTGATAACCGAGTTGATACGTTTTTCGCGTTGTTTGCTGAAACCGTCTGTTCCCTTAAAGTCAAGCAGAGTTTCGGCATACAATTTATGTGCTCTGAACAGGCTGCGGGCATCACCGGAGTTATCGATTACCCGATGGCATGCATCTAAGATTTTTTGTGAATTATAATCAAAATGCGGGCTCCAATCGCGGTGAACATCTAAAATAAGTGCAATATTTGTATTTGTAATATCTAATGCTTGACGTTTATATCCCAATGCAAAATTGTGTTCGTCTTTTACCATTTTTTCGGTATTTTTTTGCAGCGAACTTATATCGTATACCGAACCTATATTATAATAAAATTGAGCTAATTGTTCTCTGGTGATAGCGCCGGAAGAAAAATAATTTTCCATCTTCATTACTTTATCATTGAGTTCAATTGTACCGCTTTTATTTTTATAAATATTTAACACGTCACGATTCAGCTGCAAAATTTTATATTCTTCTAATAATCCTTTCTGCATTGACGCACGATATTCAAATAAACTATCATAAAAATCGGGTTTTATCGATTCGGCATTAAGTTCCATACCTGTAAGGATAAATATTTCTTCAAATGCCTTATTTACACTGGATTGTTTCAGACTGATGGCATAGTCATTGATTATTTCAATCTTATCTGAAATATATCTCTCCACCAGATCTTGCTGACGTTTATCTTCAAACGGCGCATTTTCCGCTTCTTCATCCGAAATCTCAGGGCCGAAATATTCTCTTTTCAAGTCAGTATAATATGCAGCCACTTTGTCATCTTGTTGCGCCGAAACTTGCAGCAAAAGTAATGCGCGCGTAAACAATTCTTCCGAAGTCATCGGCTCAATCTTATTAGCAGATTGTTCTTCATTCTGCGCCGCATTTTGGTTTGTTTTATTTTCGTCATTTGGCGATGTTTCATCAGCCTGCATTGAATTATCGATATCGTCAGTCATTATCATTAATTTTCTCCCACCACAGTCATTATATAAACATATAATGTACAAAAAATCAAGTAAAAAATTGTCAAAAATATCATTTTTGGATAGTTAAGGGTTGGATAGTTAAGAGATATAAATATTAAAATAAGTTTTTAAAGCGTATAAAACGAGTTAATATGTTTCAATATTTCAGGCACAAAAAAAGACGGATAAATCCGCCTTTTTTCAAGAAGTTAGAATATATTATTCAAACATATATCTTACGCCGAGATAAATTTCATGAGCATCAGATTCAACTCTGGTTTTAGCTTCTCCTTTGGCGCGGGAGAAGTGTCCCAAATCAACAAAGCGATAGCCTGCATCAGCAACGATATTTGGAGTAAAGTTATAAGAAATACCGGCACCGAGCTGCCATGCAAAACGATTATTACGATCGCTGACATCCTCTACTGAATATTTGATACTGGAACCGCCCAAACCGGCACTGAGATACGGTGTGAATTTGGTGCATGTTCTGAAATCATAATACATATTGAGCAAAACATAGTGGCTTTGTGTTTTTGCAGAGCCATCTGTAGTGGTTTTTTTGATATCTTTATTGTGACTGTATTCTAATTCACCGCGTAAAGCAGGAAAGGAATTTGCACGCAAACCGAAAGCAACACTGCCTCCGAAAATATTTTTATCCATATCAATATTGTGGTTATAATCAGTTTTTTCATATTTTACGGTGCTGTCCATAAACGCATATCTGGCTTTTGCTGCCAAATACGGAGTAAATACAGACGCAGATGCATCAGATGCAAATAAAGCAGCAACACCCGCCAACAATAACATTCTCTTCATAGTAAGGATCCTTTCATTTAGTTATGTGATATCATATATACTAAATCATATATACATTAATATATAGTTAATTGCTAGTTTTATTTATCTTTTATACAGATATATGACAGATTATTCGATAAATTTGATCCAATATTTTTCCATATCAGCATTGTTATTGCGATTCGCACCTGAATATTCTAATGCAAGTTGTCGCATTGCGGTTATAAATTCTGCAGAAGTACGCTGCAGCGAAGCTTTGAGATTATCTTGTTCGTTATATATGTTTTTTATAGCTCCGAATAAGACACCAAAAAAAATTAAGTAAAACGTTAATTTTAAAAATCGCAACATATCCTCCTCCATTTTAAGTGTAAATATGTCGATTTAGAGAGATATCAAGCTAATCCGAAGCATAAAAAATCTCCGCCCTGTAAATTATAAAGCGGAGATTAAGAAAAAAACAAAGGATTATTGCCGTTGAATGTATTCAACAACTTTTTCCACTTCAATTTGTCCCAGTTTATCCAAATCCGCCACGCTTTGCTTTTTTTCAACCGCATAATCAGTAGCTTCGTTAATAAGATTTTCGCAAATCTTGTCTTGTAAAATAACATTAACTAAATCTTCGTGCAAAAATGAATTTTTACCGGCATTAAATGCCATGTATGTATCATCATTAATTCCGACACCGTACTTATGAGCTCCCAACCCCAAAAAATAATTGACCATGGCCGATGCTGTAATTGGTTTTGCTACAGCCATCGCCCCCATGGCAAATGCTGCGCAAAAATAATATTGCTGGGGAGCACTGAGTTTTTTAAATTCTTTTTTGAACTTTTCTGTATTGCCGCCGACTTTTTTTGTAAAATTATCTTCGAACACAACTACTTCTTGAGCTTTTTCTTCGACAGCCTCATTAACATCGGCATCAATAACATCTGCCGAGATATTTTCCTCTATTTCGGCTTTTTGTATGGTCATTTTTTGTTCGTTCGATTCATCTTTACCGCAAGCACTCAATAATAGCGCAGCGCATCCTAAAATAACAAATATCTTTTTCATGCTCATTCTCCCGCAATTTTTTTCAAAGCTATCACTTATTTTCTAAAATATCGTTAACATTGCGGTTCAAGAGTTATAAGAATGACATCGCTCGGTGCTCCGAGGCGCATCGGAGGTCCCCAATAACCTGCACCGCGCGAGAGTATTAAAACGGCATCGTTAAGGCGGTATTCTCCTGCAATAAATCCGGCATTGCCTAATTTAGATAACAGATTAAAGGGAAATATCTGTCCGCCGTGAGTGTGTCCTGCAACCATTAAATCAATCTGTTTTGGCTTGATTTGTCTGAAAATTACAGGAGAGTGAGATAATACGATTCTGTAATCATCATAATGTGCGCGACTGACGGCTTGAGTGAGGTCAACTTTAAATGCGGTATAATCCGGTACTCCGCCTATAAATACTCGTGCGCTTTCAATTCTTATGCCGCTGTTATGTAATATTTTCCAACCGATTGCCGCAAATTCGGCTTCCCAAGCATAAGGGTTATGATAAATTTCATGATTGCCGAGTGTAAAACAGATACCTTGCGGTGCTCTTAGTTTTTTAATAATACGCAGCTGTTTTTGCATACATTCTTTGGAGTCGTCGGCAATATCTCCCGGCATTAAGATAATATCGGGGTGTAAATTATTAAAATAAGATATTTGCTTTTCGATTTTTTTTAAAGGAGTCAGGCGATTGATATGCCAATCCGATATTACCAGAATTTTTAATGTTTGCTTAATTCGAGTGCTGCAATATTTAAAATGCAGTACTCGGGGCATCTTTTCGGCAGCATAAAGAGAATAAGCAGTGCACAAAAATAATATAAGCAATGTAATCATATTTGCCGTTCGTGCAGCGGTAATCTCAAAAGGTGAGGGTATTTTGCCGATTCCTAAAATATATAATGTATACCACACAAAATCACGGATAATCAGCAAACAAAACATTAAAAAGGCCATTCCCAACAGCAAATGGCATATTCGTATAGCAATGGTATGAGCTATTGATAATTTCCCGTTTTGCCGCTTTACATGCCAAATCCCAAGCGGTGACAACCATGCAGCTAAAAAAACGCCATATATAAGTATTGTAATACTGCTTCCGTAATCAGCCCGCGCTGTAAATGAGTATCCGCTGAATAAACTGCATAAAGTTCCGATAATTAAATAAACAATCAAAAATCCCATAATATATCCTTTATTGTTTTGTATTTATTATATGCGGAATAATATATGGAAAATCAACTAATAAAAACGCTTATTATTGCAAATACATAAATATTTTTATCAGTCCTAAAAAAGAAAGCCTCTGACAACTCGTGTCAAAGGCTTAAGCTTAAAACTAAAGCAGGATGCTATTACGCGCAAATTATGGGAATGGTCGCTACCAAACCGACTCAACTGCTTGTCATTGTTTTTTTGCTTCAGGGAAGGTCATTTGCGAACCTGCCCGACAGTTTAAGAAAAACATCTGAAATGCTTAGGGCCGCTTGTCACCCGTTAACATTGGACTTTCAATTCAGAAAGGTTGCTTTCGCTCGCCACTACTTACAACAATCACCCCAAAACGTATTTTCGGCGACAGCTCAGAATTCTGATAAGAACCTGAGGATCACCCGACCGCGATGTTGAGCAGATTTCCTGTTTTGCATTCAGACGGTTTTTTGGTATGTCCCAAAATCACTTGGTCTGCCACTTTTTTTCGTGCGATGCAAATTTTCTTAAACTAATATATATAGTATGGAAGAATAATTTTATAACAATTTGAATTTGGTTGTTTTGTAACAACTTTTTTGACATCTGTCAAGAAAAAACTTGATTGTTGCAGCGCAAAATATTATACTGTTGCGGTATTGAAATCATGGAGCAAAAGTAAATGACCATGTGGATTATCATCATGTGGACAACGCTGATTATTACCGGTATGGCATTGGTGTATGTCAGCCATCGCGTGTGCAAATTCGGCTTTATTCGTTGCCTGACAAAAGAAAACGAAAAGCGCAAGGCTTTTATCGGCGGCGGCATTGTATTCGGCGGTTTCGGTGTACTCTGCTGGCTGCTGAACTTTATGAATGCAATTGTCTGTATTGTTTATTTTGCTTTAGCTTGGCTGATTTGTGATTTTGTGTTCTTTCTGGCGGAAAAACTGCGCAAGCGTCCTTTCAAGCGCTATTATTCAGGCTTTTTCGCCGTTATAATTGCCTTCGCCGCGCTAGTCTCCGGTTGGTATCTTAATCACAATGTTTGGCGCACCGAATACAATCTTGTTACCGCAAAAAATATTGAAAATCTCAAAATTTTGATGTTTGCCGACTCACATTTGGGAACTACTTTCAATGCCGACGGATTTGCCGAGCATATTGCGACAATGCAGGCCGAAAATCCGGATGCGGTAGTGATAGTCGGAGATTACGTCGATGATGATACTTCGCTCGAAGATATGCGTGCCTCCGCCCGCGCTCTCGGTTCTTTACAAACTAAGTATGGTGTTTATTTTGTGTTCGGCAATCACGATAAAGGCTATTACGGAGCGGCTCATCGCGGTTTCAGCGCAGATGAACTGATTGCGGAGCTGCAGAAAAACGGTATTACGGTGCTGCGTGATGAAACGGCTTTAATCGCCGACGCTTTCTATATTATCGGGCGCCACGATTTTTCTGAGGTCAAAGAAATGCATCGGCAACGTAAATCAATGGCAGAAATCACCGCGGAGCTTGATATGAATAAATATTCGATAGTTCTGGACCATCAACCGGCGGATTATGCCGCACAAACAAAGTCCGGAGTGGATTTGGTGCTTTCAGGACATACTCATGGCGGTCAGCTGTGGCCGTTCAATCAAGTAGGCAAATGGATTGGGGCAAATGATCGCATATACGGTTATGAAAAACGCCAAAACACCGATTTTATTGTTACTTCCGGCATTTCTGATTGGGCAATTAAATTCAAAACCGGTACTAAATCAGAATATGTGGTGCTGAATATTCAAAAAAAGGACTAAACAAGTGGAAAAAGAACAAGAACTTAAAATATATAATGAAGCCATCGATTTTTTTGGGGTAGAATCTCAGAAAATTATGGTTATTGAAGAAATGTCGGAACTAACCAAAGAATTATGCAAGGAACTGCGCAGCCGCGGTGATATTCCGCATATTGCCGAAGAACTTGCCGATGTGGAAATCACGCTGGCACAGCTTAAGATGATATATAATATTCATCAGGCGGTGGAAGAGCAAAAAGATTATAAACTTAACCGTCTTGCTAAAAATATGGCAGAGCTGAAAAAAGCCCAAAATCAATAGCCGTAGCGACTGCGCATTTTTTTAATAAAGAAGAAACTCACGCCAAGAGCCATAATTTCTGCCACGGTAATGGCTGACCAAATGCTGTTTACTCCGAATAATATCGGCAGAATCAAAACGCAAAGGCACTCAAAAATCATGGTGCGCGAAAAGGCTATCAATGCCGATATCAGTCCGTTGTTGAGCGCCGTAAAAAATCCCGAGGCGTAGATATTGAATCCCGAAAGCAGAAAAGATATGGAATATATGCGAAAAGCGTATATTGTCATCGTGGTTAAATGAGTGTCTTTATCGACGAATATTCGGGCAATCTGTGGCGCACTGACTTCGGCAATAAACGTCAATATGATGGCAGCGGCGAGTATCAGCCGCAAGCTTTTTCGCAGCAGACTTTTCAACTCATTTTTATTACCGGCACCGTAATGAAAACCGATGATCGGGTTACTGCCGACCGTGTAGCCGATAAATGCCGCCAGAAAAATAAAATTGACATAGGTGATAATGCCATAAATAATCACCCCGTCTTCGCCGATAAATCGCAGCATTTGATAATTGTACAATATGCCGATTAACGACATTGAAATGCTTGACATAAACTCGCTGGCGCCATTGGTGCAGGTTTTTATAAGAGCCTTAATATACAATTTGGTGCGCCCTAAATGCAGCAGACTTTTGTTAGGAAAGGCAAAATACAGTAACGGTATCGTTGCACCGATAATCTGACTGGCGGCCGTAGCCCATGCGGCACCTGATAATCCCCACTTCAAAACGATAATAAATAAGGCATCTAAAAGAAAATTGCTGACACCTGCCACAACCGTAATAAACAGCCCCAGTTTCGGACGTTCCGCCGTTACCGTAAAAGACTGAAATATAACTTGCAACATCAACGCCGGTACTACCGGAAACAAAATTTTGGCATAAAGCATACTCTGTGCCAACAACTCCCCTTCAACTCCAAACGCATGTAATATCGGCTTAATCAAAAACAGTCCGCTCGCGGCAAAAATCACTCCGACGACAATAGTAAGATAAATCAGCATAGAAAAAATGCGGTTAGCCTTATAATTATTACTTTCGCCTAGAGTTTTTGCCACCAAAGCACTGCCGCCGCTGCCGAACATAAAGCCGATAGTGCTGATTATCATAATGAACGGCCACACAATGTTTACGGCGGCAAACGGTGTCGCGCCGGCAAAATTGGCCACAAACAGGCCGTCTATCACGCTGTAAATGGAAGTAAATATCACCATAATCACCGACGGTACGGTGAAACGTAACAATTTGCCGTATGTAAAATGATCCGATAACTGAATTGCCATAATTTTTCCTTATACTGCCCTTATTAAATCGTTGCAGTTATATTGTCAAGCCTACATATAAATGCTTGCAAAATAAAATAACTGTCTTAAAATGCGAAAAAGAGAGGACTGAATTATGGAAAGCAGAAAATTTGAAGCGGCCGAAAAAAAACGCAGCGGACGTTATAATTGCGCTCAGGCAATAACATGTACATATTGCGATAAGGCCGAAATAGATGAAACAACCGCACTTAATATCGGTAATGCGTTTGCGGTTGGTATGGGGTGCTCAGAAGGCACCTGCGGCGCATTGATAGGGGTCGGAATGGTGCTGGGATTAGCTCAAAAAAATAGAGCAAAATCCATAAAATCAATGCGCTATATAATGACAAAATTTTTTACAAAGAAACGGAGCAACCCAATGTAAATTGCTTAAAGGATCTGAGACCGGAAAAGTACTGCGGGAATGTGCAAATTGTGTGGCAGATGCTGCTGAGTTTTTGGAAGATGAACTTTAATCCATAAGAATAGTGCAAAAAATATAAAAAATTGAATAAAATTACTTGATTTTCTGTCTAAAATGTTGTAATATGTCGTAACGATTGCATGATGGAGGCATAAGATGGCAACAAAAAATAGAAGTATATGGGATAGAATTAGGCAAACTGCAACATCTTTGTGGAATAACGGTAAAGAAAAAATTGCTGCGGCAGTTACAGCTCCGCGCGCCAAAATTAGTTCTTTACTGAGAAAATATGTTCCAGCCCTGATGATTTTTTCAGGCAGTTTGACCGCAGGTGCCGCTCCGGCACAAAATACCAAAGATAATATAAAAGCACCAAATAATAAGGAAATTAAACTTAAAGACAAATCCATAAGACCGGATAATAACGGTATTTATTATTTTAAGAATATGCGTATTGACCCCAATAATCTGTTGCCGGAAATGCTGAATATGCAATTTATGACCAATAATAAATTCGACGCGGTTTATGCTCCGCGCGGTAGAGTTGCTACAATAGAAAACGCAACCGGATTCGGACCTTATCTGACTCGTATCAATGATTTAAGAAAGTTTCTTACCAAATATCGTGATAAATATAAAGAACAGTACGATGTTATGATGGAAAAGGGTATTAATACCAATGCGTTCAGAAATTCATGGAATAAGTGCAATCATTCTCAAATGATTGAAGATTTGGGACGTGAAAAGTGGAATCACGAATTTCAACCGCTGCTTGACAAATTATCTAAAAAACTCGGCTTTGATCCTATAACTTATGAAGAACGTGCAAGTAGGAAAAACTTTGGCTTTGTGGCGGCGGTAATGACCTGTAGCGATCAAAGTTCGAAAGTTTATGAAATTTTAGTAAAATCAAGTTTGCGCGCTCGCAAAAAATTCGGCAAAAACACTACTCTGGATAATATAGCCGATGAAAGCTATTTACTGCGTAATGAAATGTACGGTTTGAATAAACGTTATTTTGGCGATAAAAATACTGCAGGAGAAATGGAAGCCAACAAATTGATGCGTGAAATAGTAAACCAAAATTCAAATACAAACTTTATATCGAAAGCCAAAATTCAGGAAGTTGAACAGATTCAGTTGCAAATTGATAATAAACTTGTTCATAGTACTGATGCTATTCAACCGGCTATTCCGGATTCAACATATTGGGAAGTGCGCGATATGTACGAAAAAATGGAGGATGGAAAATCTCAGGTTAAAGCAGAATTTGAAAATAATCCATATTTAAATATGACAATATTGGATTTGCAATCTCGACATGGTGTTTTAGAAAAAGAACTCGATGTTTGCAGAAAACAACTGAAGGAAATATCTACCGGAAAATACACAATTATGGGACATACTCATACAATTGATTACAATAATTTCCCGGCGACACATGTTTCATACCTTTATGAATCAGGACTTAATCCGGCACAGGTTGCTTTGGACGGTAAGGCTATCGGATTGCCGCAGTTTAATTTTGATGACACTGCGAAAACTTTGGTTTATTGTTTGTCAGACGAATTTCCAAAGTTGTTGCAGGTCATGGAAAAGTACGGCATAAGATCAAGTCAGTTTGCAGCAGTATGGAAAGAATGCTCTTTCGGTCCTGAGAAAGCAAAATTTGAAGCTCGTCAGTTTGATTTTATGTGGGATAAATTCTACAAATCCAAGTTTAAAGAACTGGAAACAGATTATGGAATGCCTGAGATTACCAAAAAGACGATAACGGATATCGATAAAAAATACTGGGTTTACATTGCTTCGGTAATTTCCATATATCACCAACGTCCGAGAAGTGTTACCACATTCTTTAAAAAGGCGCGTGAACGCCTTGTTGCGGAAACTCATAATCAAAACCCGGATCCGAACTCTATCGGTTTGGTAATGCAAGATATTCGTGATGAAACCTGGGCTATGACTTGTATTAACAAAGCAAAAAATATATGGAAAGTCAAAAACCGCGCGATGCATCGTCGTTTTAAGGGTGGAAACGGTGTTATCGGTGAAAAAACGTTGCTTGAAAATGCCTTGCGCTGTTTTCGCGAATATCCACGGGTGTTTGCTCATATGCAAGAGCTGGAAAATACTATGCATCAAATTGAACTGGCTATGCAATATCACAAAACGGATAAAGTGCTGCTTGCCGATAAATCTGCGGTAAAAAAAGCTCCAAAGGCTCCGGGGTCGCGTAAATTAGCAAAGGCAACCCAAAAGAATGTTAAAATTAAAAAAATAACCAATTTAAAAGAATTATTTAAAGCACGTGAGCGCGCTCAGCGCAATTTGGCCAGAGCTAGGGATAACGGGGGCACACAAACGTCTCAGCGTAAATATCAGGGTAATCCGCAGAAAAATAATACGCAAAGCTCACGCCGTGCTTAAATTTTTGTAAAATTTCACCAAATTATTATTATATTATGGAAATAAATTTTAGAACTCAGGAATGGAAAGATGCCAAAGTAATCTTTGACTTTTTTCGCAAGGAAACAAATTGCTTTGATAGCAACGGTAGGTTATGTGTGCAGCCGAAATATGTGGTTGCTATCGATAATGATCCGGTATCGGCATATTATGCCGCTGTTATTATGAAACAGGCAAAGTCGCAATTCGGTGTTTATCCCCAGCTCTTATGTGTCGGAGGTAACGGTATGTTGTCCAAGTATCTGAATCGCTATGCAGACGGCATAATTTTGAGCAATGGTATGAAACTGCGTATGGTGGCACTTCATTTTGGCAATTTTCCGGTTTGTGTGCTGGATAGGGGAAACACCACGGAAGTCAATATCAAGGAGATAATTGACTTCTTGGTAGTGTACAATAATTACGATGCACCGCTTATTTTCTGTGTTACTCAGCGATTAAGTAAACGTTTGGAGCGGATCGTTGCTTATTCTACCCGACGATTTCCCAGTACTCATCCTTTGAATGCATATTATTACGTTCCGGGAGAGGATATCCGTGATGTTTGTCGGCTTTACAACGGTATGGCACTGGCCGGCGGTTTACCTTTGTTGTCGGAAGCGGCAGCTTTGTATGACAGAGTGGGAACCAGCCGTTATGTTAATCATTATACGGCTGAATATGATGGTACAATTCCAAAGTACGTCATGCAAGCCGGTATGCGTCTGATGGAAAAGTATCCGCTGAAAGTTTCGCAAAACATTATTACTGCGCCGTGGCAATATGCTTGCATTTATTTAAGCTTGTTGAAGAATCGCAAAGCAATTGCCGAGGATTTGGATGACAAAATAATTGAATGGATGCAGACTTTCTGATGTAAAAAGTCCCTTGTCAGAGAAATTTGACAAGGGACTTTTTTAAATAAAACAGTTTTTACCAAGATGGCAGGGCTGTTTTATTACATCAGAAACCGTTATCATTCGTATCTTAGAGCGGTAATCGGGTTTAAAAGTGAGGCCTTATATGCCGGAAAAAAGCCGAAAATCAATCCAACAATACCGGAAAAACTGAATGGCAGCAACACATAAAACGTGGATAGCACTGCCGTAATAGAAGTGATTTTCGGCAATACAAATACGCCGATAATACCGAACACTACCCCGATTAAACCGCCGATAAGAGATAATATCAACGCTTCCATTAAAAATTGCAATCTGATATCCCAACTTTTAGCTCCGATAGCCATACGTATACCGATTTCCCGAGTACGCTCTGTAACCGACACCAACATAATGTTCATAATACCGATACCGCCGACAATCAGCGATATAGAAGCAATAAAGCCCAAGAAAATCGTCATAGTTTGCGATGAACTTTGCATCATTTCCATAAATTGCGTAAAGTTCATAATCGTAAAGTCATCTTCTTTGTTGAGGCCTAAGTTGTGGCGTTGCCGTAAAAGTGCGCGGATTTCCTCTTGTGAGGTATAAGTATCTTCGGCATGTTCTGCTTGTAGCATCAGCTGATTAACCATATCCGGAAATTGGGAACCAGAAACTTTTTTCTGTGCAGTTGAAAGCGGCATATAAACCATATCGTCCTGATCTTGCCCCGGACCGCTTTGTCCGCGTGCCGTCAAAGTACCGATAACCACAAACGGAATTCCTTTAACTCGGATTGTCTTACCTAAAGGATCAATATCTCCGAACAGCTCGGTAGCTACTGTTTGCCCCAAAATCACCACTTTATTGGCAGTACGAATATCATTTTCACTGAAAAAACGACCGTAGGCTAATTCCCATTCCTTGATATCAAAATAGCGATTATCGGTGCCGACAATACTAGTAGACCAGTTGGTGTTACCATAAATCAGTTGTCCGCTGTCATTAATGACAGGAACTGCCAGACGAATTGCCGCTACTTTTTCTTGGATGGCATCTGCATCACCATTTTTTAAGGTCGGTTGCGAACCGCGTCCCATTCTGGCACCACCAGAAGTAGATGCTCCCGAACGAATCATAATCAGATTGGTACCCATACTGCGCATTTCATTTTCAATTGATTTTTGGGTGCCATTACCAATAGAGAGTAAAATAATCACCGCCGCCACACCGATGATGATACCCAAACTAGTCAATACCGAGCGCATTTTATTGGCTTCAATTGCTCTGACGGCGATTTTAAGAATAGTTTTAATTTCAATCATTGCATTTCCTTTTATTATTGATGGTGTCAGAGTGAATTTCACCGTCGACAATTTTAATGATGCGTTTGGCATAAAGCGCAATATCTTCCTCATGTGTCACCAAAATGATGGTGCGTCCCAAATCGGCATTAAGTTTAGAAAATAATTGCATGATTTCAACACTCATTTTAGTATCTAGATTACCGGTCGGCTCATCAGCAAAAATAATCGGTGCATCGTTGACCACGGCTCTGGCAATTGCCACACGTTGTTGCTGTCCTCCTGAAAGTTGGTTCGGCTGATGATACATTCGCTCACCCAAACCGACGCTGATAAGTGCCTCTTTAGCCTTTTGCAGTCTTTCGGTATCATCGATTCCGGCATATACCATAGGTAGTTCTACATTTTCAATTGCTGAGGTGCGCGAAAGCAAATTAAAGCCCTGAAACACAAATCCGATTTTACGATTGCGAATAGTTGCCAGCTCATCGGAGCTTAATTTTTCGACATTTTCTCCGTCTAGCATATAGTTGCCTGAAGTAGGGGTATCCAAGCAACCGAGAATATTCATCAGTGTTGACTTACCTGAGCCGGATGGCCCCATAATTGCCACAAATTCGCCGGCATTGATTTGCAAATCAATGCCTTTTAATATTTCCAAGTCAAAGCCGTCGAGCGGATAGCTTTTATGAATGTTTTTAAGTTGAATCAACGGTGTCATCAGCGCGGCATCCTCATTCTCATGGCGCGTTGATTTTTTACATCGCCGCCGTGTTTGGCAATAATAACAATATCGCCGTCTTTTATCTCATCGGTAATAATCTGAGTGTTAGCATCGTCGCTTACGCCGATTTTAATACTGATACGTTGCGGTTTGCCATCACGGATAACCCACACACCGCGATCTTGATAACGTTTGGCATTAGCACCTTCATCCATATAAAAACGCAAGGCCTGATTCGGAACCAACAGTGCATCTTTCACATCGGCGGTAATAATTTCGACATTGGCTGTCATCCCCGGCTTGAGCTTCATATTACTGTTATCAATCTCAATAACTACGGTGTATGATACAACATTTGAAGTAGTAACCGCTTCATTGCGCACCTGCACTACTTTACCAAAAAAGTATTCATCGGCATAACTGTCTACACTGAAACGTACATCTTGACCTTCTTTGACTTTGGCTATGTCAGCTTCAACCACAGAAGCCTCTATTTGCATTTTGGTCAAATCTTCAGCCACCGAAAACAATTCCGGCGTTGAAAAGCTGGCAGCCACGGTTTGTCCGACTTCTACAGCTTTTGATATTACAATTCCGTTCACCGGTGATTTTATTTCGGTGTATGAAAGTTCGGTTTTGGCTGCATTTAATGAAGCTTCAGCTTGTTTTACCTGAGCTTTTTCCAGAGACAACTGCGCTACGGCATTATCATAATCACGTTCGGCAGCTTCCAATTCTTTTTCAGTTGAATATTTGGAAGCGTTAAGCTTGGAAATTCTATCCAGTACTTTTTTGAAGTATTTTATATTATTTTCTTCTACCTCTACCTGAGCTTTGGCTATTTCCAATGCCGCTTCGCGCTGTGCAACGTTGGCTTTGGCATTATCTTGATCTATCAATGCCAAAAGTTGTCCTTCTTTTACTTCTGAATTGTAATCCACATAAATTTCGGCAATTCTCCCTGAAGCTTGCGTGCCGATAGAAACGGTTGAAAGCGGATTAATCGTGCCGGAAGCCGTAATACTTTCGGTAATGGCTCCGACTGTCAGCGGTTGAGTTTTGAACTCTTCGTGAGTTTTGTTACCGCGCATGATTTTCTGTCCGCACCAGATGGCTAAAGCAACCAGAATGATGTAAGCTATATGCTTTAATGTTATTTTTTTTTGATTAGATTGTGTATCCATAGTTTTTACCTCTCCATAGGTATAAATTATGCGATTTTTAGTAAAAGTCTATAAAAAAATAATAGTAGAAAGCATTAAAAAATATAAAAACGTATGTATATTTTTCGGTATAGTTATAAAAAAATACTTTATTTTCAAAAAATTATAAGATATATAAAAACTGTGTTTTATAATAAAAGGATGAACCGTTTGCGAAAAAGCAAGTATAAATTTAAAAGACAAAAAGTGCAATATATTGAGAAAAAACCGTTTTTAGCAGATAAGGAGATTATTTTCAGAAACGGCGGACGGGCAAAAGTATTCAATATCTCCCATCGATTGCAAATTTGGTTTTTGTTGCTGATAGCGGCGATTTTTTGCTGGTCGGGATATAATTATTATGCGTATCATCACTCGGAACGCGTAATCAATAAAAAAGAACGCGAATTGGATAAAACCAGAGACGCGTATATTGATTTAATGTCCGATGTGTCGGCATTACAAAACAATCTTAAGGATGTTGTGGCCGCAGTTGAAGATGCTGGTGCCGGTTTGAACGAATTGCGGAAATATAAGGAAAAAGCTTCCATCGTGGAGGATAAGATTAAACAGATTACCGATTCCGAAACTTGGATAGATGCCGATAAAGTCGAAGATAAGGTTACAAAAAAAGAAGCGCTAATTCAAAAAGATATAGCTGTAAAAGAAAATACTTCATTAAGAGAAAAAATCAGTAATCTTAGTTCTACATTAGAAAATTTACAGCAGACGGTTAAGGGATTGGAGACTGCTGAAATAGCTATATTGGATAAAATAGAAAAAATGTCCGGTAAAGAAATCGAGGATATCAAAAAGTCTTTAGGTCAGATAAATCAGTCATTGCGCAAACAAAAACAATATTTTAATCCGTTTGCCAATGTCCCCAAAGATAAAGACAGTGAGTATGTTCCTCCTGAAAATATAAAAATAAGTAAAGAATTAAAAGATAAAATGTCGGCAACTTTTAATCGGATAGGACAGTTGGATAAATATAAGATTGCAATGAGTGCAGTTCCACTCGGCAGACCTGTATATAAGTATCGTATGAGTTCGTCATTCGGTAATCGTTCCGATCCGCTGGAAAAACGGATTGCACAGCATAAAGGAGTTGATTTCAGTGCATCCAGAGGCAGTCGTATATCTGCTCCGGCGGCGGGTAAGGTCATGATAGCCGAATATAATCACGGAGGTTATGGTAATTTGGTGGAAATTAGCCACGGTAACGGCTTTGTTACCAGATATGCCCATTTGCATAAAATGTATGTAAGAAAAGGCGATTATGTTAAATTTAATCAGGCTATAGGAGAGGTAGGGCGAACCGGTCGTGCTACCGGAAGCCATTTACATTATGAAGTTTTATACAACGGTCGTAACGTGAACCCGTTGACATTTGTAAATATTCCTAGTATGAATAAATCATAAGGAGTGTTAAAATGCGCAGTTTGAAACGTTTAATTTATTTGAAAATTGCTAGGATGAGCCGCAAATCAAGTACGCCGGTGCCGAGCATTATAAGTTATGATACTAAAATTAAAGGTGATATCTGGGGCGGAGATACCATTCATATCGACGGTAAACTTGAAGGCAATATTATGTGCAATGAAGTTATCATCGGGACTCGCGGCTATATTTTAGGTGATATTAAAGCCAAATCTTTGAGTGTTTACGGCACTATCAACGGTACTATCGATACCGAGGAGTTGTTTGTGGCAAACAATGCTCGAGTTATCGGTAACGCTTGCTACACCAAAATAGCTTTGGAACCAGGAGCTTATGTTGAGGGAAATTGCATTCCGCGTGCTAAGGCGGTAAAGCCTGCGGCAGAAACGGAAAACAAAAACGTAACAGAACTAAAAGCCGTAAAATAATGGCAAAGAAAGTCAAAATATCAGATTTTATTTCGACCGGAACAGTGGCAGAAAATCCGCGGGCACGATTTGATTATTTTATCGGCGACACCTATACCGCCGGTTTGGTGTTGACCGGTACCGAGGTTAAATCTTTGCGGCTCGGACACGCCAATATCCGCGATGCTTACGGAGTTATAGAAGGCAGTGAATTGTATATTTCTAATATGTTCATCTCCGCATATGAATACAAAGGCTATTCCAGCCATGCCGAACGCGGTAATCGCAAGCTTCTGCTGCAACATAAAGAAATAGTTAAAATAATCAACTCACTCAATCGCAAAGGGACAACGTTAGTGGCTCTGAAACTGTATTTTGATAATAACGGGCGAGCCAAATTGCTTATCGGTTTAGGAACAGGAAAAAAACTTTATGACAAACGTGAAACCTCTAAGGAACGCGATTGGGCACGCGAAAAAGCCCGCTTAATGACACATTAAAAATCAAAATTCTGAGAATGTGATTTTATCCAGATTAATGTTTTTGAACTGGTTTTAATGTATAATATTAATCACATAAATCAATCAATTTGCTTAGTGCAGTCTACTGATTAAAAAAATAAGGCTTAATTAAAGAAAAATGCTGTTTACGTCATACTGAGGCAAAGCCGAAGCATCTGTCAACGCTTTAGGGTATTGTTTCGTCCTTAAGACGAAACTGATTATTTGCACGACACTAAAGTCGTCTACTCAGAATGACTGTTAATCAAGCAGCTATGTTTTATTAAAAAACAACACTTTTCTTTTATAGAGCGAAAAATAAAAAGCTCTACCCAAAGGCAGAGCCGGAAATTTTCAAACAATGATTAATTGTTGCCAAATAAATCTGCTTTCAGCATATCACCGACATTGATACCGTACTTATCCGAATGACCGGCATTAATTTCCAAAACGGCACGCGGTCTCTTCGGTGGAATAATCGGAGTAACGTCATTCGGTTGAGCGTTTTTGTAAATATAAAAGACAGTTCCTTGTTCATCTAAGAACAACATATCCAAAGGAATTAAGGTATCCTTCATCCAGAACGCGATTTGAGCATCTTTAGGTGCAATATTGACATCAAATAACAGACCATAATCATCATCAATTGAAGTGCGCCCCATCAGTCCGTGATAAATTTTCTCTTGAGTATCGGCTACTTCAAGTTTTAAACTCACTTTAGCAGTCCCTTCCACAGGAGACACAATAGCACCGTTGTAACCATCGTTTGCTGTAGTATTTTCTGATACGACAGTTGCATCTGTAGCTGAATTTTTATCTTCATCGGAACAGGCTGATATAACAACCAATATGGCTAATGCCAAAATTCTATAAAACTTAAACATAATCACTCCTTCAAACCGTTTCCCTCTATATTTTATAATACTAAATTCCCAGATTCAACAATATTTTAATATTTATTTACAAATAAAACGTTAAAATTTTTGGGGAAAAAGCGTATTTCCGTTTGTGTTAAGATATAATATTTTTTAGACTGAAGCACAATGATTTATAAGGAGATTTGTATGAAGAAACTGTTTTTATTCGGTTTTGTTTTGTTTTTGAGCGGTTGTGCCGGTTTGCTGAACGAACCGAACTGTCGTCTTTCTGAAGATGAGTATGTGGCTAAAATCGCCGAAGCTCAGCTAGCGGCTGTTCTTCATTTTGAGAATGGTAAAGCAGATTTGAAACAACATGAGTTGGATATAATTAAACAAGTTGCCGCCAGAGCGGCAAGAGAAAATACTGCAGTTGTGGTTTATGGACACGCATCACATCGTACTCTTACTAAAGATCCGATTCAACGGATTTTGATAAATTTGGATATATCAAACGAACGTGCTCTGAATGTGATGAAAGCTCTAACATCGGCGGGAGTTGCCAAAGATAAAATCAGTGCAATCGCAATGTTTGACAGCAGACCGATAAAAAAAGAGATAACGCGTGCGGATGAGGCTGCCAATCGTCGTGCGGAAATTTATTTGTACTGGCTTAAATAATGCAAGATGAAATTTCATTAGGCGGCAATATTTGGAATATGGCACAGGTCGATGACGGCCTGTGCGTGCGTCTTGCGCAAACTTGCGGTATTCCTTTTCCGGTGGCGCGTATTTTATGCTTGCGTGGAATTGATATTTCCGAAGCAGAAAATTTTTTACATCCGAAAATTCAAACTCTGATGCCTGAGCCGACAGTGTTGAAAGATATGCAAAAAACAGCCGAGCGTATAGTCTCAGCTATTGAAAAAAAACAAAAAATCGGTATTATCGGCGACTATGACGTTGACGGTGCAACATCTACTTCAATTTTAACCCGTTTTTTCCGACAGCTCGGATGCAATCCTTTGATACACATACCGAGCAGGGAAGAGGGATATGGCCCGAGTGATTTAGCTTTTAAGGAGTTTACCGATGCCGGTGTGAGTTTAGTTATTACCATTGATTGCGGTACCACGGCATTTGATGTTTTGAATCGGGCAGCTGAAAAGTTTGATATAATCGTTATCGACCATCATGAAGCAGAGCCGCTTTTGCCAAAGGTGTATGCCGTGGTAAATCCTAAGCGATTAGATGAAGAAAATCCGTACCGATATTTGCAATATATGTCGGCAGTAGGTGTGGGATTTATGGTATTGGTTGCGGTAAATCGTTTGCTGCGTAAGCGTGGTTTTTATCAAAATACATCTGAACCTAATTTATTGAATTTACTTGATTTGGTGGCTCTCGGTACGGTTTGCGATGTTGTGCCTCTGTTGGGCTTAAATCGTGCGTATGTGCGCCAAGGACTTAAGGTTATGAGTAAAATGGGAAATATCGGTTTAAGGCAGCTAATGAAAGTATTGAATTTGCAGGAAGTACCAAGTGCATACCATTTGGGGTTTGTTATTGGTCCGCGCATCAATGCTTGCGGACGGGTGGGGGACTCGCGGCTCGGCAGCAAGCTGTTGTGCTCGGAGAGCGAAGATGAAGCGCAGATGCTGGCCGAACAGTTCAATCAGTTTAACTTTGAGCGCAAAGAAATAGAAAATTTTGTGTTGCTTGATGCCATTGAGCAAGTGGAAGGCACACCGCAAGAATATCCGATGGTGTTTGTTTATGGGCACAACTGGCACCAAGGGGTTATCGGTATTGTGGCGGGAAAATTGCGCGAGCGTTATAATGTTCCGGCATTTGTAATGTCGGTGGAGCCGGACGAGGTAAAAGGTTCAGCACGCTCTACAGAGGGTATTGATTTGGGAGCATTGATTATCTCAGCCAAAGAAAAAGGAGTTATCAGCGGAGGCGGAGGACATATTATGGCAGCTGGATTTTCTTTGCGGGAAGAACAAATCTCCGAATTTAAAAAGTTTGCCGGCGAATATATATTATCCCGCTTAGGAACGGAAAAAATTGTTCCGGTTCTGAATATTGACTGTCAAATAAGCCCGAGTGCCGTTAACGAACAATTTGCCGAAGATTTGCAGCTTTTGGAACCTTATGGTACTGGTAATCCTGAGCCGCAGATTATGTTGAGTAATGTACGTTTCAGTTGGACGCAGATTGTTGGTAACGGACATGTAAGATGTACTCTGATTTCGGCTAAAGGAGATAAAGTTCAAGCTATAGCGTTCCGAGCGGCAGACAGTGAAATCGGTAAGGCTATTTTACAAAACAACGGTGAGGAGTTTGATGTTGTCGGTCATATTCGCTGTGATAGTTGGCAAGGTAATAAACGTGTGCAAATGTTAATTAACGATATTAAGAGGAAATCATGAAACAGGATAATAAAACGGAAGATACTTTCGGTCATCGCTTAAAAAATTATTTTTTTACCGGTGTTATTGTGGCCGCACCTGTGGCTATCACTATTTATATGTCATATCACTTAGTTATTTGGATAAACGAAATTACCAAAAGATTGATTCCGCAACAGTGGAAAATAGGTGATTTTGTACCATACGCGGTTCCTGGTCTCGGTTTATTAATATTGATTTTGACCTTATTGTTTATCGGTATGTTAACCACCGGTTATATAGGTAAATTTTTTGTGCGCCTGTGGGAGAGAGTTATCAAAAAAATGCCGGTTATATCCAGTATATATTCATTATTGAAACAAATTTTTGAAACGTTTTTATCTCAAAAATCACGTTCGTTCAATGAAGTCGTTGTGGTGGAATATCCACGTAAGGGCTTGTGGTCTATCGCTTTTATCAGTAATAATGAAACCGGTGGCGAAATAGTTGACGCAACCGGACAGAAACTGATGAGTATATTTGTACCGACAACACCTAATCCAACTTCAGGTTTTTTGATTTTTGTGCCGGAAAAGGATGTGATTAAGTTAAATATGAGTGTTGAAGACGGTATTAAGTATGTGATATCATGCGGCATCGTCACACCGGATATGAAAGATAACGAAGAATAAGGAAACGAATATGAGAACTAAGCTTTTATCTACTGTTATGTTGCTTGGTTGCTGTCTCGGTTGGCAGGCAAATGCGGGATGGTGGTCTGACAGCTATAATTTTGTGAAAAACGATATTAAAGAAATTTGGAACGAGCATGATTATGACTTATTTATACCGTTTTATGCTTGGCATAATCGTCTGACTTATGATAGAGAACATATTGACAGGTATAACGAGCATCCGTGGGGCGCAGGTTTGGGAATTTCGCATATTAACGACGAAGGAACGTGGTCGGGTTTGTATGCTCTCGGATTTAAGGATTCCAACTCGTATTTTGAAACATATTTCGGTTATGCTCGTCAATGGAACTGGTTTGCCGGTTCGGAAAATCAGTGGCACGCCGGTGTCGGTTATACATTGGGTTTGACACAGCGTCATGAATATAAATACATTCCGGTGCCTCTACCTTTGCCTTTAGTCGGGGCTGGATATCGCAATATTGAAGTGCACGGAGCGTATATTCCAGGGGTTAAAAACGACGGAAACGTGTTCTTTATGTTTGCCCGTTTGCATATATAGGAGATGAAGATGGAGCAGAAAATTATCCAAGTCGGTAAGGTTAAACTCGGCAATAAGCTGCCGTTGGTGTTGATATCAGGTCCGTGTCAGATTGAGAGCCGTGAACACGCGATTTTTATCGCCGATTCAATGGTGAAGATTACGCAAAGATTGGGTTTGCCGTATATTTTTAAGGCCTCTTTTGACAAAGCTAACCGCACATCAATAAACAGCGCACGCGGTGTCGGGTTGGAAGAAGGAATGAAGACGTTTGAGCAAATTCGCAAACTGTATCCTGATTTGCCGATTTTGACCGATATTCACGAAGTATGGCAGTGCGCAGAAGTGGCAAAATATGTAGATGTGTTGCAGATTCCGGCGTTTTTGTGTCGGCAAACCGATTTAGTGGTGGCGGCAGCTAAAACAGGCAAAACGGTTAATATTAAAAAAGGACAATTTTTGGCGCCGTGGGACGTGAAAAACATTGTTAAAAAAGTTGAGGATTCCGGAAACAATAATATTTGCATTACCGAGCGCGGCACCAGTTTCGGCTATAATACGCTGGTTACGGATATGCGAGCATTTCCGCAAATGGCGCAAGATACCGGCTATCCGCTGATTTTTGATGCCACGCATTCGGTACAGCAACCGGGAGGATTGGGCGGAACTACCGGCGGACAGCGTGAGTTTGCTCCGGTGTTGGCCAGAGCAGCGGTTGCCGTGGGAGTGGCCGGTGTGTTTATCGAAACGCACGAAAATCCGGATAAGGCATTGTCTGACGGCCCTAATTCAGTCAAATTAAGCGATATGGAACGGGTGCTGACCGAGCTGATGGCATTTGATAAGGTCAATAAAACTTTGATAAAAGAATATTAATAATTTTATGCTATAAATCTGGATAACAAAGTTTTACGGACGGATAATTTATGCAATTTAGCGGCGAAGGATATATCATCAAAATCAGAAAACACGGCGAGCAATCGGCGATTGTTACGCTTATTTGTCCGCATAAAGGTAAAATCGTCGGCTATGTGAAAGGCGCTTTCAATAAGCGTGGTTTGGGAGTTTTTCAAATTGGCAATTATATTTCGTTCAATGCTTATGCCAGAGTGGAAGAAAATATGCTCAGTTTGCGCGGAGTGGAGTTGGTGCATTCGCACGCAGCCGATTTTGTGCTGAACGAAGATAAAATTGAAGCGCTAGTCTCGTTGTGCCGATTGTTGGATGAGTGTGTGGCGCAAAATGATGATTTAGGCTCGTTTTTTGGTGCGGTAGATGATTTTTTCCGTCATATCAATGACGATAATTGGTTGGCGTATTATTCGTTTTTTGAATTTTATCTGCTCGATTTTTTGGGTATAGGATTGGATATAAACGAGTGCGCAGTTACCGGCAAACATACGGATTTGCTGTACGTTTCGCCGAAAACCGGACGTGCAGTGTGTGCCGAGGTTGGAGCGCCGTATAAGGATAAATTGTTTGCTTATCCGCAGTATATAGCCGAGAAAAATTATCGCCCACAACAAAAAGAAATCACAGAGGTATTGACAATGACCGGCAGCTTTTTGCAAAAGAATTTTTTGGCACAGCACAACTTGCAATTACCTGAAAATCGTGTTAATCTGCTGAAATTTGAGAAAATATATAAACTTTAAGGTGGAAAAATGGTTGATGAAGCGCAAAAAATAAAAGACGTACAGTTCGGAGAAGAATTGAGCAAACGCTACTTGTCGTATGCAATGTCGACCATTGTATCGCGTTCGTTGCCGGATGTGCGCGACGGACTGAAGCCAGTGCATCGTCGTCTAATGTACGCTATGCGCCAGTTACATTTGGATCCGAAGAACAGTTTTAAAAAATGCGCACGAGTAGTAGGTGATGTCATCGGTAAATACCATCCGCACGGCGATAGTGCGGTTTATGGCGCAATGGTGCGTTTGGCTCAGGATTTTTCGGTTCGTTATCCGTTGGTTGATGGGCAAGGAAACTTTGGTAATATTGACGGCGACGGTGCCGCGGCAATGCGATACACTGAAGCGCGGCTGACCGAATTTGCCATGGATTTGATGGATGGATTGAATGCCAATGCAGTAGATTTTACAGATACTTATGACGGCGAAGACAGTGAGCCGGTGGTAATGCCGGCAATGGTGCCGAACTTATTGTGTAACGGCTCAATGGGTATTGCCGTTGGTATGGCTACCAATATTCCGCCGCATAATTTAAGCGAACTCAGCGATGCGCTGCTATTACTGATTGATAATCCGGATTGCAGTGATGAAGCGGTAGTGCGCAAGGTACAGGGACCGGATTTTCCGACCGGCGGTATGCTGGTTGATTCGTTTGAAACGATTTTGAATAACTATAAGCAGGGTAAGGGTAATTTCCGTATTCGCGCTAAGTGGACAACCGAAGATTTGGGACATGGACAGTATCAGATTGTAGTAACCGAGATTCCGTATCAGGTTATTAAATCAAAGCTGATTGAAAAAATTGCCGAACTGTTGTTGAACAAAAAGTTACCGCTGTTGAACGATATCAGAGATGAATCGGCACAAGATGTCCGCATTGTGTTGGAGCCGAAAAATCGTACTGTTGATGCCGCTGTTTTGATGGAACAGTTATATCGTCAGACCGATATGGAAGCAAAGTTCAATATGAATATGAATGTACTGGATTTGGACGGTGTGCCGAGAGTGATGAGCTTGAAAGAAGTTTTGCATGATTATTTGATTCATAGAAATATGGTTTTTTTACATAAAATCAATTACAAGTTAAATAAAATTAATGCAAGACTTGAAATTCTTGGCGGTTATCTGATTGCATATCTCAATTTAGATGAAGTTATCCGCATAATCCGGCAGGAGGACGAGCCGAAAGCGGTGTTGATGCAGACGTTTAAGCTGACCGACAATCAGGCCGAGGCAATTTTGAATATGAAACTGCGTAATTTGCGCAAGCTCGATGAAGAAGAAATCCGTACCGAGCACTCCGAGTTGTTGGAAGAAAAAGCCGGTTTGGAAATCTTGGTTGGAGATGAAACCAAGCGTTGGGCAGCGATTGCCGAAGAAATTAAGCGCATTAAGGAAAAATACAGCAAGAAAACCGCGCTGGGACGACGTCGTACCGAAATATCCGAACCGCCGGCAGAAATTGAATTTACGCCGGAAGTGTGGATTGAAAAAGAACCGATTACAGTTATTTTGTCGCAAAAAGGGTGGATACGTTGTCTTAAAGGGTATGTCGATTTAAACGATAATTTTAAATTTAAGGACGATGATGCTTTGGCATTTGCTATTCATGCACAGACCACCGATAAAATAGTTTTGCTCGATAATAAAGGAAAATTCTTTAATATTGCGGCGAGTGATATTCCGAGCGGACGCGGTTTTGGACAACCGGTGCGTTTGATGATTGATTTGGCACAAACCGACGATATTGCAGCGATGTTTGTGTATGAACCGGAGGCAAAATATCTGATTGCCTCGGATAAAGCATACGGTTTTATTGTGGATGAGAATCATATTTTGGCGCAAACCCGCAACGGGCGCAAGATTATGAATGTGGCTGATGATGAGGTGATTAAGTTCTGCGTCAAGGTTACCGGTGATTATGTGGCAACGGTTGGCGAAAACCGCAAGTTGCTAGTGTTTAAGGCTGAGGAAATACCGACTATGGCACGCGGGCACGGTGTGTTACTACAGAAGTATAAAGACGGCAAGATTACCGATATTCAGTTCTTTAAGGGCGAGGAAGGATTCAGCTACAATCGTTCCGGCGGTATAAGCACCGAAAAAGAGCTAATAACATGGCTCGGACATCGAGCTCAAGTCGGTAAACTGGTGCCGTTCGGTTTCCCAAAAAATAATAAGTTTTTTAAATAAAGACAATGATTTGTTATGTCATAAGATAAAGCAGAAAGAAAAGTAACATAGTTCCGTTGAAATTTGCACTTTTGTTTTTGTTTCTATTTTGCAGCCAGATGCTCCAAAAACTTAATCTGAATATCTGCGATTTGTTTAACGCTTTCAATTTCTACATATTCTCCGGAAGCGTGCATTCCTTCTCCGGTTCCGGAATGCATAATTACAGTGGAACCTTTAACCGCAAAAGCTCTCGAGTCGGTTGCGCCGCCGATGTGCTCAAATTCAATCTGTTTTTGCATAATATTCTCGGCAAAACGCTTATAATCAAGAATATCTTGATTATTTTCATCCATAACCACCGGCGTGCTTGATGAAACAATTTTGTATTCAACACCGTCTACCATACATTTTTGCAGATTGTTTTCCAAATTTTCCACACTGGAGTTTTCGGTTAAACGGAAATCAAGCAGTGCTTCGGCATAATTTGAGATTATATTTGAGACTTGTCCGCCTTCAATCTTGGCAAAATGCACCGTATCAAACCATGTATCTTTCGGTTGCGGTAAATCGGCTGCATAATACGGATAAATTTTTCTAATATTTTGCCATGTTTGCAGCAAAAGTTCATTGGCATCAATACCATCCCAAGGTGTGGAGCCGTGAGCTTCTTTGCCGTGGGCAATAATTTTTACAAACACCGGATTTTTGCATTTGCTGATAATTTTGGTGATATCACCGCCTACATCATTATCCAGTACAATTCGTGCACTTATTTGCGGATATGCTTTCATAAAGGATTCGGTGGATTTACTGCCTCTTTCCTCATCGGTGGAGAGAATAACTCCGAATTTGAGTGGTAAATTATGCTGCACCACATATTCCATTGAATTAAGGGCTACAGCGGCAAATGACTTCATATCCAGTGTGCCGCGGCCGTACATTCTGCCATTTTTTATAACCGGAATAAACATAGCATCATCTGCAGGTACAACGTCAATATGTCCTAAAATGACAACATCAAAATCAATAGATTCGCAATTACGCAAAAATACCACAGGAGAGGCGTTTGTTTGAAATATTTCCACCTTAGCTGAAGTTTTACTGAATATATTTTTTATATATTCGGCAGCCTTTGCTATTTCCTCCGTATTGCCTGTCTCAGTTCTGAAACGGATTAAATCATCAATTGTTTGTAATAAATCCATATTTTTTATCCTTTGAAACCATAATTTTTACCATTTTTTTATATCTATAAGTCATAATAATTTAAAATAAGTAAAAAAAGGATTTTTGCAATGAAGTCGTTATTAATTACATTGATGGCAGTTATGCTTACATGGGGAACAACTTGCCGCGCCGAAGTTGCGGCGGAAACAGAAGATAGTGAAACCGGATTGACTATTCCGCGTATGGTGTCGCTGCGCTCCAGCCGGATTAATGCGCGTTCCGGCCCTGGCAGTCGCTATCCAATTGAATGGGTGTATCAACAAAAAGGTGCTCCGGTAGAAATAATTGCCGAGTTTGAACTTTGGCGTCAAATTAAAGATTGGGAAGGCTCAGAAACTTGGGTGCATAAGGCTATGTTGTCTGGGCGACGTTTTATACGGGTAAGCAATCCCGGAGAAAATAATATTTACGCTAAACCTGAGTTGGAATCGCGTGTTGTGGCGCACGTTGAAGACGGAGTGGTCGGAGAGGTCGACAAATGTCCGGAAGGCAGCAGTATGTGTCTGATTAAGTTCGACAGCATTCATGGATGGATGCCTCGTAGTGCCTTATTCGGTGTTTATGATGATGAGGTAATTAAATAGATATTGAAAGAAGAAATTAGATTTAATGCTGATGAAGAACTTTGCCAAATTATCAAACGTTGGCAAGCTTGGTTGTTAAAAGAACGACTTTTTTCCGAGCATACACTCGACGGGTATTCCCGTGACTTGGCAATATTTATGCAAAAAATAAATCCGGATAGGGCTTTGAGCCTTCAGGATTTGGCTCAATTGGAAGTTCGTGATTTTCGGCGTTTTTTAAGTGACCGTGCGGCGCAATATATCAATAAATCTTCACTCTGTCGTGAATTGTCGGCCGTAAAGAATTTTTTTAAGTGGTTGGCTGTAAATGAAATCGCCAAAAATCCGGCGATAAGTGTTATTTCTACACCGCGAAAATCAAAAATTTTGCCCAAAGCAATAGATATTGAAGATGCATTTAATGTGTTGAGCGAATCTGAAGATATGGCGACAAACGCATGGCAAGGGCTTCGTGATAAAGCTATTTTTACATTGCTATATGGCTGCGGTTTACGTATATCCGAAGCCCTGTCATTAAATGTCGGCGATATTACTGCCCAAAGCGAGTTCCTTCGCGTCAAAGGTAAGGGGAACAAGGAACGAATCGTCCCCTTGTTGCCGATAATTTGGCAGAATATCGAGGCTTACCTTACAAAAAGCCCGTATACCGTCAACGTAGGAGAACCGTTGTTTTTAGGGGCTCGAGGTGAGCGTTTAAGTCCGCGTATAATACAGCGGCAGATGCAAAAGTTACGCGCCAGATTGGGACTTGCCGATACGGTAACGCCGCATGCGTTGCGCCATTCTTTTGCAACTCAGCTGTTGCAAGAGGGAGTTGATTTGCGCTCCATACAGGAGTTATTGGGTCATTCATCCTTAATCACAACCCAACGCTATACCGATGTCCAAATGCAAACTCTGAAACGAGAATACCATAAAGCGCATCCGCTCGAAAAACAGGAATAAAAAAAAGAGGCGCGATATACCGCATCCCCTTTCTCAATCTTATACCAGCAGAAATTACTTCAACTTCTTTTCTACAAATTCCTCATGCTTACGAGATTTTTTATCAAACTTTTTGACCGTAAGCTTTTCCGGATGAGTTCTCGGATTTTTTTCTGCCAAATAGAAAGAGCCGGTACCTGCGGTGCTTTCCAACTTAATTTTAATCTTTACTGCTTTTGCCATTTTCTTTACTCTTTTCAAAGGTTACAAATTAAAACATTTAGGCGCATTATACATATTTGGCTGAGCTTGTCAATAGCTTTTTTAAGGAAGTTGCAAAAAAATCAACAGGGCAATAAAAAACACCGTCATAATTTTTGGCGGTGTTTTTTTATGGTTCGAACGTAACACTACCTGCGTGAGCAGGTAGATGTAGACAATCCTAAATCTTCGCGCTATACTGCGGTTATGGAAGAAGTAAAGTATAGCAAACAAAGCAATTGCGTGTATCACTGCCACTATCATAT
>JAFSWL010000028.1 GCA_017444525.1 Alphaproteobacteria bacterium
CTGATAAAAAGTTTGGGGAGAAACCTCCAATTCTCCCCAATCCATTCGGAATCGATGAATTATTCTCGCTACATTATCCTAGCTTTATAACTGATTCCGAATACAAAAAAGAAGGAACAAATTTATGTTCCTTCTTTTTTTAGCTGAAGCAAATGCTTAGTATTAATTTATGCGATATTCTATATATTCCGGAGTATAATATATAATTTCAAAATTAATTCCATTCACTGTTATATAACGTTGCGTAGGCGAAGCCGTACGTTTTGTTGTAGTGCCGGTATCGGCATTGTATACCAAAAATACCAACATATTATTTTCAATGCCGTCATAGCGAATATCAAAATTGAGCCTTGTGTCAGATTTTGACTGCTGTATGCTTTGTGCCGGAATCAGTCTTAAACTCGGTGGATTTATCACCACTGTATCATTGCCGACATACAAGTTACCATTATTTGCTATGCCGATTTGGTTATAAAAGCGTCCTTTGTTATCAATCATGACCATATACGGAGTGTTGCCCAAACTGATGAGCATATAAGGTGCGTTGTTGATTGAAACTTCTCCCACCGGACGCAACAGTTCATCGGTATATAATTTAAATTCATGTCCCTTGCCTCGTATATAGCCCTTGGTATTGACACGATACGCTTCAAAAGTGGACGTATGAGTTCTCAGTGTATATGTAGTAGAATCATACATACGTTGTCCTTTGTTGGCGGAAACAACCACTCCGCGCTGATATTCATGCGCATTTACCGTTTGCTCGCTGTCCATGCCGGCTTCATCACATGGTGCGGCTTCCGGATATTCCACAATCGGATATATGCGATATTGACGGAAACGATTCTTCCAATAAGAATCACTGCCTTGATTGTCGAAAAAATCTTCAAACAATGCTTTTTCTTCTTCAGGGCATCCCATTGCTGTACTGCAAGGATTGGTGAAAACCGGTGCAGTACAATTCCCGTCATAGCATTGAGCCGATGCGGACGAAGCCAAGCCGGTTAATAAAAGTGTTAATGCTGGAATAAATATTTTTTTCATGATAAGCTCTTTTTTAAAGTTTAGGTATATATACTAAGTGCATAATAATTCGATTTTAGTAAAAAAAGTTATAACGAAAGTAAAAAAATGGAACAAAATTTTGGTAATTGCAAAATAATAAAATTTGAACCGTGCGAGCAAATAGACGCACAATTGGAAAGTTTTGCCGAAGATTTTTTTGAGGTGATTGAAATTAATTATACTGATGATGGTCAAGAACAACTCATCGGTTATATGCGTCTGAATACCGCGGATAATGAACTTATCGTAGCTGCAAAGAAATGGGGAGTGGATTTACCGCCTTATTCAGTGGAATTGTTGCGAGGACGCGATTGGCTGAAAGAAAATGTTATAAAATTTGCTCCGGTCGAAGTTGACGAATTTTATGTGTACGGTATTCATGAAAACAACGTAGACAAACATGGTAAAATCGGTATTAAAATATATGCGGCGACAGCTTTCGGTTCGGAGCACCAAACCACCAAATGTTGCCTAAGGGGCATTTCCGAAATTAATTGCTTAATCAATACACCGCAAAAAGTTCTTGATGTCGGTACCGGCTCTGGCATTTTATCATTGGCTGCCGCAAAACTATGGAAAAATGCCCAAATTGTGGCAGTGGATATTGATGATGAGTCTGTAAAAGTTACCGAGCAAAATGCCATTGATAATGGTGTGGAAAAACAAATAATAGCTGCCTATAGCGACGGATACGCCTCTGAAATAGTACAAAAAAATGCACCGTATGATGTGATTTTAGCTAACATTTTGGCTCGGCCTTTGATTGCTATGGCTAAAGATATGGCAAAAAATCTCAAAGTCGGCGGCTATGCCGTTATTTCCGGTTTTATTGATGAACAAGTCGATTGGGTGGTCGGAGAACATGAAAAATATGGATTGCAGCTGCAAAAAATTTATGAAGACGGACAATGGCATGCCGCTTTATTGAAAAGGATTTGATATATGAAAATAACGGAAATTCGCGAAAAATTGAAAACAGTCGGAGTGGATGCTTATGTTGTCAGCTATGGTAATCGTTTTCTCGGACAGGATGTGTTACCGGAAGAACATAAGCTGAAGATATTGTGTGGTTTCAGCGGTTCGGCTGGAATTGCGGTTGTGACTCTTAATGAGGCTTTCTTGTTTGTTGATGGACGTTATGAACTGCAGGCACGAGCGGAAACAAAATCAAAAGAAATAACAGTTATTGATGAAATGCCGCGTTTTAAATCAGTGTGTGATTTACTGCAACAGAAAAATATATCGGCAGTGGGTTATGACGCTTGGTGTCATAGTGTCGCCGAGATGGAATATTTGAAGCGCCGCTATCGTGAAATGCAGTTTATTGATATAGGAGATTTGTTGAATATAAATAAATTTCGGGCGATAACGGCATATAATCGTGATATTCGATTTACGGGAATGAGTAGCACCGATAAAATAACTTCGGTTACTGAAGTGCTGCAAGATTATCAGGCTGATGCATTCCTTTTTACTTCAGCTGACAGCGTTTCCTGGTTGTTGAATTTATATGCCCGTGATTTGCCGTATTCACCGATTGTGCGCGCATATGCCTTAGTCTCGAAGCAAGGTGAGGTTGAATTATTTGCAGATGACTTACAAGGAGCGATGAAAGGCAAAAACTGGGAACAATTTGCCACAGTATTGGCACAAATGGAGAATACCTGCATTATGTTTGATGCGCATTCAACACCGGAAAAAATTAAAATGTTGATCGGTGATAAAGTAAAATTGATTAAAACTAAGGATATTTGCGCATTATTTAAGGCAGAAAAAAATCCGGCAGAATTACAGGGAATGATTAATTGTCATATCCGCGACGGTGTGGCATTGGTGAAATTGCTTTCATGGTTAGATAAGCATTGGCATGGCTTGAAAGAATTTGATGTTGTTAAAAAATTGCATGAAATTCGTACTGCTCAAGAAAATTTTTTCAGCGAAAGTTTTGCTACTATCGCCGGTAGCGGCCCTAACGGAGCGATTGTGCATTATCAACCTGATGCCGAGCATAATTCGTCGCTGCAAGAAAATACGCTTTTGCTGCTGGATAGCGGTGGGCAGTATTTTGACGGTACGACTGACGTTACCCGAACCATTGCTATCGGGCAGCCGACGACGGAAATGATAAGTGATTTTACCAACGTGTTGAAAGCGCATATTGCATTGGCTCGTATGAGGTTTCCGCAAAATACATCCGGCATAAAATTGGATGTTATTGCCCGCTCCGTGCTATGGCAAACAGGGCAAGATTATAAACATGGCACCGGACACGGTGTCGCTTGTTTCGGAAATGTGCATGAAGGGCCTATAAGTATTTCTGCCGGAGGTTCCGATTACGGATTTAAAACAAATATGATAACCTCAAACGAACCTGGGTTGTATAAAGAAGGAAAATACGGAATTCGCATAGAAAATTTGCAATATACAGTTCAGTCTGAAACTGCAGACGGATTTTTGGAATTTCGTTACCTGACCAAAGTTCCTATTGATAAAAAGCTGATTGATAAATACTTATTAACCGAGGGCGAACTGGCGTGGCTGAATGAATATCATAAAAATGTATATAATAGTTTGGCTCCGTATTTGAATGAAATTGAAAAAGTGTGGTTAAAAGACGCTTGTTCGCCGCTCTGAAATGAGAGGAAAAAGGTGTATAAAACAGCAGGCTTGGTCTTAGCGGGTATTCTTTATTACAGCCCTTTATACGCACAGTATGTTGACTTACCGGGAAATAGTCAGGCAATACAGGAATATGTCGATGAAGCACCAGAAAATGCCAATACTTCAATAATGTACATATTTTACGATAATTGGGGTTGTGAAGGATGTGCCGAAGCCATACGTTTGATTTATTACCTTTATCAAAAATATTACATAAATGATTTTAATGTTTTTGAAATTAATTATATGGCTGATGCCGACTATAATTATCGTTTGGACTATGATTTGACACAGCCGTTGTCTGTGGTTTTGGTGCGTATGCGTAACGGTCAGGCTCTTGGCTATTATAAAATAGATAATCCGCAGCGCCTGCTCTATAATGATTTTGATTTTGAAGAAAATATACTATCACAAATAAATAACTTTCTGGCAATGTAAAATCTTATCTAAATTTTTACCAATTCCGTTTAAACTGCAAATTAAACATAACAAAAAACGGAACGGTATGAACCAAAAACTGAAGTATATATCGCGGATAAAAGATGAATTTGATACGGTAATAAGCGGTGTCAATGGTGTCTTTATGCGCGGAGATAATGTAATAGATGAGGCTGTTGATGCTCTGATTAAATTATATCAGAACGGTAAAAAAATTATGCTTGCCTCCAATTCAGGAATGCGGGTTAAGGACTTATATTATGTATTGAAGCATAAAAATGTGCCGATGAATATATTTTATGCCATGATAACAGCAGGAGAAATTGCTCACTTTTATCTGAAAAATAACCATATCGGCGAAACGTATTATAATTTGACCGGAAATACTTCGAATGTGGCATCAGGACTGGATTATAAACAAGCAGACAGCGTTGTTATGGCGGATTTTATCCTAGCAGAAACGGAAAGTGCCGGTGTGGATTTTAATCTGACTATACCTTTATTGGAACAAGCTCTTCATTTGCGCTTGCCTCTACTTTGTGTCGGTAATAATACATCGCTGATTACGGAAAACGGAGTTGTGGAAAGCGTGGGTGCTGTTGCTGAAAAATATGCCATGATGGGGGGACAGGTAATTCCTTTTGGTAAGCCTGATGTGAGGATTGCTGCATATTTAGCGGAGAGTACGGCCGGTTTTATAGCAAAACGCTGCATCGTTATCGGGGACGGAATGGCAACCGATATGCGTATGGGAAATAATTTTGGAACACAAACGCTATTTTTGACAGAGGGAATACATCAGCTGGATTCTAATATCGACCAACGGCTGAATGATTTATCGGAGAGCTACGGACTGAATGTTGATTACTATATGGAGAAATTTATATGGTAATGAATGGTTTGAAACAAACGATGCTTTTTGTTCTCGGCATTGTGGCGATTATTTCTGTGTGTAAAAGTAAGCTTGGTGAATATCCATCGGAGCAGTATGAACGAGTTATGAGCAAAAAAAGAGCCGCTTATGGAATGGAAATTACGCCGTTGGAGATTAATTCTTTTATTCGATTATGGCCGGAATTTAAGAAATTGGGGCTCGATAAAGACTTTAATATTTCTTATATGCTTACTTTACCGGAAGAAGCGGCTGATTGGAAACGCCGTTTATGGTTTAGATATCATCATTGGGATGCTAACCGTTTTTTTTATGTACAGCAGCGGATAGGATATTTGTTGCAGGCGTTGGATATCAAACGTGATGCACAGAATATTTTGGATGACTTGGCTGATCAGGAAGGAGAACTTGTTGAGCAACTGAAAGAATTACAAAATATGCGCATAAAGGCTGCCACAATGTCGTTTACCGAATTGATGGCAATTTCTTCGCACGAAAAACAGCTGCGCGAATTATTGAAATAATATCGGTAACAGCGGGGAATACCTGTTTTTTACGGATATAAATTTTTAAAGCGAATTTTTATTTTATTATTTTAATAAAATTATAACTTTATAACTTTATCTTGTAATAACAAACAGGCAGAATGAGGATGAAAACTGAAGAAATTTTAGATACCGTAATCAATGCCGACAGCATTGAAATAATGAATAAATTACCCGCAAATTCGATAGATGTTATATTTGCGGATCCGCCGTATAATATGCAATTGGGAGAAACATTGTTGCGTCCTGATAACAGTATTGTCAACGGCGTAAATGAAGAGTGGGATAGTTTTGAGAGTTTGGCAGCTTATGATGAATAAACCAAACAATGGTTGACCGCAGCTAAGCGCATCTTAAAAGATGATGGTTCAATTTGGGTTATTGGTTCATATCACAACATATTCCGTGTCGGATATATTTTGCAAAATCTCGGATTTTGGATATTAAACGATGTGGTATGGAGTAAAACCAATCCAATGCCTAATTTTAAGGGTACACGCTTTACCAACGCGCATGAAACCATGATTTGGGCCGTGAAAAATCCTAAAGCTAGATATACTTTTAATTATGAAGCAATGAAGGCATTGAATGATGAAACGCAAATGCGCAGTATATGGGAAATTCCTATTTGCACCGGTAAAGAACGTCTGAAAAATGGTAGCGGTGAAAAGTTGCATCCGACACAAAAACCGGAAGCATTACTATATCGCGTTTTGTTAGCATCTTCTAAACCCGGAGATGTGGTGCTTGATCCGTTTTTCGGAACAGGAACCACCGGAGCTGTGGCTAAAAAAATGGGACGACACTATATAGGAATTGAGCGCGATGCATCATATGTCAAAGGAGCTTGTCAGCGTTTGGAACAGGTTAAGCCGATGTCGGATTGCGCTATGGAATATACAGTAAAAAAGAGAGCACCACGTGTTCCTTTCGGAGCTGTGCTGGAACGCGGTATGTTGCAGCCGGGAGATACTTTGAGTGATGCCAGCGGCAAAAAAACAGCGATTATTCGTTCTGACGGTTCGATTAAAAGTGAAATTGCCGAAGGGTCAATTCATCAGGTGGGTGCAGCCGCTCAGAATGCCGCTGCTTGTAACGGATGGGAATATTGGTATTATTTGGACAAGAAAAAAGGATTGATTTGCATTGACGAACTCCGTCGGCAAATCAGAACAGAAATATACGGAGCGGATTGAATTTGAAAGCTTGGAGAGGAAATAATACCAAACAACTTAAAAAGGCTCAGACTCGGACGGAAAAAACTCATAATCCGAATGAGGGCTACTATGCAGCAATAGATTTGGGAACAAATTCTTGCCGATTGGTAATTGCCGAGCCGACTCCAAGCTCGTTTCATGTAGTTGAAACTTTTTCCAAGATTACTCGTTTGGGCGAGGGAATAATCAAGGAAAATATGCTCTCCAAACCGGCGATTCGCCGTACGGTAGCCGCATTGAAAATATGTCGAGGCGTTTTGGAAGAGTATTCGCCGATAGTGCGGATGCGCTTTGTGGCAACTGCAGCTTGTCGTCGAGCCTTAAACTGTGAGGATTTGGAGAAAGCAGTGGCTAAAGAAACCGGATTATCCATGGAGGTGATTTCTCCTCGAGAGGAAGCACGTTTGGCAGTAGTCGGGTGTATGCCGCTTTTAAATCGCATGATTAAACGCGCTTTGGTATTTGATATTGGTGGCGGTTCAACCGAAATTTCATTGGCTCGCATTACCGAAACCGGCAAAACGTTTATTGAGGGATTTGTTTCATTGCCATACGGCGTAGTAACAATATCCGAGGCTTTTCCGGGACGGGAAATGACTAACTTGGCGTATAACACTATTGTTGAACGTACGCAAAAAATATTACAGGAATTCGAAGAAAAAAATCAGATAACCGATGCGATTCGCAATCAAGAAATTCAGATTATCGGGACTTCCGGCACAGTTACGGTTTTGGGAGCAGTGCATCTGAACTTGCCTCGCTACAATCGAGCCGCGGTGGATGGTTTGGCAATGTCCGGTTCGGAAATAGAGCACGTTATCGGACGTATAAAAAAAATGGGGCATGAGGGACGTTGTCGTCATTCTTGTATCGGCAAACAAAAAGCTGATCTCACCATATCCGGCTGCAGCATAATCGAAGCACTGACAACATTTTGGCCGATTTCTGAAGTTACAATTGCCGACCGCGGAATCCGCGAAGGTATTTTGCTTGACATGATACATCATCAGAAAAACAATTATTTCCGCAAAGACGGTCGTTACAGAAGATATTTCGGAAGGAGAAAAAATGGAAACCGGAAATTTGGCAGCCATTGATTTAGGCACTAATTCTTGCCGTCTGCGTATTACAGATATCGCCGGTAATTTGTTGTATCGTCAGGCCGAGGCAGTGCGTTTGGGTGAAGGAATGTATGCCAATCAATGTTTTACGGCCCAAGCGATGGAACGAACATTAAAGTTTTTATCGCAGTGCGCCGAGCATCTCAAAAATTATCGGGTTACACATTATCGCGCCATAAGTACAGCTTCATGTCGTATGGCCTCCAACGGTGAAAAATTTGTACAGATGGCAGAAGAGTTATGCGGCATAAAATTCGATATTATTGATGCGGTGGAAGAAGCGTTGCTGAATTTACGCGGTGCGCGTCTGAATGCCGCAGCGGATATGCCGTATGTTTTGGTTTATGACCTTGGTGGCGGTTCTACCGAGATTACGTTGGCGACCAATGAAAATAAGCCTAAAATATTATATACTATATCCATACCATGGGGTGCGCGCAATGCCTCCGAAGCTTTTGGCTTGACGGAATATAATCAGGAAAACGCAGAAAAATTGCGCATGGAAATTAAAAAATACGCATTGGAATTTTTGCATGGCTCTGAATTTTTGATGTATTTGAAACAGTGCGATTGTATTGCCACTTCAAGCACGGCATTACGCTTGATGAGTATGGTGTGGAACACCGATGGTTATGATAAAGACCTCGTTGACGGCATGTCTGCCGAAACCGTGCGTATAGATGAGGCGATTAATTGCTTGCAACATCAAACTTTGGAAGAGTTGGCGCAAAATCAATATATAGGTAAAAACCGTGCTCCGGTAATGGTTGCGGCCTCGGTTATATTTAAGGAAATTTACGACACCCTGCAAATTAAAGTACTGACTTCATCACTTAAGGGTGCGCAAGATGCAATTATTGAAGATTTGAGGCAAAAATGGCAAAGTTGACGCAATCGGCTAAACAGGTACGCGGCCGCAAAATGTTGACGGTGCGTGTAAAAAAAGCCAAATACAACAGTGTATCATCAAATCGTTGGTTAGAACGGCAACTCAATGATCCGTATGTGGCAGAAGCAAAAAGACAAGGCTATCGTTCGCGTGCCGCGTTTAAACTGATTCAATTGGATGAAAAGTATCATTTTCTGGGCAAGGGTAAAACTATTGTTGATTTAGGCTGTGCACCGGGGGGGTGGACACAAGTTGCGGCGATGCGTAACAAAGGAGAGGGGCAGATTGTCGGTATGGATTTGTTGCCGACTGAGCCGATAAAGGGAGCAATTTTATTGCAACAGGATTTTACCGCAGATGAAGCACCGGAGATGATCAAATCATTGCTTCACGGTGCGGTTGATGTGGTAATGAGTGACATGGCAGCCAACACCACCGGTGTACAAAATATTGACCACTTGCGAACGCTTGGTCTGGTAGAAATGGCGTATGAATTTGCCAAAGAAATATTGACCGATGGTGGTATTTTTATCGCCAAAGTTTTTCAGGGTGGTACCGAACAGAATTTATTAAACGATATGAAACGTCATTTTAATAAAGTAACGCATTACAAACCGGATGCCAGCCGACAGGATTCTGTAGAAATGTATGTAGTGGCTCAAGGATTTAAAAGATAACTGTTTATAGACTGTATTAAACGAATGGGTTGATTTTTACTTATGAAAATCACGTTGTGTTATCTGAGAACTGCTGTATGCGGTGTATAAAATTAAAATTATCGTTCAATCGACGCTAAAAAAATACCGTCATGCCTCGATTCCGTCAGGAATCATCAGGGCATCTTCAAATAAAAAAATAAATAAAATGTCATCGCTCGTTCGGCGCAAGTCCGAACGTCAAGCGATCTTCCACTTTATTCTTCCCCTTACAAGTAAGGGAACAGAGGGGATAAAATACTTCCTTACCTATACACTTACTTTGAAGAATACTAAATAATGATTCGGTAGATCCCTGGACGCATTCGCCTCCGGCTCAGCGAGGGATGACTTTATTGGTGTGTACTCTGCACAGCGCTGCGAGAGGGATGACTCTATTATTGTTTCTTATCGGAAATAAACGACGACTTTTTTATTCTTCCGTATGACTTTATTCTATCGGTGCATAAAAACCTCAACTTATTGACTGATAGAGCAATACAATTTATTGTATCTACAGTTTAACTTTTGTTAAGCTTTACAGCTTACAATAGTGTAAAATGCGTCTTTGTAATGCATTATGGGACTTAAGATTATTTGCTTAATTTATTGATTTTATTATGTATTTCCCTTTAGGGAGGAGGACTAAGGACTATGAACTATACACGCACCGCTTTGGGATTACTTTCAGCACAATATCGCAGTGTTTTGAAAAAATGTTTTTTAATTAATATGGGTTTATTCGCACTGGGCGCGGTCGCGGCAGCTCCGGCGATGGCGACGGAGACTTGTCCTGCCGGATATAAATGTTACGGCGAAAACTTCGGTGATGCGGCGGAAAAATATCCGGAAGGTCACGCTCATGCCGGAGAAATGATAACGCTGAAAGATATGGCTAACACATATACCGGATACAATACAAAGGCGATTTGATCCGGTGATTATTCTTCAAACGGACAGATAACAATCAACCATGCAAGTGGCGGTGAACTTATCATCCGAAATTCTACTATTGATATGAATAACAACGTCGGATTTGTGCTTCAAGGTATCCCTCCTGTAAACGCATCTTTAACGCTTCATTTGTTGAATACGGAAATCAAAAACGGACAAGTAGCTCAATGGGGAGCGGGTTTTTATGATTCTGGAAAATTTTCAGTCGAAGCCGGTTATGGACATAATCAAATTTTTGAAAACGTTACCTTTACCAACAACCGTGTAACCGGTGCCAATTCCATATCTTACGGCGGTGCGCTTTATATCAAAGGCGGCAATGAATATTATTACGATCATCAGCCGGTAAAAACGCAAATTATCAGTTCCGGTGACAAAAGAACTGTGTTCAATCAAAACTATGTCAGCAATAATAATGTCAGTTATTTTGCTTTCGGCGGTGGTTTATATAACTGCAATTCAGAACTCTCGTTACTTGATGCCGATTTTACCGGCAACTATACCAAGAGCGCGTATATGGCTGCATCAGAGGATCAGTTCGGTTCTGCCGGCGGTGCCGTTATCAACCATCTTACGGCCTCTAAGAACTCGGGATATTGGTGGTATTATGGCAGAGGAATAATCAATCAAATTAACGGAACTTATACAGGCAATTATTCGACGTGGGTTGATGAAAGCAAACCGGTATTTGCCGGCGGCGGTGCAATTTTCAATACTGCAACCATCGGTGATATCGGTACTGCCGAGAAAAAAGCGGTGTTTATCGGCAACTATGCTAAAGGTAATGCGCAAAACGCTTCTCATGTTGCGGCTATCGGCGGTGCTATCGCCAACTACGGCGACCCTAACACTTTATGGCAACAGGATCCATCCAGTAGCTCCGGCTATAATAAATATCAAGGCGGAACGAGCGGACTTGGCATGATTGGAAATATTTATGCCGATTTTACCGACAATTATGCACAATCGGTTCATAGTGCTTCACAGGGAGCTCGCGGCGGCGCATTGGCAAATGTTAAGAGAAATCCGCTCATCGGCAATATTACCGGTAACTTCACCAATAACCAAGTACTGACTGCAACAAACGGCGGTACCGGCAAAGTTGTTGCTTCCGGCGGTGCTATCAGCAACGAAGGTATTATAGGAAATATAACCGGTGATTTCAGAGAAAATAAGGCTTATAATGCCGGTAATTCCATTGCCGTCGGCGGTGCCATTTATAACACTTACGCTTTAGGTTACAAATTTGAAAACAACACATTATCTAAAATCGGCGGTATCATCAATTCCAATTTTTATGACAACGTGGCGGAAAGCACTAACGGTTACGCTCTCGGCGGCGCTATTTTCACTGCAGAAGATTTAATGATTAAAGCCGATAACGGAACATCGGTATTCCATGGCAACAAAACCATAAGCAAATCCGCACTTGCTGACAAAGAAGAGAAAGACGAAGCAATTTATGTAAATAAAACATCATCAACACCTTCTCCGCTGCTAGAATTGGAGGCAGTAAACGGCGGCACTTTGACGTTTTATGATTCGATTGACGGTTCTTCGGGGTATAGAGCCCATTTAACCGGCGATGCCAACAGTCATATCAATCTTTATAACGATATCAAGAGCGCATTTATAACGGCGGATTCCACAAACATCAGCACGGCCGACGGCAATATCAAAGAATACAGTATGTATAATCTTGTTGCCGATAATACCGCCAAATGGACGATTGATTTCAGCGTTGAAGGTGAAGAAGCCGACGCTTTCGGCACTACTACCCAGACCGAAACTGCCGGAAAGGTGGTGCTGATTGATCACTTTAATTTAAAAGACAAAGCGTTTAATGAAATTACCAATAAAAATTTCAAAGTGCAGATTCTTAAGACGCAAGGAACGACAGAAGCGGCAAATCTGCAGTTGGCTCTGACCGCTCAAGCGGCAGGTGAACTCGGTGGGGAATTTGTGGTAACGCAAGAAAAGAATACAACAAAAGAAGCAGTTACCGAAAACACCAATTGGTCACATGACTTCCGCGAAACCGGCACTAGTGACACTACATACGGCACGCTCGGTTTGGCTACAACCGATACGTACAATGACTCTATCGGTTTGACCACACGTAATGAGAGTACTGATTATGACGAATCGCTCGGCGATACGTTGATGCTTGTCAATACCGCAGATTTGGCTAAACGTAATTTTAATGCCGACCAAGCGACATATAAAGTAAGAGACGGCAATGATGATATCGGCACAACCCATGCCGGCGAGCTGAATATCAATGGACAAGGTAAAAATGTTTCTACTCTTGATGGTAACGGTGCCAAACTGTTTGATTTATCCGAAACCGGAACCACGGTTTCGCTGAACAACGTTAAGGTAACAAACGCGGCAACGGTAGCAACTTTGAGCGCATCTGATGATAAGTTAAATCTAAATAATGCCGAAATTTCCGGCAACAACGGTGAAATTACGGCCAATGACGGAACCATTGAAGCGGTAAATATCAATTTTTATGATAACAGCGGTACTGAAGCCGGAGCAATCGCTTCCGGTTCGACCGTGAAAATTATTGCCGATAACGGTACTTCGGAGATTAGAGGCAATACTGCAGGCCAAGCGGCAAGCGCCGATACTGCAATTTATATGAAGAGCAATCCGACAACGGCGACAACTCCGGTATTAAATATAGAAGCAAAAAACAACGGTGTGTTTACTTTGCGGGATTCGGTTGACGGCGATGAAGCTTATGCTGCGAATATTACCGGTGATGCAACAGGTACGGTTCGGCTTTATAACGATGTCAAAAAAGCTGATGTGAGCGTTGATACGGTAAATATGGAACTCAATGACGGTACGGTTAAAGACTATTCTGTGAATACTTTGACTTCTGATGCAAGTGCCAAATGGTCGGTTGATGTGGATGTGGAAAATAAAACGGCAGACCGCTTTGTTACGACCGTTGCAACTCCGCAAAGCGGCAGTGTGGTTACACTCAACCATTTTGAGCAGAAAAACGGCAATTTGCAAGACGTTCGCGATGAAAACTTTAAAGTGCAGATTCTTAAGACTCAGGGCACAACCGATGCGGCAAATCTGCAGTTGGCTCTGAGTGATGATGCTAAAGCCGAACTCGGCGATGAGTTTATACTTGAACATCGCAAAACCGGCGAAGAAGACAGCGTTACAACAGATACCAAGTGGTCGCGTAAATTATACCGATATACTCAGGAATATACCAAATACGGGCAGCTCGGTTTAGCTACAACCGATACGCTCAATGACTCTATCGGTATGAATACGCGTGAAACAGATGTAGACAGCAAAGAATCACTCGGCGATACGTTGAAACTCGTCAATCAGGCAGAATTAGATAATAAAAACTTTATTGCCGATACAGCCGATGAAGTTTATACGCTGGAAGATGATTTGGGCAAAACTTACGGCAATTTAACGATTAAGGGTGTGGCAGACGGTGAGCAGAAATCAACGATTGACTTGAACGGACACGGCAATTTTGATGTACCGGAAGATACGTCTTTGACTTTGGTTGATGTGGTGTTAAAAGGTGATGCTCCGCTCGGTGTTGACGGTACGGCAGACTTTAATAATGCCGTGGTAGAGGGAGAGGTTGATAACAACGGCACACTGACTGCCAAGGATTCTAAACTGACAACACTCGTTAACGGCAGCGATGCAGCTTTGAGCGGTGGCTCGGTAAATAACATTGTTAACAGCGGTGCCGTCAGCTTAAAGAATACAGAATTTACATCAATCGACGGTAATAATGGTGTTGTCAATATGCTGAGCGATGTCGATTTGAGCAATAAAAAAGTCAGCAACAACAAGGTTGTATTGCAAGGAGTTAAAGCTACGGCAACTTCCTCCAGCTTTGGCAAAAATGTTGATTTGGTGGCTGAATCCGGTTCGGAAGTTAATGTGAATAATAACAAAATCAATGTCAGAAATGCTACGTTCGGCAAAGGTTCGCAGCTGACACTTAATGTTGATGATTTGCAGACATTCGGCGGTATCAGGGCAGATGCGTTTGATATTGCAAACGGAGCTAAACTCGATATTACTTTCGGGCAAAATCCGCTGGACGGTAAAAAGACCGGTGAAGTGGCGCTGCTCAGTTTGAGCGACGGCTCGGATATCAATAACAACAACTTCACGGATGTTTTCCATAACAATATGTATGGTTTTGCGCGTAAATCTGAAAAATCAGGTATTTACGAAGTGTATCAAACCAAAACAGCACGTGAAGTATCTCAGGAAAATGAAGGTACGCAGACCAATCAGGATACCGCCGGCGCGTGGGTGGACGGCCCGTCGCACGGCAATCCGACGGCACAGGGGATTGCCGGTGATCTGGCGCGTTTGGCACAAACCGACGGTGCGGAATTTAATAAGGCTCTGACGGCATTGGCGCCGAATGATGATGGCATGGCTCAAGCCGCATTGATTGACTTGACCGACAGATTGCTGCTGACAGTTGATAATCACTTGATTAGATCTTTCAGAGAAGAAGGTTTGTCATCAGGTGACGGATATCCGGACTTAAGTAATGTAAAAGCATGGATAAAGACTTATTATGCCGAATCCAAAATGCAGAATCACGGCAATGTTTATGGTTATGATGCTGATGACCGCGGCTTTATTGCCGGTGTTGATAGGAAGATTACGTCAAGCGCCAAAGTCGGTTTGGGCGTACAGTATGATGATACCAATGTCGATGCTTTTCAGCGTGATGTTAATATAAAAACCCTTCAGGGCTATGTTTATGGCGAATATCGTCCGAGCAACTGGTTTGCCAATGGCGTTTTGAGTTACGGTACGGCAGATTATGATGAAGATAAGCACGTTATCGGACACAATATTGCCGCGCACTATAAAGCAAATATTTATAGTGTTCAGGGCTTAACCGGATATACATTTAAGTACTTCACGCCGGAATTAGGTGCCAGATATTACAAAATCAAGCGCCATGGCTATGTTGACGAAGCTATGCAGAACGTTTCCGGCAATGATATGGATTTGCTGCGGACAACACTTGGAATAAAGGCCGAAATCGTCTACGGCAGATTTAAACCGAGCGCGTATGTCGGTGCAATGTATGACGTTATCAGCGATAAAGACAGCTCTACAGTTGGCTTGAGCAATGGTGAATATTATACCGTTAACGGCAAAAGAATACCGCGCTTCGGAGTCGAAATCGGTGTAGGTACCACGGTTATGCTGACTGATCATCTGGAAATCGGGGCCGGTTACGAAGCCAAATTCCGTAAAAGATATCAGGATCATAGCGGATGGATGAACTTTAAATATGTTTTTTAACCAAACAATTTTGAATTGATAAGCGGCTTTAATATCTCACAAGCTAAAGTGTTTAAAGCCGCTTTCGTATAGTAAAAATAAAATTAATTTGACATCCGCGGTTTTGTGCAATATATATTTGTTTGCATCATAAAATTTTAACCGGAGCGGATATGCCGTCGATTTCAGTAATTATACCTGTTTATAACGTAGAACAGCATCTCAATAGATGCTTGGAAAGTGTTTTAGTACAAACTTTCCGTGATTTTGAGGTTATTTGCGTTAATGACGGCTCTCATGATGGAAGTGCCGCTATTTTGAAAAAAATTACAAAGAAAGACTCTCGTTTTAAAATCATAACTCAAGAAAATCAAGGGTTATCGATAGCACGAAATGTCGGAATGGAACAGGCAACGGCTGAGCATATTGCTTTTATCGATAGTGATGATTTTGTACATCCTCGGTTTCTTGAAGTATTGTACAAAGCAGCTGTAGAAAGTAATGCCGACATAGTTGGTTGTAATTTTTGTAAAATTTATAACGATGATGCCTTGCCGGAATTGGAAAATGTGCAGCCGCAAAAATATGAACCTGCACTTGAAGTTTTGATGAATCGCAAGAATTTTATTCATTTTAATGTGTGGAATAAATTGTATAAACGGGATGTTATATCCGGTATTTCTTTTATTCCGGGGATATATTTCGAAGATTGGGTGTACAATTGCTGTGTGTTTGCCAAGGCTAAGAATTTTGTTTGGGTAAATGAAAAACTTTATGGTTATCGTATTTCGGAAAATTCAATTATGCGCAGCAGTTTCAATCAGAAGAAGTTGAATGATTATGTTATCGGAATTCACAGTGTGCGCAAATTCTATAAAGAAAATTATCCTGATTTATGGGGATTGGTTCGCGATACGCGAATTGCCCGAACTGTTAAAATGATGATGAACAGTACTCGCCGCAGTAAAGATAGAGCTTTATATGCCGCAGCCCAGACTGCATTGAAAAAATTGTATAATCTGAAACTTATCGGATATACAGGGCTTTCACTGGCTAACAAAATTAAATTATTTCGCTTTTTACATTATAAATAAAAAAAACTCCCGACGGGAGAATTTTAGAGATGGGGCGGATGATCAGATTCGAACTGACGACATCTGGTACCACAAACCAGCGCTCTAACCAACTGAGCTACATCCGCCATAAGCAATACCTTAATAACTGTAAAAGAATATAAAGTCAATAGTAAAATAAAATTTTTTTGTAAAAAGCTTGCAAAATATATAAAAATATCTATAATGACTGCAAATATTAATAATTTGATTAAGTATTATGAAGTTACTGTTAAAAATTTTTTTAGGCTTATATTTTGTATTAAAAGCCGTAATTTTTAAGTTTGTTGAATACTTACTGCGCAGCTTTATTGCTGTTATCGGCATAGGTATCCGCTTCTGTGTAATTTTCTGCATAATGCTGCTTTTTATCGAGGTGTTTGTGCCGCTGCCGAGATTTAAGCCGATAATGCTGTCTTTTCTGACAATTTACGGAGTATTGTTTATGTATAGATTTATCCGTAATTTTTATGATAAAGATGATCGTGATTTTGTGCGTATGCTTTTAGCACAGCCGGAACACAAATTGTGCTTTAAAAATCAGAAATTAAGCATTTATCCGTATGATTGGCATTGGATTGAAGAAGTGTAAAAAAAATCCGTCAGGTTATTCTGGCGGATTTTTTTTATATGTTCGTATGTTCATAACACTAAATTATATCTGCGTCTTTAGTTTTTGTTTACCAATTTTGTTTTATAATCACACAAATAAGATAAAATGAGGAAAAGATGATAAAAAAAATTGCGCTATTTGTGTTAGTTATGGCTATAAATTTAAGTTCTGCCAGAGTATATGCCGCTACATCATCAATTATGGTAAACGCCGATAACGGTAAGGTCATGTACGAAATGAATGCTGATGAACTACGCTATCCAGCTTCCCTGACAAAGCTTATGACATTATATATCACCTTTAATGCGTTGGAGAACGGTCGGCTCAAACTGACTGATAAGCTTAATGTTTCTGCAACAGCAGCTAGCCGTTCACCTTCAAAATTAGGCGTGCGAGCCGGCGAAAAAATTATGGTGAAAGACGCAATTATGGCGGTGATAGTTAAATCTGCCAATGATTGTGCCACTGTTTTGGCAGAACATTTTTCCAAAAATGAAGCCGAATTTGCCGTGCTAATGACTAAAACAGCGCGTAAACTCAATATGAATCGTACTACTTTCAAAAATGCCTCCGGATTACCAAATTCAATGCAAAAAACTACAGCTCGCGATATGTCAAAGCTGGCTATGGCGGTATATCATCATTTTCCGCAATATTATAAATGGTTTTCGGTGCAAAGCTTTAAATATAAAGGTCAGCTGATTACAGGTCATAATCATCTTTTGAATACATTTTCCGGTGCTGACGGGATGAAAACCGGTTATACTGCAGCTTCGGGATACAATATTATCACTTCAGCCAAACGATATAATAAAAGAGTGATTGCTGTAACTATGGGACATCGCTACTTGAATGAACGTGATAAAAAAGCTTCTGTAATGATGGATAAAGGGTTGGGCGCACTCAAAAAATCCGATAGAATTGATGTTGCAGCTCTTACTCGCTCGATTAACGGTAATACAACTCAATTGGCTTCGGTTAAATCGGTGGAGCAAAATAATAAACGGACTTTTGTTGCCAAGAATATTGAAACCAAGCAGCCGACTAAGGTAGCATCGGCAAGTTTGAAAAATCCGGTAAAAAACGGTGCATTTGCCATTCAGGTTGGTGCATTCTCCGATTATCAACGTGCAAAAAATTATGCTAACAGTATTAAAAATGATTTGGCTAAAAAGTATGCGGTATATGGTGTAAAAATCGAAGAAACCAAAGTGGCAAATCGAACAATGTATCGCTCTAAAGTTGTCGGAATGGCTAAGAATACGGCTTCGCAAATCTGCAACGGTATGAAAAGTCAAAAGAAATCGTGTATAGTTGTGGTTGAAAACAGTACAATGAATTTGGCGCAAAAATAATGGAAACACCGATTATAGTCATAAGCAGTCCGCGTAAAGGTACCGGTAAGACAACTTTGGCACTCAATTTAGCTGCAGCTTTATGGTCGGATGGATATAAAGTCGGATTGTTCGCACCGCAAAACCCTGAAGTTAAGCAGTTTATGGAACAGCGGCAGATTTTGCGTAGTCAGAGCCGTATGGATTTACCGATGCCGTATTTGTTGGAAAAAAGTGATTTACAGGCAGACAGCAGCGAAAAGACAGTTGTTATTGCCGATATTCCAACCGCAAACGCAACTGACTATGCCGATATATTTGCTAAAGCGCATACATTGATTACCGTAGGACAGACAGCGGATGATTTTGATTGGCAGTTGACCCATCCTTATGTGAATTTAGTTTGGGAGGCCAAGAAGAATATTGCGGCACGCGGTATAAAATATCTTAATTGGATAGCAGTTGTAAACCAGACGGTTGATGACGACGGCAACATCAAAAACATTCTTCAGTCAGCAACCAAACGCTATGGTTTTCGTATTGCAGAGCCATTACATGATCGAGAGGCATTTCGCTACATTGCAAACGGTTATTGCGCAGCAGACATGGCAAATTTTCGCAAATTATTCAAGATGTCTATGTCTGATGTTTACGCCAGACGCGAGATTTTGACATTGACTGATTTTTTGTGGCAAAAGTAATTTACAAATCTTTGTCTTCAATTGAAAATAAACTCCTCGGTATAAATTCTTGACGTTAGCTTTTATTGATAAATAATTTGTACCCAAGTTAAATAAAAAAACTTTACCTTGCAACCTTTTTAATGTTACATATATAGCAAACAGGATTATTTTTATTTCAGTTGAAAGGAATGTTATTATGCATAAAATTGTTAAAACAGCACCATATACCGACCAAAAAATGGGAACGGCCGGCTTGCGCCGAAAGTCTAAGACCGCTATGCAGGAAAATTATGTGGAGAACTTTATTCAGAGTATTTTCGATGCTATCGGCGGAGTTAAAGGACAGACTTTTATTTTAGGAGGAGACGGACGCTTCTATAATAAAATTGCTATTCAGAAAATTATGAAAATGGCGGCAGCTGCAGGTATGAAAAAGATGATTGTCGGGCAGAACGGTTATATTTCAACCCCGACGGCATCGCGTGTTCTGCTGAAAAATAAGGCGGACGGCGGCTTTGTTTTGACAGCCTCTCACAATCCTGGCGGGCCGGACGGTGATTTTGGAATTAAATACGCAATTGCTTCGGGTGGGCAATGCCCGACAAGCTTAAGTGATAAAATTTATGAGAATACAAAAAATATAACCCAATATGCCATTTTGGATGCACCTGATATTGATTTGAGTGAAATCGGTGTGCAAAAGTTAGGCGATATGGAAATAGAAGTTATCGATTCGCTTAAAGATTATATCGATATGATGCAGAATATTTTTGATTTTGAGGCTATTCGTAAATTGTTTGCCGGAGGTTTTACCATGCGGTTTGATGCAATGAATGCTGTAACCGGTCCGTATGCTTTGAAAATTTTTGAAGAAATTTTGGAAGCCCCTAAAGGATCGGTGATTAATTACATACCAAAGGAAGACTTCGGCGGTTTGCATCCGGATCCGAACTTGATATATGCCAAAGATTTAGTGGATTTGATGTGGTCAGATAAAGCGCCTGATTTTGGCGCGGCCAACGATGGCGACGGCGATCGCAATATGATTTTGGGTAAAAAATTCTTTGTAACACCGAGTGATAGCTTGGCAATTTTGACCGATAATTATAAACTGATTCCGGCATATAAAAATGGTATTTACGGTGTGGCAAAATCAGCAGCCACTTCGACCGCGGTAAAACGTGTGGCCGAAAAGTTGGGAATAGGATATTATGAAGTACCGACCGGCTGGAAATATTTCTGTAATCTAATGGATAGTAACCGCATTACTTTTTGCGGGGAAGAGAGTTTTGGTACCGGTTCCAGCCATATTCGTGAAAAAGACGGAATTTGGGCAATTTTGTTCTGGCTCAATATCATTGCCGTAACCGGTAAATCTGTTTCTGAGATCACACATGAGCATTGGCAGAAATACGGCCGTAGCTATTATATGCGCAATGACTATGAAATTGCCGATACCGAAGTAGCCAATAAACTGATGGCGGATTTGGAAACGCGTTTACCGAAGTTGACTGGGAGAACTTTCGGAACCTATACAGTTCGCGAGGCATATCCGTTTATTTATAATGATCCGGTTGATGGCAGTTCCACCAAAAACGGCCTGATAATATATTTCACCGACAATTCACGGATTGTATATCGCTTATCAGGTACAGGCAGCACCGGAGCCACGCTTCGTGTATATTTGGAACGTTATGCAACACAAAATTTTGATGAAAATGTTGAAAAAATGCTAGAGAGTTTAGCCGATGTTTCGCGTCAGATAGGAGAAATTACCGAGCGTACTGGCAAAACCAAAGCTGATTTACTTACCTAAAGGTTGAATAACATGCTTAAAGATATAAATAATCATCGTCCGGATAGACAGCTCGAGAGAAATTTACTCTTTTTGGCATATTCGATAATGTTTATGTCTTTGAGCTTGTTTACACTTTTTATATACCCACAGTTTTCCTTTTATATTATAATAGCAATTGTTGTCTGGAATGTTTTATGCATTCTGATAACGATTCGTGTTTTACAGGTCAGTGAAACGGCAATTGGTTTCGGGGCATTGTCAGCCGAACTTTTGAATGATAAATCAAAATATTATCGGGTAGATAATGCCGAAGGCGAAGCCATAATCATCAATCGGGCGGCTGCCGAATATTTACAAAATATGCCGGTTTTGCAGTTTTTGGAACAGAATATTATTGATTTGCCGGCCAATAAAATGGATTTGCAAAAGCTTATTACCGCAATTAATAAGTTACAAGCGGTAACGGTTGAGCTTTCGCTTAATCCTAAACAAGATAGTGTTTTTGTAGCGGAGGAATGGCTTAAAGTAAGTGTTAAACCGATTTATTTAAAAAAAACCGATATATTTGAATCTGATTTTTCACTTAACAAAATCAAAAAAGAAACCTGTATTTTTTGGACAATAGAGAATATCACCGCTCATAAAAATATGGATGCGGTGTTTAGAAATGAGATGTCCTCGCTACATTCGTTTTTAGATTATCTTCCGGTAGGATTGTATACATGCGACGATAAAGGCTGCATAGAATACATCAATGATACTTTGACTGAAAAACTCGGAATCGATAAAAAGGAGGCTATCGGTAAGTCTATTGATGATTTCGTGGCATCTAAACTGGAATTGCTGCATACCCCGACCGGTGTATACAATGACAACCTTACATTTAAAACATCTGAAGATACTTTCGATGCTTTTGTACGCCAGCGTAATGTTCGTGAAAACAATGAGCTTAAGACGCGTGGTGTCGTTATATGGAATTTACCGAACGATGCTCAGTTGCAAAATCGTTTGAATTTAATTATCGATAAGTTTGAATATCTGTTTGAAACAGCTCCGGTTGGGATTATTTTACTAGACGGACACCAGAATATTGTAGAAATCAACAAGTATGTTGAAATGCTGATTGAACGCAAAAATCGTGATGTATTTGGCCATAAAATCACCGCTTATCTCAATGAAGATGCTCAAAAACAATTAAAACAACTGTTGCGCGACAAATTGTATAACACGTCAGAAAATACAATTGAAACAACATTAAATTCCGGTACAGATGAGCGCAGTGTACGTTTGAGCGTATATGCCTCCGATAAATACAAAGGGGATGATATTCAGGAAGAAAATGGTTTTGTGATTTATGTTCAGGATACAACTAATCGCCGCAGTTTGGAAATGCAAGTGGCTCAGGCTCAAAAAATGCAGGCATTCGGTCAACTTGCCGGTATGGTTGCGCACGATTTTAATAATTTGCTGACAGCCGTTGTCGGCTATTGTGATTTGTTGCTGCGTCGGCATGGTATTGGCGATCCATCGTTTGTTGATTTGATTGAACTGAAAAACAACGTAACCACAGCTATCGGCGTTACTCGTCAGTTGTTGGCTATTTCGCGTCGACAGCCGCTCAATCCTAAAGTAATAGATGCAACCGAGGCCTTTACCGAAAATGATCATCTGATTTCACGTATTTTGGGTGAAAAAATAAAATTTAATGTTAATTACGGTTCTGATTTAGGTTATATACGCGTTGACACGGTGCAGCTCTCGCAGATATTGCTTAATCTTTCAATAAATGCCCGTGATGCCATGAACGGTGAAGGAACACTGACTTTATCTGCTCGTTTGGAACGATTGAATGCTCCGTACCAATATGGTGCTGATACAATTAAACCCGGTGATTTTGTGGTAATCAGTGTCAGTGATACCGGATGCGGTATTCCGCCGGAGAATCTTGAAAGAATATTCGAACCGTTCTTTTCTACCAAAAAATTGAATTCAGGAACCGGTTTAGGGTTGGCGGTAGTCGATAGTAGCGTGCGGCAAATGAACGGCTTTTTAAAGGTGCATAGCGAGGTAGGTAAGGGGACTACTTTTGATATTTATCTGCCATCTTACAGTAATACGGAAATAGCCCGTTCGGTGCCAGAACCGGATGCTCCAGAAATAATTCTTGATAAGTCCGGTAATGCGGCAATGACTACGGTTTTGCCGCACTATGCCAATGATAAAACCCAAAAAGTGATATTGGGCTTAAACGTTGCGGAATTTGACAGTCAGCGCACCGTGTTGCGAAATCCGGGGGAGATACGTATTTTGTTTGTTGATGATGAAGATGCCGTGCGTATGGTAGGAGCACGCGGGTTGCGGCAAAAAGGCTATGATGTGGTGGATTGTATATCGGCCGAGAATGCTTTGGAACATATAGAGGCCGGAGAAAAATTTGATCTGGTCATTACTGATATGATGATGCCCGGTATGAGTGGAGCCGAATTGGCTACTGCGATTCATGAAAAATATCCGAATATTCAGATAATTCTGGCTTCCGGTTATTCCGAAGAAATTGCCCGTAAAGAATTGGCCGGTTCGCAGGAATTTTATTTTATAGCCAAGCCTTACGGACTTGATGATCTAAATAAAAAAGTTAAAATGGTGCTGGCAAAATCATGATAGCTTCCGATGATATATTAAAACAGCTGCCGCTGGATTTTGAAACGCATAATTATATGGGACGCGATGATTTTATGGTATCCGCCTGTAATAGTGAAGCGTTCGGATTGTTGGAAATGTGGCCGCGCTGGATCGGTTTCGGAGCTGTTATTTATGGTCCAAAAGGTTGTGGTAAATCTCATTTGGCAAGGATTTTTGCCGATAAAGTTCGCAGCTCGACTCCAAAATCAAGGTCGGTAAAAATTGTTGAGGCTGAAGCGGTTAATATGCGCAGCGTTAAGCGATTTGCTCAGGAAAATGAAGTGCTGATAGTTGAAAATTTATCAGCCGCAAATAATAACGAAGCTTTGTTCCATTTGTTTAATCTCTTCGATTCTCCGAACCATTGGTTGCTTTTTACGGCAGAGCAGGCACCGGCGCGGATGAGGTTTGCGCTTAAAGACTTGCAGACGCGTCTTAATATGCTGCCGTGTGCCGGTATTTTAGAACCAGATGATATAATGTTGCAAATGTTGATTGTTAAATTGTTTAATGACCGTCAACTGACAATAACTCCGGAGATTTTGCAATATATAATAAACAATGCTCAACGCTCGTTTGCGTATATCGAGGCTCTGATTATCGAAATTGATAAAATTTCTCTTGCGTATCAGTCGTCTGTGTCATATACAATAGTGAAACAAGCTATGGAGATGTTGGCTCGAAAAGAACCTCAGGAGCCTGATTTATTTGATGAATATTAATATAACAAAAAGGAGATTAAAATGAAAAAACTTTTACTTGATACAAAATGGATAGGAGTCGGGTTAGCCATTATTTTTTCTTTGGCAATTGCATGGATAACCACCTCTAAAACTTCTTTGTTTGTTAAAACCGTTACACCGTACATAGCGGAAGAAGCTCAGGCATTTTTGCCGATTACAATTGAAGACGGTGCCATCGTTGAACCTAAAGATACCATTATTAGCAAAGAGTATAATTTAAATAACAAAACGATATATGTGATCTTAAATACAGAAGTAGACGAACTGAGTGCGGACGAGATTAAAAACAGCGGATTATACTTCAGCCGCAAGTATATGTACGGTGTAACTCCACAAAAAACAGAAATCAGAAGTTTGCAGGATTTACCGAATATTACGGTTGATTCAAAAATGTTTAATGAAGGGGTAAAATGGTTGGAAACATATGTTGACGGCTATTTGTTTGCTGTTATATTTGTAATGATGATGGCGTGGATAGGGTTTGCTGTTTTGATTTACTCCGCACTCTCACAATTGCTTCTCGGTAGGGTGGTATCTCCCGCGTTTGCCCGCACCTTACGGATTACGACTTTGGGATATTTGGTATTGTTGATAATTGAACTCGGAACCGGTTTTAATATCAACATTTTGATTAAATTGGTTTCGTTGGTATTGTTAAACTATTTAATTAATAAACAATTTTATCATGTTGAAAAATGAAGATTTTTTATTTTTGATAAATGGGCGGATATGAATCCGCTCATTTTTTATGGTTCGAACGTAACACTACCTGCGTGAGCAGGTAGATGTAGACAATCCTAAATCTTCGCGCTATACTGCGGTTATGGAAGAAGTAAAGTATAGCAAACAAAGCAATTGCGTGTATCACTGCCACTATCATATA
>JAFSWL010000029.1 GCA_017444525.1 Alphaproteobacteria bacterium
AAAAAAGTAATAATAAACATAAATTTAAGTCTACTAATTAGTTGCTTTCCATAACGTCTGATTTTTCAATAAAATTCGCGAATCGAGATAAATCGCGTTATTTTATTTATAATCAATCGGTTACTTAGCTGATTATTTGCATAATCAATGAATCAGATAAATTATTTTAATATTTTTTCTCAGTTTTTTCGATATGTCTCGATTTATTATTTGCTTTGTAAATTCAATATATTATCAATTATTTGCTCGTAATTTCATAATTTTACGGTTGATTCTCGACAGATAAGTTATATTTATAATCGTGTTAAGAGTATTTATTATATATTATTCGCAATAGAATATATAATGTTTTATATACTTTTAACATGGGTTTAATCAATAAAAGTTTTAGAAACAACGAGTTATTGATTATATTGGGGTTAACTTTTGAACTTTGAGGACATTTTAGATGAACTTGAATTTCAAACTTTTAAAGGAGAAGAACTATGTATACAGGGAACGTAAAGTGGTTTAATACTCGTAAAGGTTATGGATTTATCGAGCCGTCTGATGGCGGTAAAGACATATTCGTACACATTACCAAACTCGAAGAAAAGGGTATTCGCCGTTTGTACGAAGGTCAGCGGATAAGTTATGAACCTTATGATGACCGCGGTCGCATCGCCGCCGGCAATATCGTATTGCTCTGACTTGCACTGACCTTTGTATTTTCGGAGTTTCTTCTCCGGAATATTTATCTGGAACTACCAATCACCGCCGATGGTTTTACACCTCCGGCGGTGATTGCTTTTTACATCTTTTTATTTTCACTCCAGATTAAACAATATGCTCCGCTAAGATTATTATACAGTTTTTGAGCGTTAATCCCTTACATATCAAAACGGCAAACGTATCTATCGACAATCATACGGCCAAATTTAAGAGTTTTGATAATCCCATAAATTAAGTTTTTTCCTAATCCATTTCAGCAAGTCTTGCAGCCTGATCTTCGGCAATCAACGCGTCAATTATTTCACCCAAAGCTTCTCCGGAAACAACTTCTTCGAGTTTATATAGAGTTAAATTAATCCGATGATCGGTTACTCGACCTTGAGGATAGTTATAAGTGCGAATCCGCTCACTGCGGTCACCGCTACCGACTTGTAATTTGCGTTTTTCCGAATAATTGGCATCGATTTTGGCCTTCTGTTCGTCATAAAGTTTTGCGCGCAAGTGGTTCATCGCCTTTTCTTTGTTCTTAAATTGCGAACGATCATCCTGACATTGTACCACCACACCGGTCGGGATGTGGGTAATACGCACCGCCGACTCCGTACGGTTAACATGCTGACCGCCGGCGCCGGATGCGCGATATACATCGATTTTCAAATCCGCCGGATTAATATATAAATCCACTTCTTCAATTTCCGGCAGAACCGCCACGGTGGCCGCCGAAGTATGCACTCTGCCCTGCGACTCGGTAACCGGAACGCGCTGTACACGGTGCGCACCGGATTCAAATTTGAGTTTAGCAAACACATCTTTGCCGGTAATCCGCGCTGAAGCCTCTTTATAGCCGCCGATACCGTTTTCGTTGGAATCGAGAATTTCAAACTGCCAGCCCTGTTTTTGCGCATAACGCTGATACATTTCAAACAACACCGCAGCAAACAACGCAGCTTCATCGCCACCGGTGCCGGCTCGCACTTCCAAAATAGCGTTTTTCTCATCGTCGCTGTCTTTCGGCAGCAGCATAACTCTGATTTCTTTTTCCAAAAGCGGTAACTGTTCTTTAGCCTCATAATATTCCGCCTCGGCCATTTCGCGCATTTCTTTGTCGAGCGTTGTATCTTCCATCATTGCCTTATCATCGGCCATCATTTGTTGATGGTGCTGATATTTATGGATTACCTCGACTACCGGCTCCAGTGTCGAAAGTTCCTTATTGAGTTTTACCAATTCGTCGGTAGAAACATCAGACGCAAGCAAGGCTTGCACTTCTTCAAAACGATTAACGACGTTAGCCAGTTTTTCATCTAAATTCATTATTGCAATTCCTTAATCAAATTGGACAAAGCCACCGTTTTTTGTTCGCCACTATCCAAATCCTTAATGGTAACGGTTTTATCGGCCAGCTCATCCGAGCCGATAATTACCGCTTTGCAGGCATTTACTTTATTGGCTTTAATCATACGTTTTTTCATATTGCCACTATAACTCTGTTCCACCGAAAAACCGGCCAAACGCAGTTTGTATGCAATTTTGAGCGCGGCATCAAAGGTATCTTCTCCCACCGGAATTACTGCTATCGGACGCGGCAAAGAAACATCCTGTTCCAACAGCATAGCCAAACGCTCAACCCCGCCGGCCCAGCCGATACCGGCAACATCACCGCCACCCATCTGTGCCACCAAACCATTATATCGGCCGCCGGCCAAAACCGTACCTTGCGCTCCGAGTTTATCGGTAGTGAGTTCAAACACCGTGTGTGAATAATAATCAAGCCCGCGCACCAGACGATTATTAATGCGATATTTAATACCAAGCATATCAAGTCCTTTTAAAACATCGGCAAAAAATTTGCGCGATACTTCGTTCAAGCTGTCAGCATACAGCGGCGCATTTTCCACCACCGCTTTATCGCATTCTTCCTTAGAATCGAGAACACGCAGTGGATTTTTCTCCAAACGGCTCCTACTGTCTGCAGAAAGCTCATTATAATGCTCTTGCAAAAATGCCACCAATTTTTCGCGATAAGCGGCACGGCTTTCGGCATCACCCAAAGAGTTGATTTCCACCGTAACCTGTCCGCTCAAACCGAGTTTTTCCAAAAACTCATACGCCATGGCGATAACTTCAATATCAGCTTGCGGTGTTTCCACTCCCAACAGTTCCACACCAAATTGAGTAAATTGGCGCTGCCGACCTTTTTGCGGGCGTTCATAACGAAACATCGGTCCGGTGTAATAAAATTTAACCGGTAAATTTTGCTGCATACCGTTGGATACAAACGCGCGCACCACACCGGCCGTTCCTTCCGGACGCAATGTCAAGCTCTCTCCGCCTTTATCTTCAAAACAATACATTTCTTTGGTGACGATATCCGAAGTATCACCCAAATTGCGGGCAAATACTTCCGTAAACTCGAAAATCGGTGTTTCTATTTCTTCAAAGCCGTATTTCTCTACTACTTCTGAGCCGACATTCACGACTTTTTTCATTTTTCGCTTGGCGGCACCATATAAATCATAAGTGCCGCGCACACATTGCACTTTTTCCATCAAATCCTCTAATTATCTTTTTTTATCAAAAATTCATCTAAACTGACGCGTTTGCTGTTCATTACAGAAACAACCTTAGCCGGCTTTTCATCAATATAAAAAGTGGTATTACGCGGTTTTCCAACCGTAATGGTCAGGCCTTTTTCCTGAGGTACATTATAGCTATATCCTCTTTTATATATGGAGCCGCGTAAAATTATTTTATCGCCTTGTTTTATTTCTACCCAGGACGGTCCGCTCAGAACCATACGCATTTTATGAAACTCCTCACCAGATTCCTCATTAGATGTTGTTTCAACGTTATTTTGCCCAGAGGTCTCATTTTTCGCATCAATATTTTCAGTTTCCAATGCATCGACTTCAGTATTTTCTTTTGTTTCTTCAGCATTAACTTCTGTGGTTTTGTCTGTTGCTGAATTTTCTTCAGATGCGCTTTTTTCCGCAGCTGTTTCATTCAATTTATACTGTTCTCCAGCTTTTTCATCTGATACTGTCTCGGAAGTAATTTCACCTTCCTTTTCCTTAAATTCCGAATCCGCTCCCGACACAGTATTTTCATCAACCACGATTACAGGCTCGGGAATGATGTCTGCTGCATCTTCCTGAAATGCCTCCACCTGTTCACTGAGTGGCAAAACCGACCATACCGCAAACAATACGGCCAAACCGCATACACCGATTAAAATATGCTTAAAATGCGGCAAAGGAAAACTTGTTCCCGATACTTTTTCGCTGATGCGTTCTTCTTTATTTTCATGAAAAGACTGACGATATGATGACACGATTCTATCACTGTTAAGCCCCACCATTTCAGCATAGCTGCGAATAAAGCCGATACCGAACGGTCGCGGCGGAATATTGGCAAAATCCATTTCCTCTATTGCAATCACATACGCTTTACGGATACACAGTTCTTCCGCAATATCTGCTACGCTCTTACCTGATTTGATGCGTGCTTCGCGCAGCATTGCCCCTACAGTCTCAATTTCTTCCGACTCATTTATTTCTTTTTCCACTGTTTTTCTCCTGTTTTTGCGGTTTATAACATATAATTTAATCAATTGCAATAGCATGATCGTACGCATAAGCCGTTAATTGCGGACGTATACTGGTTTTAGGTGATTTCATTAGGGTTTTGATATAATCCTCAACATCTTCGACATTCATTGAACGTATCATGTTTTTTATTTGTGCAAAACGTGCACCCGATACCGATAAATTACGGTACCCCAAACCGATAAGAGCCATTGCCTCAAGCGGATTACTGGCCATTTCTCCGCATACTGAGCAATAAACTTTATATTGTGTGGCCTTATCCACGATTTTTTTCATCAATTTCAAAAACGGAGCAGACAATACATCATAACGATCGGATAAACGTGGATTACCTCTATCGCACGCAAACACAAATTGGTACAAATCATTGGTTCCGACTGAAACAAAATCAACTGCCTGTAATAATTCATCAAGTTGGAACAACACTGATGGTACTTCTATCATAATTCCGACTTTCACTTCACGAGCTGTTGGTTGTTTGCGTTGCTGTTCGCGTTCATATTCAAGCATCAGCGTTTCTTTCGCCTCGATGAATTCCTGTAGTGAAGAAACCATCGGGAACATAACATTTAATTCCTTGCCGGCGGCAGCACGGAGCATAGCACGAATCTGTTGACGCAGCAGCGCACGCCTGTCCAAAGTAATGCGAATAGAACGCCACCCCAATGCCGGATTGTCTTCTTTCATCTCGCCCCAATACGGTAAGAATTTATCAGAGCCGACATCCAAACTGCGAAAAATGACTTTTTTGTTGACGACAGCATCAAGCAGTTTTTTGTATTGCCGTTCCTGACTTTCTACATCGGGCATTTTTTCGGCAGACATAAATGTAATTTCTGTGCGATATAAGCCAATACCGTCGCAGTTTGACGGTTTGATATATTCATAATCCAAATCCAAACCGTAGTTCATTGCCAGATTTATTTTTATGCCGTCAAGCGTTATCGTCGGTTTTTGTTTAAGCTTTTCCAACTCGGCAAATACTTTATGCAGGCGTACCGATTTTTTCTGATACTCGGCAATCTGTTTGGCACTCGGATGTGTATATACCATAGCCTCATTGCCATTCACGGCAATCATTTCACCTACTTTAATTTCTTTTAAAATACCGTGTATTTTGGCTATAACCGGAATATTTAATGCTTTGGCAACGATTACAACATGCATGGTCGGAGTGCAATCTTCTATAATCAAACCGCGAATATTCTCATATTTATAATCCATTAAATCCGATGGTCCCATGGTTTGGGCAATAATCACAATATCTTCATCGGGAGCTATTTGTGCCACAGATTGATTATCTCCGGCAATAAATGCGCGCAGCCTATCCGAAACATCACGCAAATCATATAAACGTTCTTTTAAATATGCATCATTCGTTGCCGAAAGTTTATTCCACATATCTTCGTAAACGTGTTCCACAGCTGCTTCGGCCGTATAACCTTTTTCGATATCCGCCGTAATTTTTTTATACCATCCTTTGTCCATGGCAAACATTCGGTACGCTTCCATGATTTCCGTAGTGTTACCGATATAACTTCCGGCTTGTTCGATTTTGGAATCAAAATATTCAACCATACGCTGCCGGCCTTCTGCCAATTTGGATTTTTCCAACTCAATATTATTGGCAAATATATTAACCAGTTCGCGGTGACGATGGTGCAAAACAGCCTTACCTACGCCAAAACCCTTATTGAGACTTGTGCCATGCAACGCATCCCGCACCACAATACCTTTTTCTCTGATTATGCGATTGCGAAATTCAGCAAACTCATTATCTGAAAATAAATCAGGCAATGCCAACGCTAGGGTTTCCGCTGTTTCGATTTCCGCATCATTAAATGCTTCCGTATTGTTTTTAACTAGCACCAATGCGCCGATAGTTAAATTCAGACGCGTAACAGGAATGCTCAGCAGCGTAATATTTTGCGCCTCATTCGTTTCTCTTATAATACGTTTGGTGGCAGCGCTACGACCGATAGCATCCTCGTTATAGCGAATATTTGATTTATAGTTCTGAGCTTTCCATTCTCCTATAAGTTCCAGATAATTTTCACCGGCAGTTGCATAAAGCAATGCAGAATCTACCTTAGTCGAATCGACAAAGGCTTTTAGTATTTTATTAAGCTTTTCCTGCATGGTTTTTGGCTTAAGTAGCTCTGCACTTATTAAACGCTGAAGTGCCAAAGCTTCGCTGACTGCCGCTGATATCTGCATCTGAATACTCACAAAATTATTGTTGCAACATTTTTTTTATTGTTATACTAGATTTTAGCTGATGTAAACTAAAAAAGGAGTTTAAGATGACGAATAATTACGCACGAGGACAACATGATACACGTCCGTGGGGAACTTGGGAAGTTACAGACTGTGGCAATAATTTTTGCGTTAAGCGCATTATGGTTAATTCCGGCGGGATTCTTTCACTGCAAATGCACCATCACCGTGCCGAACATTGGATTATCGTGAGCGGAACAGCCTGCATTACTTTGAATACGCAACAAATTGAGAAAAAAGCCGGTGAAGCAATTTATATACCGGTAGAAACTAAGCACAGAATCCAAAATAATGCTTCGGTACCGCTGGAGTTTATCGAAGTACAGATCGGTGATAATCTCGATGAGAATGATATTGTACGCTTTGAAGATAAGTATGGTAGAGTAAGCTGATCTTATTATCTGTGCATAACTTTATGCATAACTGAAGAATCCTCTTGAACTTTTTTAAGGGTTAATGAATCCTTAATAAAATTTTGAGAGGATTTTTATATGTCTGCTTCTGATAATTTAGATTTCAGCGTTATACAAACCGGAGATGTTATGGTTTTTGCCTATCCGGAGCAACTTGATTGCGATGATGAGCGGCGTGAATTATGGGCATATTGCCTGCGAATCGAAAACAATTCAAACCAGCGTATAAGTTTGTTGCGTCGCAACTTTTGTATTACGGACAGTTACGGACAGAATCATTATGACTTAGGCGAGGGATTTGCAGGTGAGTTGCCGGATTTGGAACCTGGGGAATGCTTTGAATTTGAAGATACCGCAATTATTGACGGACGCGCAGCAGTTCTTTATGGTAGCTGTCTTGCCCGCAGAGCTGACGGCACCGAATTTGATATATATATTCCGTTGATGCAGTTGAGCACTGCGAATCCGCTACCGAGCAAATTTTCACTCAATTGATTTTAAGCCGACATTACTCGGTTATTGGGTATTAACTTTTGCAGATATTGATTCAAGTGTTTTCAATAAATTTTCGTCTTGAAGCTTTATAGTTTCATTGTACTCCAAAACGTTCTCGATTTTATTCTCTATTTCTTCTTTATTAATGGAATCAGCATCTTCCTTAAATACCAAAGCGTGTCTCCACTGAAAAATTGCCTCATTCTTACGACCGCCAAGCCAATAAGCATCACCTAAATGATCACTGATAACCGCATTACCGGAATTAAGCGCTGAAGCTTGTTCCAAAAACTCGATGGCTTTATCATACTGACCGAGCTTAAAATAAACCCAACCTAAACTGTCAATAATATGACCGTCATACGGATATTGTGTATATGCTTCCAAAATCATGGCAACTGCATCATCCGGATTTTTATTTTCTATCAGCCAAGAATAACCCAAATAATTAAGGACATTCGGATCACGATTGCTCAGCTCCAGCGCTTTTTGCAAATTAGCTTCCGATTTATCTTTTTGGTTCAATCGATGATAAGATACCGCCATTGCATAGTATATCGGCCAATTACTCGGATTTACATGTTTCATACTGTCAAGTGCCATTTGATACAACCGCACGGCTTCTTCATCTTTTTTCTGATTGCTGTTGATACCGGCTAAATCGCTTAAAAGCTGCGTATTATCAGGATAAGTCTCCAGCAATTCTTTCAATTGGTTTTCTGCTGAAGCATAGTCTTCAAGCGAATTATAATTCTCTATCATCTTCAGTCGAGCAATAAAATACGAGCCGGAATCCTTGCCGATTTGCGCGTAATATTTATTAGCCTCTTTAAGCAAACCGCTTTCTTCCAACACGTTGGCAAGTGCAATTTTAGAAACTTCGTATTGCGGGTTCAGATAAGACGAAAGTGCTATATAAAATTGAGCAATTTCTGCACCGTTATGTGCTGCTCTGAACAATGTTCCCACATTAAACAGAGCCTCAGATAAACCTTTCTGCGGTGTATCGATAACCGGAGTTTCTTCCGATGTAGCATTATCTATTTTGGTATCGATATCGCGAAGTAACACCGCAAGCATGCCTTCATTATTATAACGTCCCAAAAGCCGAAGAGCTTCCTCTTTATTACCTAAACGAACATAGAAATTGGTGATAACATCCAATATGCGATAAGTTATTTCCCGAGGATAATTGCTGACAATTAAAGCATAAAACTCCGAAGCTTTGTCTATATTGCCGAGATAATCATAAATCATTCCCATGTGAAACAATTTCAAGACATTGAGCGATGGGTCCAGTGCGATGCTCTTAATTGAGTTTTCTGCATTTTTTTCATCTTTTTCGCCGGCATAAGTCCAAGCGTTAAAAAGCGGAATAATCAGATTCTTATAAAGTTTATCGTCTACCTCATTCATTGTTTTGCGTGCGGCATTATAATTACCATCATTAAATTCTTTTACGGCAACAACCAACGGCGCCAAAAGTTCTTTGCTTTTTTCCGACAATTCTTTACGCGCATAGGGAACCGCCTCATCAACCTGTCCGAGAGAAGTTAAAATAACATATAATGTGCGATTGAGAGATTTATTTTCTTTATCTTTTTCGCTGACAATCTTATAATATTCGGCGGCATTTTCAAAATCTTGCCGCAAATGAGCAATTCGGCCGGCCAAATAAGCTCCGTATTGTGATTTTGTTCCAAAAAAAGAAATAGTCTGATCCGAATTTTTCTTTGCTACAAAGTCATCCGTGCGCCAATATCCTTTGTCATCAAAATGCGGAATCATAACATCCGACGAATCCGCCGTAAAAATATTGCTCCAGCGAACATCTGCCTTATATCCCCACACAGCGGCGCAAACCAACACCACTAAAAATATAGCTTTCTTCATCATAACTTTCCTATAAAAACCCTATCGCGTTGTTCTATTATATATATGAAATATTATCAATGTGTAAAGAGATTCTTTATGTTGCAAAAAAAACTAATTATGAATATATTAAGCTGATGGAGTAAAAATGGACAATATTGAACGGATTTTAGATTGGTACCTGACAGCCGGCGTTGATGAGATTTGCGCCGATGAACCTTTGCATGCTCTGAATACAAAAGAAACAACTGATACTGCGCAAATACCGCATGTGGATAATTTGGCTGAAGGCATTATCAAAGTCAGACCGGCTGTTTCAAACCTATCGCAAATAAACAGTGCCGCTCGTAACAGTGCTGATGAGATATGTAAAAAAGCACAAACTCTTGATGATTTGCGAGCCATGGTTGAAGAATTTGATGGCTGTTCGCTTAAATTTTCCGCCAACTCCACAGTTTTTGGCTATGGTAATCCGCAAGCAGAAGTTTTGATTATCGGCGAAGCTCCTGGTGCAGATGAAGACCGATTAGGAGAGCCTTTTGTCGGCCGCAGCGGGCATCTTTTGGATAAAATGTTGATGGCAATTAATCTGCGGCGCGAAGATTGTTACATAACCAATATTTTACCGTGGAGACCACCTGGGAATCGCACTCCGACCTCGGAAGAAGTAACTGTATGTCTGCCGTTTTTACAGCGCCAAATAGAGTTGATTAATCCTAAAATTATATTTATTTTAGGACGAAGTGCAGCTAATGCTCTTTTGGATAATGCCGACAGTATTTCGGCTTTGCGCGGGCATTTTATTGATTATACCACCTCTAAAGGCGTTGTAATTCCGACATTATCAAGTTTCCATCCGGCATACCTTTTGCGCACAGCTTCGCAAAAAGCAAAAGCATGGGCTGATTTATTGCGTTTGAAGCGAAAATTAAACGAGCTTTAGTTTTTTTGCAAAATTAATAAAAATTAAAGAATAATTATATATGATACGGTCAGATTTAATACTTTGGAGTAGAAAAATGAGTTTATTTAGCAAATTTATCACATCGGGTTTAACCTTTGGCTTGGCTTTATGCTTGTCAACTGCATCTTTTGCCGCAGAACAAGGCAAAGAAAAAGAAATTGAAAAAACTTCTGATGCCGATGCTATTTTGTTCCGTATAGAAAATATCAAACCTTTGACTAACGAAGACGGTTTGACGGATCGTTGTTCTTTTTTGGTAACTGTTTATAATCGTATGGAAAAAAAGGTAGATAAAATTGATATGGATTTCAGGTGGATGGATGCCATTGAGAAAAAATATCAAATTGTAGATGATTCTGTAAGAGTTGTTAATGATATACGCGATGCTGAAACCTATATTATCAAACATATTGAATTGGAAGATGTATTTCCGCATCAACAAAAGAGCTTTGCAGAAGAGGTCGAAACCGACAAATGTTTCTTGTTGCTTGATCAATTGGAATACAAAGTAAACGATTGTATTGCAGAAGGTGATAAAATTGAGATGAAAAACAACAAAAAAACCAGCCGTGGCAGCTGTGTTGATCGTTTCAATTACATTAATTCCAAAAATCCGGAATATTATTCGGAATTTAAGGATGTGCCAGACAGCGTTTTAGAAAAACAAGCTGAAGAATCAAAGGCTCATGAACTCGCCGGTGTGGAAAAAGCATATAAAAGCGCACTTGATGATTTAACCGCTGTTTCAAAAGAACTGGATAAGATTGCCAAGTACGAGCCGGAGAAGAAAGAAGACAAAGACGCTAAGAACAACGCGACTAAAGATAAATCCGATAAAAAGGATGATGCCGATAAAGAAGATAAGAAAGCCGAATAAGTCTGAATAGCGGAGATTATTATGCGTTTGGTCGGTTTATTGTTTGCCATATTATGTTGTGTCGCCGTGAATGCGTCGGCACAATCTTTTTCAAGCAGCTCGGGAATTGTCGCGGAATCGGCACTGCACAATCAACCGACTGTAAAAAAGAATGAGGTATCAAATACTCCGACTGCGGCAAAATCTGATAATCAAATGCAAAATGCCGTTGTCAACATTTCCGGAGAGAAAGATCAAAAATCGGAGCCTACTTATGACAATACTTTCGGAAAAGTTGTAAGTTTTAAGATTGTTAAAGGCAAAGTAGTCTTTGATAAGGATGACGAGCGTAAAATTCTGATTTCTTACGATAATTATTCGGTAAGCAAAGGCATGGATGGGGTTGTTCGCTGCAAAATGCGAGTTTATGTCTTAAACGATATGACCGAGCGTTTAAACAGTTTGGGATTTAAACTGATATGGCCGGAGATAAACACATCAATCAATTTGGTTAAAGTTAATCCTGGAGTTCGCACTTATCGCGACATCATGCTTTTGGGTGAGGGGTGTTTTTCCATGGATAAGAATCCGACTATCGAAGTTAACCGTTGCCGCGTGATAGGCAAATCCGAAGAAGAGTGTGCCAATGCGGTTAAATGGTTTAAACATCTGACTAAATAATATTTACAATTCCGCCTAAAGGTTCTTGTCAAAAGCAATAACCTTTTTTTTATTGCCAAAACATAAAAAATATTTTATAATATAAGTGTTTAGATTATGGATTATGGTTTAAATTATTATCCTTATTATTGTCGTCATATTTCAACTCACTTTATTTTTTGAGATTGTTTCGATTGCAATAAAGGGAAAGTAATTTGTCAAAAGTGAATATGGCAACAACAACTACAATAATCGCAGCTATTGTAGTGTTTATCTACTGGCTGTACAAGAAAAAAGAAAGTGCTATTCAGGGAACATTGAGTAACATTTTCCAGTGGGGAATCACGATAGGTGCAATTTACGCCATCTTCTTTGTGGGCGGAATATGGGCCTATATCGTGATAAGTATTATTGCTTACGAGGCCATCCAGATTATAAAATACGGATAACATGTAAGCATTGACAGCGTCCGGAGTATGGAATAAATTTCACACACCGGACGTTTTTTTTATGAAAGATTTATTTGATATCAGTGCTTCAACAATTCGCCTTTATCAAAAGCATATACTTCACCGCAAAAGTTACAGGTGGCAGTGATTTTACCGTCTTCAACCATATCGGCTATATCTTCAGGTTTCATTGAGCTGAGAGTTTGCCGTAATTTTTCGCGATTGCAACGGCAACCGAAAGTATATGTTTGCTCTTTATTAACACGGACCTGATGCTCATGAAACAGACGGAACAATACTTCCTGTAAATCTAAATTGAAAATTTCTTCGCTCTTAAGACTGTCAAGCAGAATCTTATTTTCTTTCCATAATTCCTTAATTGAATCGTCATCAGCAACAATCTCATTACCGCCTTTCTGCGGCATTTTTTGAATTAAAATTCCGGCAGAATGCCAAATTTCTCCTTTTTTTTGCAAATATAAGTGTAAATAAGTATCGATCTGCTCTGAATTCTTGAAATAGCGCAATGCACATTCTTCAAGATTTTTGCCTTGTAAGTCAACAACTCCCTGATAAAGTTCGGTATTTTTTCCCTGATCTATCGTAAAAATAAGATTACCGTTTTCAAGCCAATGCGGTGTCGGTTCAATTTGTCCTTCGGTTTTGCGTAAAACTTGTGCATCTTCAATTGCCTTGGCATCGTATTTTGCGGTTGCGCGAATTTTGCCGGCAGAAGTTACATCTGCCACCAACACCGATATCGGCCCATTGCCTTGAAGCTGCAACGTGAAGATGCCATCAAATTTCATCAAACTGGCAATCAGTGCTCCGAGTGCCGCCGTTTCCGCCACTGCCGCCGCTACATTGTCAGGGTACTGCACACGACTGAAAACTTCACGCATTACATTATCCAAGCGCACAATACGACCGCGAAAAATATTATTGTCCAAATTAAAAGAAATACCGGTATCGTTCATTATTTAAAAACCTCTTTGTAGTATATTTATGTAAACGTCAGTTGATATTTAATTTATTTTAAGGAAATTTTCAAGTGTTTGATACAAATGATGAAGAAACTCCGCAGCAAAGGCTAGTTTCACAACGTAAGCCGCAAAAAAAAATTACACTGCAGCGGCTTAGAAACATCGGACTTTATTATTTAAAGCGCTTCGAATCGTCGGTAGAAAATCTGCGTGCAGTTTTGCACCGCAGGATTGATGCGTATTCGCGAGAGAATCCGGAATGGAATAAACACGAAGCTTATGATTGGACCGAATCTGTTTTAGCAGAGTTTGAGCGCTTACATTATCTTGATGATAACCGTTTTGCCGAAATTAAAGTGCGCAGCTATCTGAATGCGGGTAAACCGGCACGCTATATTCAAAATAAACTGCGAGCAAAAGGTATTGATTCTGCAAAGATTGACGCTGTTTTAAAAGAACAGGAATACAATCCTTTTGAGATGGCTCTAAGGCTTGCCAAGCGCAAAAAAATCGGTCCGTATCGTACGCAAGAAACCAGACACGAATTTAGGCAGAAAGATATGGGAATATTGGTGCGCGCCGGCTTTGATTATGATACGGTATGCGAAATTTTGGATTATGCGCCGGATGAAGAATGATTTTATATTATATTCTTTACAACCAAAAACGAATTGATTATAAATGAGCAAGTATATTTTTATAATGGAGATCTAAGTGTCGGAAAAAAAGAAAATATTGGTAATCGGAGGGGCAGGATATATTGGTAGCCATGTAGTGAAAGCGTTGCTTGCGAATAACTTTGCCGTAACCGTCTATGATAATATGTCAACCGGACAACCATGTAATTTATTTACCGATGCTAATTTCGTCGGCGGTGATATTGCCGATGAAAAAAAAATGCACGAAGTGATGGCAAAAGGTTTTGATGTCGTAATACATTTAGCCGCAAAAAAAGCTGTCGGCGAATCGATGACAAATCCGCAACTCTATGCCAAAAATAATATCAGCGGAACCATCAATATACTTAATGCCATGACCGATTGCGGTGTAAAAAACATTGTTTTTTCTTCTACCGCTGCAGTTTACGGAATGCCAAAATACTTGCCGATTGACGAGCAACATCCGGTTGAACCGATGAGTTTTTACGGATTTACCAAAGCAGAAATTGAACGGGTAATGGATTGGTATAGCAAACTCAAAGATTTTCATTATATTGCATTGCGTTATTTTAATGCTGTGGGTTATGCTGCGGACGGCAGTATTCGCGGCAAAGAAAAAAATCCGCAAAACCTCCTACCCATAATTATGGAAGTGTTAAGTGGTAAACGAAAAGAACTGCAAATTTTCGGCAATGATTATGATACGCCGGACGGAACTTGTATTCGTGATTATATTCATGTCGAAGATTTGGCCACCGCACACATTGCCGCCGTCAACGAACTTTGTGCCAGACCGGTTTCTCATATTATCAATTTAAGTACCGGTAAGGGAACATCGGTATTGGAGATGGTGCATGCGGCAGAAAACGTCAGCGGAAAAAAAATCCCATTCAAATTTGCTCCGCGCCGAAGCGGCGATCCGGCGATTGTTGTGGCAGATAATTCAACCGCACGAAAAATACTGCATTGGGCACCGCAATATACTGATATGGAGCAAATTATTCAAACAACTTGGAATTTGGAAGAAAAATAATGGAAATATGGAATAGTTTATCGGAATTTTTATCAGCACCGCACCACACACTTTCGCCGTTTTGGCTGTGGACTTGTTTCGGAGTCACGGTTGTATTGCTGTTAGCAGCTGATTTATTTTGGTTCAATCGTAAAAACGAAGAACCACATTTTTGGCATACATTGTGGATTTGCATTGCCTACATTGCAGTTGCCATTATTTTCGGAGCTTTTGTTTGGGTAGAAGACGGTGCCGAAAAGGGTATGGATTATTTTACTGGTTATTTATTGGAAAAAAGTCTTTCCATGGACAATATCTTTGTCATGTCAATGGTTTTCGCCGCATTGGGGGTACCAAACAAATATCAACATCGTGTTTTGTTTTGGGGTATTTTGGGTGCGCTCGTTATGCGAGGTGTTTTAATTGGAATCGGAGATGCATTAGTAGTGCGCTTTAATTGGATTTTATATATTTTCTCGGCATTCCTTATTTATACCGGTATCAAGATGCTATTGATGAAAGAAAACGAAAAATCCGATATACGAGACTCCAAAATTTTCCATTTGGTATCAAAAATTTTTCATGTTACCCATGAAATCAGAGGAGAACACTTTTTCGTTAAAGAAAATGGCAAACACTATATTACTCCCCTGTTTTTTGCGCTGGTTACAATTGAGATGATGGATGTGGTGTTTGCGCTTGATTCCATTCCGGCAATCTTTTTGGTTACGACAGATATTTATGTTGTATATACCAGTAATATTTTTGCGATTTTAGGCTTGCGCGCGCTATACTTTTTACTGGCAGCCATTATCAGTAAATTTGCGTATCTTAAACCTGCTATCTCGATTATTCTTATTTTCATCGGAGCTAAAATATTTTTAAAATATTTCGGTATTGAAGTACACGAATGGCAATCGCTTGCCGTTACGCTCGGCTTACTGAGCGCCGGTATGCTGTTATCCGTATTTAAAAAGGCGCAACCGAACGATGCCACATAAATTTTATTTAAGCTTCGGTCGGCATGAACGCTACGGCTCCGATACGGCGATAGAACGCGAGGATATGCTCTCGGCTTTTTTGACCGGACAGCAACTGAAATTATGCTTACCGACCTGCGCAACCATTTATCATTCGCCGCTTGAGCGTGCCGCGCAGACCGCGCGCTTTGAGGCTTTAGGAATGAATGTATCGCATCTGCTTTGTGTTGAATCTTTGATTGAAAATTCCACCAAATTTGAAATCCATAAATTTATCAATGAATTGCTTTGTCATACCGAAAGCAATGTTGAATATTATCATTTTGTTACACATTTGCCGGTAATTGAAAAGCTCGGTTTGCCGTTTTTGGGCGCGGGTGAAGTGTGTTTGCTCACGGCAGATAACAAAAACGAAATGCTCGCAGAAAACTTTCAGTTGCAAATCATAAAAAAACCGGAAATCACAGCCGAAGTTTGGCGGCAACTCTGTCTCACATCAAAAACTCTGGAACACATGAGTGCTGACGAGATTTATCAAAAGATATCTTTAAGCAATTTATAGAATCCGCCGTAAAATTCCTTCATTTTGCCGCAATAACGCTCTCGCCTCCACCTCAGTACATTTTTTTGCAAGCATCACGCAGGCTATCTTGACATTGCCTGCCAATTGAAGTATTGCCTGAGCCTCATCAACATTTGCCCCCGTAATTTTGCATACGTATCGTAAGGCTCTTTCTCTTAATTTAGCATTATTAATCTGCAAATCAACCATATAGTTTTTGTAAGTTTTCCCTATACGGATCATCGCGCCTGTTGAAAGCATATTAACAATCATTTTCTGCGCCGTACCCGACTTCATGCGAGAGGAGCCGGAAACCGCTTCCGGTCCGACCTCGGTACATAGAAATATATCGGCAAACGATTTAAATTTTGCTTCTGGATTTGAAGTAATGGCAATAGTAACCGCACCTTTTTGCTGCGCCAATTCCAATACTTTTAAGGTATATTGCGGATTACCGCTGGCGGAAATGGCAACAACCACGTCTTTATCCGTCGGATTAAACAATGATAAATCGGTTGCTGCAAAATCTTCGCGATCTTCGGCATTTTCCACGGCATAGCGCACGGCTCTATCGCCACCGGAAATATATCCTTGAATCATATCATCGGGAACACCGTAGGTCGGAGGCATTTCCGAAGCATCGAGAATACCAATGCGGCCACTGGTACCGCTGCCAAAATAAGCCATTCTGCCGCCGATGCGTAGCTTATCGGCAATTAAATCAATAGCTTTGCCGATTGCAGGTATATTTTTTTCTACCGCCGCTGCTATTTTTTTATCTTCGTTATTAATCAATCTTGCAATTTCCATCCCGTTTTGCAAGTCAATATCCACCGTATCCGGATTTATATTCTCTGTAACAGCTATCATATTACACCTCTTTTCAATATGTTAACAGGTTATACCACCGATATTTTAACAAAGTATAAAAAAATGATTGACATTTCATAAAAAATAATGATGATAAGCAAAGAACAGGCAAAACAGATTTGCTTGTGAAGGCCCCTAAAGAAAGAATATAACGGAGGGGTGGCAGAGCGGTCAAATGCAACGGACTGTAAATCCGTCGACTTTCGTCTACGATGGTTCGAATCCATCCCCCTCCACCACTGAAATATCTCTTTAGGGGTTTTTAATTACGATGTTTAGCTTAAGCGGGTGTAGCTCAATGGTAG
>JAFSWL010000030.1 GCA_017444525.1 Alphaproteobacteria bacterium
AGATGGGTATTTTGTCAGTACCGTAGGGGTTAATGAGGCAGTGATACAACGCTATATAGAATATCAGGGACGCGAAGATTTAGGACAAGCTTGGCTTGACCTAAAATGATACCACCGGCGTAAGCCGGTGGAGTTTCATTAGTTGTATTGCAGAAAACCCCGTATTTATACGGGGATGAATGTTGAGGCGTTAGAATAATGCCGTTCCGCACTGAAAGTGCGGTCAAACCGCAATGTTTGTAGCGTTATAACTGGTGGATATCTATTTATAAATTTCTACACCAATTTATGCTTTTGCCAGATAGTTACACATAATTTTTTTGCAGCCGAAATCATCAAAATCAACTTCACACATCTTTCCTGATACTTTGACTATTTTACCGTAACCGAAAGTTTCATGATAAACACGGATTCCGATATATTGCGAAGGTGATTTTTTTGCAGAATATGTGCTGTACGAGGTTGTTTCAACCGGCTCATAAGAATAATCATGTTCTTCTTCATCGGAGCTGTAGCTTTGATAACTGGGTTTAGTGGAAAAAGCGGGTTTATATGTTTTCTTTTTAGTGTAACTGTATTTTTCGTAGCCGTCGTAGTTGACGTAATCACCGTAAGATTTATTGCTGCCGTGACGTTCTCCGCTGCCATTAAAGCAATTATTGATCTGATTGCTCATTTGCAGACATGAAGGCGGAATTTCATTTAAGAACCGAGATGGAACATTATTGCGCCATTCTCCGTATACGCGACGATTTATGGTGGTTGTTATGTATAGTCGATGTTTGGCTCTGGTAATTGCCACATATGCCAAACGTCGTTCTTCTTCTAAAGAATCCGGTCCGCCTTCATCAAGGCTCTTTTTATGCGGAAACAGTTCTTCTTCCCATCCCGGTAGAAATACCGTTTCAAATTCCAGTCCTTTGGCAGAGTGAAGTGTAATAAGCATAACTTTATTGGTATCGAGATTACTGTCATTATCCATAACCAAACTGACGTGTTCCAAAAACTCGGACATTGTCGGATAATTTTCCGTGTCGGTCATAACATTTACCAATTCACGTAAGTTTTCGATACGTCCTTCTGATTCGGTAGAAGAATCGTTTTTGAGCATATCCATATATCCGGAATCGTTAATAACATCTTCCGCTAAATCTGCTGGATCTACTAGACTGACAATACGCCTCCATTCGGCAAATTTTTGCATCAAATCTTCCAAATTGTTTTTAACTTTGCCGCTGAGAGCGCCGGTTGCAAGCAATGTTTGTATGGCATTATACATAGAGGTTTGAGTGCTGCGTGCGGCTTGTTGTAATTTTTCGATGGTTTTGGCTCCGATACCGCGTGCCGGCTTATTTATTATACGTTCAAAAGCCAAATCATCGTTAGGCTGAACTATAACGCGAAAATATGCCAGAATATCACGAATTTCCGCACGCTCATAAAATTTAGGGCCGCCGATAACTTGATAAGGAATTGCTTCGGAAATAAATTTTTCTTCAAACTCGCGGGTTTGAAAAGCCGTTCTTACCAACACTGCAATATCGGAATACAGAGTACCGCTGCGATGCAGAGTTTCAATTTCATCAGCAATCCATTTAGCTTCTTCTGCTCCGTTATAAAGGCTCAATACTTTGATGCGTTCGTTGGTGTGTTTGGTTGCCGGACTGTTTTCAGCTACTTTTAAAGTTTTACCAATGCGTGTAGAATTATGCGAAATGAGAGCAGATGCAGCGTTCAATATGTTTGCGGTAGAACGATAATTCCGTTCGAGGCGAATGACTTTGGCATCAACAAAATCTTTTTGAAATCGCATAATGTTTTCAATTTCGGCACCGCGCCATGAATATATGGATTGATCATCATCACCGACACAGCATAAATTATGTGATTTTTGCGACAGCAATCTAAGAAGAAGATATTGTGTAACATTGGTATCTTGGTACTCATCAACCATGATATATTTGAACTTATCTTGATATATTTGCAAAACATCAGGATTGCTCACCAGCAATGTTAACGTATAGAGCAAGATGTCGCCGAAATCAACACAATTCAGTTCGATCATGCGCTTTTGATATTTTTGATATATCGTCAGCAATAAGGTCGAGCGAAAATTTAAGGCGGCTTTTTCCACCGTTATACCTTTATCTTTTAAGCGAGAGATGCTTTCCATAAAGCTTTGCGGTGTGTATTTTTTTTCATCTAATCCTTCAGTTTCCAAAATATGCTTAATTAAACGTTTCTGATCATCTTCTCCTAAAATGGTGAAGTTTGAATGCAGACCGACGAGCTCGGCATGATTGCGTAAAATTTTTACACAGATACGATGGAAGGTGCCAAGCCATACGGAATTTGCCATATCACCGATGAGATTTTGTACTCTCTCTTTCATTTCGTTGGCAGCGCGGTTGGTAAAAGTTACAACCAAGCAATTCCACGGCTGTATCGGTAAAGTGGATAAAATATATGCCAATCTTGTGGTCAAAACTTTGGTTTTTCCTGTGCCTGCACCGGAAAGAACCAATAATGGTCCTTCCGTGGTCTCTACAGCTTGTTTCTGCTCAGGATTAAGCTCATCCAACCATGGTAACGCACGCCTTAACGCTCCGACATTATCATAAATTTTCGGAGCAGTATTGTCATCATCCAAATCAAAAATGTTGTCAGACATTAATCGTATTCTTTAAAATTTTGCTTGTTTTTAAGTTGTATGTAAATTATATATACATTTATAATATTATCGCTTCAATGCAATGCGTTTTTGTGTTTTACAAACAAGTTTTTGAAAGGATGAATATGTCTGAAATAAGAGAAAAAATTATTGCGTTAAAACAATATATGCAACAAAATATTATCGGGCAGGAAGAATTGCTTACAAAGCTGATTATTACTATGCTGGCCGATGGGCATGCGTTGGTAGAAGGAGCTCCGGGATTGGCTAAAACCAAGGCTATTAAAAAATTATCGGATTGTATTGAAGGTACCTTTAATCGAATTCAGTTTACACCTGATTTATTGCCGTCAGATATTACAGGTAGTGAGATTTATGTTGCCTCAACCGGACATTTTGAGTTTCGTTCGGGACCGATTTTTGCCAATATGGTTTTGGCCGATGAAATTAACCGCGCTCCGGCAAAAGTGCAAGCCGCATTGCTGGAGGCAATGGCCGAACGACAAGTCAGTATCGGCGGAAAGCAATACAAATTGCCTCGACTGTTTATGGTAATGGCAACACAGAATCCGATAGAACATGAAGGTACATATAATCTGCCAGAAGCGCAATTAGACCGCTTTTTGATGTATATTCGGATTGATCAGCCAAATATTGATGCGGAACGTCGGATTCTGAATATTGTTCGTAATGAAGAAATGCAGGCACTGGACAATAAGGAACAACAATGCAGTTGTTCCATAAGTATAAAAGATATATTTGAAGCAAGACGTGAAGCATTTTGCTTGCAATTCAGTAATGCTATGGAAGAGTATTTGGTGCAATTGGTAATGGCAACCCGACATCCGGAAAAATATGATGCCAGTTTGAAGAATACTCTTGCTTACGGGGCTAGTCCGCGTGCTACAATTGCTTTGGATAAGTGTGCTAAGATTCATGCTTGGTTGGCCGGACGTGATTATGTAACACCGGAGGATATTCATGCATTGGTGTTTGATGTGTTGCGGCATCGTATTATTTTGAGTTTTGAAGCACAAGCCAACGGCGTGAGCGCTGATGATGTTATTGCTCGTTTGTTGAAATTGGTGCCGTTGCCGTAGGATGAATGAATGTTCAGATTAATAAAAAAAACACCTTCGCAACCAGATGAAAATAAAGGGCTGGCAGTTACGATGGAAGAGCTGATTGCTCAACAGCAGTACCTGCCTTATTTGTTGTATCGTCAAAATAAAATAACTTCCAATCGCACCGGAAATGCAAAATCTGCATTTCATGGGCGTGGTATGGAATTTGAAGAAGTGCGGGCATATATATTCGGAGATGATGTAAGAGATATTGATTGGCGGGTAACTGCTCGCAAATCTGAACCGTATACCAAGGTCTTCAATGAGGAAAAAGATCGTGAAATTATTGTTGTATTAGATTTATCAGCTTCAATGGTTTTCGGAACGCGCAATGAACTTAAATCGGTTACAGCGGCCAAAACCGCTGCTTTAATCGGATGGTTGACTTTACAACATAAAGATCGATTCGGTTTGTTATTGTTTGATGGTAAAGATACAACATTTTTTAAACCGCAGAATAATATTAGTAATCTGATGAATATATTTAAGCAAATATCTCAGAAAACGCACGATATTCTCATAGAACAACATGCAAGCGATATAAGTCAGGCGCTTAATGTGTTACAGTTTCACCAAAAGGGTCAGGGTACTGTTTTTATTTTGAGTGATTTCAGTCATTTTGATAACGATAAATTTCATAAAATAGCAATATTGTCAAAAAAACATCAGGTTTGCTGTATAAATATATTTGATGTGTTGGAGGAAATTGCACCTCGAGACGGTGTGTATGCAGCACAATATGCATCGCAAAAAGCCGTGTTTGATACAGGATCAGAAGGGTTTGTTGTAAATTATCAGCAACATTTTCGGCAACAGCGAGAGATTATACGGCAGAATTGTCAAAAATTTTTATGCGGATATATAGAAGTTAGAACAGATGTTCCTATTTTCAGACAATTATCGGCATTATAAAAAACTTGACATAACAATCTTTATGTGATATTGCTGTACCTAATTATTCTGTAAAGAAAGAGGTTAAAATGGTAAAATTAAATGAAAATACATCGTATAAAAGAGGTCAGGAACTATTAGATGCTGGCCAATACGAAGAGGCAGTAGAACGTTTTTCCGAGGTCATTTCGGAAAATCCGCGGGCGTGGAAAGCTCTGAATTCACAGGGATTTGCTTATCAGAAGATGAGTAGGTATACCGATGCAGTAGCTTGTTTTGATAAGGCTTTGGAAATTAATCCGAAATCTGTTGAAGTCTTAAACAATAAAGGTGTTACTTTAAGCATGCGCGGTTTGTATAAAGAGGCAATAACTTGCTTTGATGAAGCATTTGCTAATGATAGAACATCTTTGGAGGCGCTGAACGGCAAAGCAATTGCTTTGCAGCATATGTTTTCTTATAAAGAAGCATTGGATGTGCTTGAAGAAGCAATGAAAATTGATAATAAGCACCCGCAGACTTTGCTTAGTATTGCGGTTACGCTGCAAAAGCTTAAACAGTATGATCGTTCAATCTCTTTCTTTAAGAAGGTTTTATCCGGAGATAAGTATAATACTAAAGCGTGGAATGGTATAGGTGTTACTTATCAGCTGATGGGCGATAACGACTCGGCATTGAAGTGTTTTACTAAAATTTTGAATATTAACAGTTCTGATTTGCAAGCTTGGATAAGCATCGGTTACGTATATCAAAAAATGTTCAAATTTAAAGATGCTTTGAAGTGTTATAAAAAAGCTCAAGCGGTGGTTAATGGTCGCTATACGCATAAACTGTATGACGGTTTGGCTTCATGCTTAACCAAATTATCGGAGTTTGATCAGGCAATCGAAGTTTATAAGGTCATTTATCAGAGTGAAGAGGGTAAACGTAAATGGGATGCGCAACGTTCAATTAAATTTGTAAATAAGTTGAAACGTAAGCAAGCAATAGGGGCTTTACCTGATATCATTCCGCATGATGACGATGATGAATAGTATTTTATGTTAATAACATGGCACTGCGTTAAATATGCAGTGCTTTTTTGTATTTAAAGTTAATAAATTTAGTGAATTTATTAAAGTAAATCTTGCAAGTTGACGCATTTTCGGGTAAAATTAACGCATCGTGAGAGGAGTGATAATCATGTTTTTATATGTTTTTATTACTGTCGGAATTGCGGCTGTTTTGGTTGTTTTAGGGTATAATCGTGGAGTAAGCTATCGAAATTACGTACAAGAAGCTTTTTCAACAATGGATGTATATTTGAAAAAACGTTGGGATTTGATTCCGAATTTGGTTGAAACGGTTAAGAATTATACGGCGCACGAAAAAAGTCTGCTGACCGATTTGTCCGAATTGCGGACACGTGGGTATAATGACTTATCTGACGCGGAAAAAATCAATACAAATTTACAAATCGGAAAAGTTTTGCCGCAAATTATCGCTGTCGCAGAGAATTATCCGGAGTTGAAAGCTAACCAGAATTATGTACAATTGATGGAGCAAATGAGCTTGGTTGAAGATGAAATCGCCAATGCGCGTAAATATTATAACGGAACGGTGAGAGAATATAATACCTTTCTTGATTTATTTCCGACATCTATTATCGGCAGAATATTCGGTATGAAACATGCCGTATTGTTTGAAATCACATCACAACAGCGCGAAAATATTACAATTGAGGAATAAAAAATATGAAACGAGTTTTGAACGGCATTTTATCAATTATCTGGATTTTATTGACAGCTACGGTTATGCCGGCGTATGCTCAGAATACGGAAAAATTTGATTTATTTACGAAGTATGATTTTTATATTCAAAATTATGATGTTTTTCTAACCGTTGATACGGAGCGTAATGTTAATATTCAGGAAATAGTTACTTTGCGAGTTAATAATCCGGAAATTAAAGAAATTTCGCATATTATTCCGAAAATGCATGGTCGTATTTCCGATGTACGAGTATCGGTTCCGTATGAAGAAAACAACGGATTAGACAAGTTGCGGCTGAAAATACAAACCGAAGCGGCTTTGAAAAAATCAAGAATTATTCAATATAAGGTCAGCTATAATCACCAATTGTTCAGTGATGAGAACAATTTTGATTTTCAGATAATCAAACCGGAATGGAAAGTGCCAGTGCAGCAAGTTCGCTTTAAACTACAGTTGCCGGAAAATGTCAGACAGGATTCGGTACATTTGTATATTGATGGTAATGAAATAAAGAATATTGAAGATGGTGCTGAATACATAATGAAAGAAGATAGAATTATCGGACGTACAACTGCCGATGGTTTGCGAGCGCAGCAAAGTTTTCGTATTAAAATAAATGTTCCTGCCGATTTTTTTGTTGCCAATGGCAAACATTATGCTGCTGCAGTATGGGTAGGATTGTTGCTGCTGACATTGATTTCGTTTTTAGTGTGGTGTATGTATGCTCAAGATGATCATATTCCGACCATTATATCACATAATCCGCCACGAGGAATAAGTGCAGGCGAAGCCGAATTGTTGCATGACGGCGCACTGACGGAAAAAGGGTTGATTGCAATGATTATTTCTTTGGCAAATCGCGGTTATTTGACTATAGATACCATCGGTAAAAATTTTACATTGAACAAGCAAAAAAATTATACCGGTAGAAATTATTTTATGAAAAAAACAATGCAGATTTTGTTTGAAGACAAAGATGTTGCGGAAAGTTCTGATTTGAAAGCATCAAACAGATTCAGCAACGGTTGGGCGCAAATATGCGATACAGCAGGAAAACCTGATATGACAAAGCGTTTTCAGAAAAAATCGGAAGTGCAGTTTTTCAGAAGAATATTGATGCTTGCTTGCTTGATCGGAAATGTGTTGCTTACTTTATTTGCCGTTCGCAACTATCTGTTTTCGGAAGAATATTTATTGTTAGCAGCTCTGATAATTGTTTCAATAGCGGTTGCGATTAAATTATTTTCCAAAAATCTGGGATTAATGGCTAAAATCATCGGTTTGGTGTTTTTGTTTTATATATTATATTTATTGATGTTTGGATGCAACGGCGATATGTGTAAAGAAGATATCTTGCAAATTATTGTGGGAATCGGATGCACAATGATTTCATTTATTTGCTATATTCAAATGCCAAAGCCGAATACTTCCGGTCGTGTCTACAAAGGGCAATTGTTCGGTTTGAAGAACTTTATAAAATTTGCGGATAAAAACCGGCTGGGAAGAATAATGCACAATAATCCGTCATATTTTTATAAAATTTTGCCGTATGCCTATGTTTTGGAAATGCATAACGAATGGATAAAATTGTTTGATGATATGGAAATTCCAATGCCGCTTTGGACAGAAAACAATAACTTTAAAATTCGTAATTTTATGCGTAACTTCCCGTCCGGAATCACTGCGGCATTAACTGCTTCGTCATTATGCAAAACGACAGAAGAAACCAAGGATAAAACCGAAAAATGAGCAAAATTATAGCAAAAATTGCCGTTATATGTTTGTTGTTAATTACCAAAACAGCGCATGCAGAGAACTTTTACATTGATAATTATGATGTTGATTTAACGGTTTATGAAGATAATTCGGTTTTGGTAAGTGAGGTAATAGAAGTTGTGTTTACCAATCCGTCGCATGGCATCATTCGCTCAATACCTTTGCAAGGCAGCAGAATTTATGATGTTGAAGTCAATGCTCCGTTTATTTTATCGAAAAATATGTCGGAACTTGATATCAGAATCGGTTCGGCTGATAAGTTGGTTGAAGGTGTGCAGATTTACAATATCAGATATTTGCAAAAAATTTACAATAAAAAACCAGAATTTTATTATAATATTATCGGTACAGAATGGGATAATCCGATTAACAATGTTCGCTTCAGAGTTAAGATGCCAAAACCTTTTGATGCGAATAAAGCAGGGATTTCCATCGGTAGTTATGGTATACGCGGTTTTGACAGCGGTGCCGAATATCAGGTTAATGATAGGGAAATTCTCGGAATAACACATCGTCCTTTAAGCCCGCATCAATGTATAACCGTGCGGGTGGAAGTACCGGAGGACTACTTTTTTAATGTTCAGAGTAAGTGGGTAAACGTGATTTGGCTGGGGTTGATGTTGTGTACGTTGTTTTCTTTTTTGTTATGGTATCAATACGGAAAAGATGAACATGTTACACCGGTTGTTACATTTAATATACCGGATGATATCAGTTGCACCGATGTCGAATTAATTATGAGCGAAAAAGTTACGGATAAAGGACTGATAGCAATGATTGTCAAATTGGCCAATGACGGTTATTTGAAAATCAAAAATGTAGGAAAAAATTTTACTTTGTATGACTTCAAAAAATATCAGGGTTACAATGTAATCGAAAGAAAATTGCTAAAGGCGTTGAATAATCAAAAATTGAATCGAGAAGTAAGCGGAGATACACTGAAATCTTCCTCATTGTTTTATCAGGAGTGGCAGGAAATATTGAAACAAGCCGGTAAGGATGAGGTTAAAGAACACTTTTATGAAACATATCCGATGAGTTTTAGTATGCGTTGTTTAATGGGGGCATTTATATTTATAAATATCGTAATGACGGTGTTTTGTGCTTGCGGATATCGGATTACGGTTGAACATTTGTTTATAAGTTCGGTAACAATTTTTGTGTTGGCGGCAATGATATCAACGTTGAGATCAAATGCGGCATTGGGACAGAAATTGTATGCTGTTTTGCTGTTGTTATCATTTGGAATCCCGCTGTATGACGCGTTCAGCGAGTTGATTAATTTGCAAAACACTTCTCAAGTTATGTTTGGGGTTTTCGGAACTTTAATATCAATTATTTGTTATAATGAAATGATGAAACCTAATATAAACGGGCGGCTGATGAAGGGTAAATTGTTGGGGTTGAAAAAATTTATAGAGGTAGCGGAAAAAGACCGACTGGAAAAGATGGCGGCTGATAATCCTCAGTATTTCTATAAAATATTGCCGTATGCCTATGTGCTGGGAGTTTCCAAAGTTTGGATTAAGCAATTTGAAGGGATTGCCGTTCCACCGCCGGAATGGGCCGATAGCGGAATATACCGAATGAACAGTTTTGAAGGTTTTACCAGAAATTTCAGTAATGCGGTGGCTCCGAGTGTCAATAACGGCGGACTTTCCAATAGTTCATATTCAAGCAGCAGCGGAGGCGGAGGATTTTCCGGCGGCGGTTTCGGCGGAGGCGGCGGCCGTTCTTGGTAAGAACTTTAGGCGGTATTTAATTTTTTTTAGAGCGCATTATTTCTTATAAAAAGGAGAAAAAATGCGTTTTATTAAACCGATAAGTTTGACTGAAAAATCATTTATATTAGATGTGCGAACGCCGGAGGAATATCGGCGTTCGGCATTGAAGATTCCGCATATTCATCGTGAATTATCTGAACTTCAACCTCTTGAATTTATAAAAGAAAACGGACTAAATAATGAAGATACGATAAATATTTTATGTGCTTCCGGTAATCGTGCTTCGCAGGCGGCGGAAATGTTTGAAAAAGCCGGATTTGACAATGTAGCGGTTATCATCGGAGGTATCGTCGAAGCAGAGTATTCGGGAATGGAAATCGTGCGTCATTAAAAAAACAGTCGGCTGATGAAAGCCGACTATTTTGCATTAATTCAAGCAATAATGTCATGGAATAAATATAACACGACGGCAATAAACAGCCGTACGAATTTATATAGTACACTTAGCATCCATAACAAACAAATCGTGCAAGAATAGCATACCACATAATAAATGAGCAGAACCACCATCAGATTGATAAAATAATCCGATGAGTTACGCCAATTTGCTCCTGATTTGGCAAACAATGCCAATGCTACCGACAGAACAAACAAAGCACGGCATGCTTTCTGTAGCTGCGGATGCCCGTCAAAGGTAAAAGGTCGGTATTTGGTAAATGCGATATTCATGTCATTAAAGAAGAATTCGCATCCGCATAAAAAAAATACAATGAGCAAACCTATCCAAAAGATAATGTTGCCGTAATTAAATAATATATCCATACGCAATAGTTATTAAATTATACAATTTGTCAGCGACTATACAAAGTTTTTATTTAACTGTCAATTAATTATATAAAATAGAAAGCCGCCGGCTGCCAGCTGGCTGAAACCACGGCTACCGAAACGGCTTGTAGTTGAAGTAATTGTTTTAAATCAGTCTTCCAATAAATATTCAACGGTTGAAACCACGCGTACGCGTTTTTCTATTTGCAATGCCTCATAAGCGTTTGCATCATCACGAGACTGAATAGAGAATACCCCTTGGTTGGCTTTGTTGATTTTACCTACTTTGCTACCGCTGTTGCGAGCAAATTCCAACGCTGCTTCTTTGGCATTTTCGGTTGCCTGTTTCAGCATTTCCGGTTTTATCTCGTTTAGTTTGGTAAAGAAATAGTTGGCGGATTGGTTGCTGAAGACGATACCTTTGGCAATCAGTTCATTACTGAGTGACATGGCAGAAGCAATTGCATAAACTTTGGATGAACGAATCGAAATGGTTTGAGTTAAAATAAAGCGAGAAGTTTCCGCTGCGTTGTTATCGCGGTACGGATTAGCCATTAAATCGTTGGTTTCAATGCGTCCGATGTGGATCTCCGTATCGGTAAATCCCTGTTTTTGTAAAAATTGTACGATTTCTTTTGCTTGGTTGCCGATTTGTTTTTGCGCAAAGTTCAAATCATTGTTGTTGACTGTAAATTGGATATTCCACAAGCCCATATCCGCCACAACATCTTTCTCAGCCAATCCTTTTACCGTAACCGAGCGGAAATCGGCATGTGTTTTGTAATAATAGTATCCGGGAAAAAAGCCGCCGACGGCCAGACCGAGCGCAATCAGTAATGCTGCAAACACTTTATTTGATTTTTTCATTTTTCATCTCCTTTATAAAATTGATACATTGACATTAATCGCCAAATTCATTAAAGTCAAACCAATAATGTAAGAAGGATTTTAAAAAATGGAATCGCCTAAAATTGAATTGGAGATGTTTTCACCGCTGTTGATATTCGAATATATACGCCTGATGAGCGTAGCAGCGTATATTAAGGCTGAAAATAAAATTGACGGAGCAAAATTTAAAATTAGTGCCGCGGATTATGAACGGTTGCTGCAGGAGCCGTTGCAAACGGCACTTATCGGAATAGATACACATTATGAAAACGGGGTACTTATTGCCAAACCTACCGAGAAATGTTTAAAACGTTATGAGCATAATGTGATGAAAGAGGGAGTTTTACAGTATTGGGAAAGTTACGGCAAACGTTATGCCAATTATATCAGCATAATCGAGGAGTAGTTTAAATAAACAATCACTTGTCTGTATTTCAAGACAGGTGCAGTTATCAAATAATACTATTGACTGATTTTGAGCCTTTGCCGGTGGTATTCATCTTAAAAAAGGTGTTTACAGCAGTTTTATCAAATAAGGCAGTATTCCTTATAAACAGCATCGTTGTCATAATAAAATAAGTAAATTGATAATTTGTCTATGTAATTACATAAAATAATTTTTGTCGATATTAAAAATGTAAAATAGAGGATTTTTATTTGACTTCATGTTTCAGTTTGATATAATTTAAGCAATGATGTTTTTTGAAAGGGTAAAAAAATGGAATATAAAACAGAAAAAGACGGTGATAAAATAGTATGCACGGTTATGGGACGTATTGATACCAATTCTGCCCCGCAATTGCTGGAAGCAATTGATTTTACTGATTTAAAAGAACTGGTATATAATTTGGCAGATGTGGATTATGTGTTTTCTGCCGGGTTGCGTATTTTTTTACAGGCTCAGAAAGTTATGAGTGCCAACGGCGGCAAAATGAAACTTATAAATGTTCAGCCTTCGGTAAAAGAAATTTTTGAAATTGTCGGATTTACCAACATAATGGATATTGAATAAATATGTTTTTAAAAGGCCGGAATTGGTTCAGAAGGCAATCACTGACATTTAGGATAGGTGCCAGTATTTCGGTGTGCGTTTTTTTGGGTGTAGTGTGGTTATGGTCTTTTTTGTCTATACATTCCAGACCGATAATAAAAGCTCATATGGAAGGATTGGCCAGCAGACCTCTTCAAGATGCAGTTGCTGATTTGGAAACAACCGGTTGGGAAACTGAAAGTGCGGCTTTAACCATTAAAAACACCTTAAAAGAATTGTCCAGCACTGATGTCAATATGATGAAACATCTGTTGCACTCTGCTATGCAAACTTTAATTCATGACGAATCGGATGCGGCTCATGCTTGGGTTTATGTGTTTAAAAATGAAGATGTGAGTGTCGGTACTATGTATTCGGCAGTCATGGAAGAGGATAATTTTCAATTTAAGACAACACAAATTACTGATTTTTACAAACTTTATCCATGGTTTAAGGCTGTACCGAAGGAGGAAAATGTATTTTGGAGCGAGCCATATATAGCTGAAAGTTTTGATGAAAGAGCCCCTGTAATTACTTGTTTAATTCCGTTTAAATTTCAGGGTTCGGATAAATTTGACGGATTGGTTGCCGTTTCCATGGATTTGGGAGTTATTCGGAATGATATATCAAAATTTGAAAAAGACAGTATAGGTAAATTTTGGGTTATCTCGCCGAAAGGTCAATTTATTATTCACCCTAACGAAAAATTACAAAATACAACAATTCAGGAAATTGCCGAGGGTAAGGGAGCAAGTATGCTGCAGCAGGCATATCGTGATTTGCAGCAGAAAAAGGCCGGCAATATAGAAATTCCGGTCTCTACCGTTTATGATTCTTCCGTTATGGTTTTATACGCTCCGGTAAAAGATTTAGGTTGGGGTGTGGGATTTGTTTGTTCTAAAAAAGAATTTGAAGAACCTTTACGCGATTTACAGCTTAAAATTGTCTCGTTTATGTTGATCTGGCTTATTGTTTTGCTGCTGATTATTAATCTTATTTGCCGTCGGTCAGTCAGACCTCTTTTAGATTTGAGTAAAGTAGCACTGGAATATGGTAGAGGAAATTTTGAGGCCGAATTACCGGAAAATGTTTCGCATGATGAAATCGGGGTTATGAATGATGCATTTCATCGGATGCGTAAAAATCTTTTGCAGCATATTGATTTGGTGCGTAAAGCTGCGAGTGAGCAACAACGGACACAAAGTGAGTTGGAGATTGCTCAGCAGATTCAACAGTCAGCATTGCCTGTAGAGTTCCCGATGCACGGAAAGGTGGAAGTTTACGCCAGAATGACTGCCGCTAAAATGGTAGGTGGAGATTTTTATGACTTTTTCTTTGTTGATGATAAGCATTTGGCTGTGGTAATAGCAGATGTTTCAGGTAAGGGGATTCCGGCGGCTTTGTATATGATGAATGCCAAAGCTCTTATCCGCAATACGGCAAAAACCGGAGTTTCCGTCTCAGAAGTGTTTACCAGAGTAAATAATGAGTTATGCCATGGCGGAGCAAATTTGTTTGTTACGGTGTTTATGGCGATACTTAACATTGAAACGGGGGAATTGAGATATGTCAATGCCGGCCATAATCCACCTTATTATTTTGATAAAAATGGTTATAAGATGCTTAGTGTTAAAACAAACATAGTTATGGGCGGATTGGAAAATATAAGTTTTACCGAAGAATGTATGCATATGAAGGCTGGTGAAAGATTGTTTTTATATACCGATGGTGTTAACGAAGCTCAAAATTGCAATGGAGATTTTTATGGTAATGAGCGATTAGCTGCAATTTTGAATACAGAATTACAATCGTCGTATGATGTGCTATCGGTGGTACAAAATGATGTGGCTGCCTTTACTCAAGGAGCAGAGCAATCAGATGATATGACTATGTTGGAAATGTTGTATTGCGCAATGCCGGAAAATACGCTTACCGTTAAGGCTGATGTTATCTATATAGACAAAGTTCTGAATTATGTGGAACGTGATTTAATTGAACATAAATTACCGAAATCGGTGCAGACGAAATTGATGGTTGCAACCGAAGAAATTTTTTCTAATATTGCTCAATATGCGTATAGAACACATGGGTTGGTGCGTATGTATACATACGTTAATGATGGTGAATATCATATATGTTTTGCTGATAACGGGATTTTTTATAATCCGAAGAAACGTCCGGCACCGGATTTGACTAATTCTGTAGAGGAACGGGATATCGGCGGTTTGGGTATATATTTGGTAAAGGAGTTGACAGATAATATTGTGTATCGGCGAGATAACGGTCGTAATATTCTGGATATAGGTGTGAAAATTTAGGATCTGACGCTATTTATAATGAAATTCGCGGTCAGGAGATTATTGTCAGGATAGAATTATGCGTAAATTATCTTTTTTGATAGGATTGCTGATGATTACGATATATCAGGCAAAAGCCTTTGAGAAACAATATTGTGTCTGAATATAGGCTGCTAAGTCAAAAAAGTGTATACCAAAAAAAGACGATTCGGTTTGATGAATCCGAAGCATGATTTAAATTTGATGGGTTTATCGAATGAAGTTGTTTTGTTAACTATTTGTAATAAAAGAGGAAAATAATGCACGAAATTAAATGTCCAAAATGCGGAGAGGTTTTTCAGGTTGACGAGTCCGGATATGCGGCGATTTTGGCTCAAGTACGCGATGCTGAATTTCATAGAGAATTGCATGAGCGTGCAGTGCAGTTGTCACGCGAAAAGGATGATGCACTGAAATTAGCAACAACAAAGGCTGAAATGGAAAAAGCTCAATCTCTTGTTGAGTTGCAACAGGAAAATGAGCGGCTGAAAAATCAGCTGAGTGCTCTTGGTAAGGATAAGGATTTAGAAAAAGCTCAATCTGCAGCTCATTATGTGCAGCAAATTGAACAACTTAAAGCTCAGGTTGCCGTCAATGAGAAAGATAAACAAATTGCAGTGATTGCGGCGGTTGATGCACAAAAAGAAACTTTAGCGCAAAAAGAACAAATCATTATGCAATTGGAAAACCGACTGAAAGAAAACGAAAAAGACAGTTTGCTTAAGGAGCAAAATTTAAAGGAAAGTTTTAATGCTCAGCTTAAAGCCAAAGATGCGGCAATTGATTTTTATAAGGACTTAAAAACCAAGATGTCAACCAAAATGGTTGGAGAAACTTTGGAACAACATTGCGAAATCGAGTTTAATCGGCTGCGTATGACGGCATTTCCATATGCATATTTTGAGAAAGATAATGATGCCAAAACCGGTAGTAAGGGAGATTATATTTTCCGCGATAAAACAGAGGATGGAGTTGAGTTCTTATCAATAATGTTTGAGATGAAAAATGAAATGGATACTACCGCAACCAAACACAAAAACGAGGACTTTTTTAAAGAACTTGATAAAGATCGCAATGAAAAAGGATGTGAATATGCAGTGTTGGTATCGCTGTTGGAAAACAATAGCGAGTTGTATAATTCCGGAATAGTTGATGTTTCTTATCGCTATCCGAAGATGTATGTAATAAGACCACAGTTTTTTATTCCGCTGATAACGCTTTTGCGCAATGCATCGCTTAATTCTGCGCAATATCGCCGTCAAGCTTTAGAATTGCGTAATCAGAATATAGATATAACCAATTTTGAAAAAAAACTAAGCGATTTTCAGGAAAAATTCGGTCGCAACTATCAGTTTGCCAGTGATAGATTTAATAAAGCAATAGAAGAAATCGATAAGACTATTGATCATTTGCAAAAAACCAAAGAAGCATTGCTGGCATCGGATAATAATTTGCGGTTGGCAAACAATAAGGCTCAGGATTTAACCATTAAACATCTGACACACAACAATCCGACCATGAAGCAAAAATTTGCCGAACTTGCTGATAAGGACGAGTGGTAAGAAAATTTTTACATCGGTTTATGGAGGTGTTGCTTTTTTATGTTAGCAAAAATCAACAAATTCATAAAAAAATAGGCTTAATTAAAGCAAAATGTTGTTTTTTTATGTCATACTGAGGCAAAGCAGAAGTATCTGTCAATGCTGCAGGCATTGTTTTGTCCTTAAGATGAAATGGGTTATTCGCATGACACTAAAGCGTCTGCTCAGAATGACGATGAATTAAGAGGTTGTGCTCCATTAAAAAATAACATTTTTCTTTAATGGAGCGAAAAAAATAAAAAGTTGTGAATCATTTGTTCAAATAAGTTTTGTTTTTACCTATGAAGTATTATGTTTAGACTATCGTATAATTTAATAAAAGGGAAGGAAAAATGAAAACTATTACGCGTGTGAGCATTACCGAAGCAATTTATGAAGAAATCGGATTATCCCGTAAGGATTCCGGCGATGTTCTGGATATGATTATAGAAGAAATAAAAGCGGAGTTGGCCCGCGGCAATGATGTTAAAATTTCTTCTTTCGGCACTTTTGCTTTGCGCAAAAAAAATGCGCGAGTCGGACGCAATCCAAAAACAGGTGTCGAAGCAGCCATTACACCGCGTACGGTAGTTTCGTTTAAGCCTTCACAGATTTTAAGAAAGGCTGTCAACGGCGCGAAATAATCGCAAGGCAGAAATGGCTGAGTATGATTATCAATAAATCTAAATCCGCATTCAAAACAATTGCCGAAGTTGCCGATGAACTCGGAGTGGCGACGCATGTTTTGCGTTTTTGGGAAACTAAATTCAATCAAATTAAGCCAATGAAAACCAGTGGCGGAAGGCGTTATTATCGTCCTGACGATGTTGAAGTCATCAAGCTTATTAAGAGTCTACTTTATAATAATCGATACACAATTGAAGGAGCTCAGCAGCTGATTAAAGCAAAAGGGTTGAAAAATCTTTTGGGCGAGGAAGAAATTCAGAAAGATTTTTTTGAAGAATCGATCGTTCGTGAAAACAATGCAATAAAGGAAGATCAGACATCTGTTGTCAGTAGTGCGGTTCTGAGCGGGGTTGCTGAAGCAATAGATGAATTGAAAGTTTTGCGAGCTAAATTATCAAACTTTTGATTATAATACAAAAGTGATGAGCGGAGAGGGGAACTTCTCCGTTTTTTTTTTACGTTTTTTTATATCTCTAGTTGACAAAAATAATTTTTAATGTTATTTTTTACGACAAGTGTTTATTATTAGAAAATTGTTATGAAAAATCCAAACGAGGTAAATCCCTATTTTTTTGGGGATGCAGAAAAGGTCAATGACCTGTGTGAATTGTTGAAGGATGCACGTAATCTGGTGGCGCCCGACGATGAAAAGTATTTGTTTGAGCCAGCCTATCGACCGGCACTGTTTGAGTATCTCAAACATCACTCTCTGCACGAGGTGAATCAAGGACTGATGTTCCGCCCCGAGAATGAGGATGTGCTGCTGTTCTTTTTGGAGAACTGGGTTTTGGGCTCGGTGTATGAGGCAAAGCTGTTTGAGCCGGATTTCCGCAAGTACTTGATGAAGTATATAGAGTTTCACAACTTTGCCGATCATGATAATGAAATGCTGCTCTGGGGCAGAGGAATGCGCGAGTATCGCAGGTTCTACATTAACCAGACGGAGTTTCATGTCCGCGAGGCCGAGCTGAAACTGTTGCAGCCGGAGAATGCCGAGGACTTGCAGATTTACGTCAAGAATAAGCGCAGATTCTTCCGCGATGTGGAGCCGGAGTTCCGCAAGAAGGCCGCACCGGAGTTGGTGGCTCTTTATGACCTTTATCACAACGCCAAAGCGTGACTATATCCCCGAAATGCCGCTTAAATGCTGCTTTCGGGGATAAAATTTATCAGAAGCAATCGTCGCCGTTAAAGTTGAAATCGGTAATAATATTGTTGCGAATCACAAAGGTGGTTTGGCAATAAAAAAGCGGAGGAGGCAGCGGTAAACCATAATTCGGCACCGCCATTGCAGCGTAGTTCATTTCGCTGCCGTACGGATGATAATTGCCGTCTATCGGTTTGCTTTCGGAGCTGTAATAAGTGGCTAAATAAGCATTGTCGGCAATCGGCGTAATTTGCTGCGGTTCTCCCCATGAGGCATAAAGATAAGCGGCGCTTTTACCGACAGCTTCACTTAACTTTTGCTGGTATTTAGAACTTACATAGTCGACATCTTGGCAGCCGGTTATAACCAACAACCCGACTAAATATATGAATTTGCGCATTTTATTTCCTTATACTTATATCCCGATTTTGTTCGCACATTTTATTCAGACGCGCCAAATCGTCTGCACGTATGCTCACGGTATAAGTATTTTTGTTTTCCGAATTTTCAAGCTTTTCAATGCGGCAATTTTGATGCAACCACGCCGCGGTTTTGCCGTCAGAGAGCGGAAAAGTTATCTGACAGCGGATATGCGCCGAGGTCAATTTTTGTTCGATGATATCAAGTAGCTGCTCACAGCCTTCGCCGCTGTATGCGGAAGTCAAAACCACATTAGTCTTGTCCTTAATTTTGTTTTGCCGGCTCTGTCTTTCATCAGGTTCCAGCAAATCGGTTTTATTCAACACCTCTATATAATTATCGGCGTACTGAATTTCGTTGAGGCCGAGGTTGTCCAATACCTGCAGCACATCAGTGCGTTGTGTATTACTGTCCGGATTGGAAATATCGCGTACGTGCAAGATAACGTCGGCATTTAACACTTCTTCCAGAGTGGCTCGGAAAGCCATAATTAACTCGTGTGGTAAATCGGAAATAAAACCAACAGTGTCAGATAAAATAATTTCCATTCCGTGCGGCAGGGCAATTTTGCGCATAGTCGGGTCAAGTGTGGCAAACAGCATATCCGCCGCCATTACATTGCTTTGTGTAAGTTTGTTAAACAGAGTTGATTTGCCGGCATTGGTATATCCCACCAGTGCCACAATTGGGTAGGGAACTTTGCGACGGGCGCTGCGCTGAATATCGCGAGTTTTGCGTACTTTTTCCAAGTCTTTTTTTATACGGACAATTTTATCGTCAATAATACGGCGGTCAAGCTCGATTTGGGTTTCTCCCGGTCCGCCTAAAAAACCGGCACCGCCACGCTGACGCTCTAAGTGGGTCCAACTGCGCACCAAGCGTGAGCGCTGATAAGTCAGGTGAGCCAATTCTACTTGCAGAGCACCTTCTTTAGTTTGTGCCCGTTCACCGAAAATTTCCAAAATCAAAGCCGTACGGTCAATAACCTTAAGTTTTAATTCTCTTTCAAGGTTGCGTTGCTGAATCGGGCTTAAGCGGGTGTCTACCACCATCAGTTCAATATTTTGTTCGGCAATAATCGGCTGCAAACGTTCAATAAAACCATGGCTAAAATAGGTGGCCGGTTTGAGTTCTTTTAAGTTAATAATTTCGCTATATGCAATGTTTAAATTGATAGCCTGTACCAAGCCTTTTGCTTCTTCCAAACGGCTTTCCGGCGACAAACTCTGCCGTTCGCCTGCAACAATCGGGCAGATGACGCAAGTTTTACAAGTCGGATTCTGCTGGTATTCTATCACTATTCTTCGGCAATATCTAAGGCAACGCTTGGCATAATAGTGGATACGGCGTGCTTATATACCAACTGTGTATGGCCGTCGCGGCGCAACAATAAACTTTCTTCATCTTGAGCAGTAATAATGCCCTGTAATTTTACACCGTTAATCAAAAAGACCGTAACAGCAACTTTTTCTTCTTTAATATCGTTTAAAAAATCACTTTGTACCTTGCTCATTATTTTATCCTTATTTTATTCTTATTCTTATTCTTATTCAAAAGTGTTTCAGTAAATATCATATAAAACTTTTTTATGTAAAAATCTATGATATTTACAATTTTTTACACGGAATATTTACGATTATACATCTAAAATAGCAAAAAAATGCACAGACAAAGGAGGATGCTATGAAAAAAATAATCTTTACCGGCGGCGGCTCGGGTGGTCATGTAACATTGAATCTGGGGTTAATTCCTTTGTTTTTGCAAAACGGATGGGAAGTTGTTTACATCGGTTCCAAAACCGGAATCGAAAATGAACTGATTAAAAAGATTAAGGGCGTAAAATATTATCCGATTGCCACCGGTAAGTTGCGTCGCTATTTTTCGTGGGAAAATTTTAAGGATGCGTTGCAAGTGCCGCTCGGGGTGCTTGAAGCGTGGAATATTATCCGTAAAGAAAAGCCGGACGTGGTCTTTTCTAAGGGCGGATTTGTGGCATTTCCGGTGGTATTAGGTGCTTGGCTCAACGGCAATAAAAAGATTTATATGCACGAATCCGACGTTACTCCGGGGTTGGCCAATAAAATGTCGCTGCCGTTTGTAAGTACTTTTTTTACTACATTTGCCGATACGGCTGATTATGTGAATGATAAAAGCAAAGTGCGTTGTGTTGGGCCGGTGCTAACCGACAGGCTTAATAATGGCGATGTGGAAAAAGCCCGCGATATGTGCAATTTTAAGTCGGATAAGCCGGTGCTGATGTTTGTAGGCGGTTCACTTGGCGCCAAAAGTATAAATAATGCTGTAATTAAAAATCTGGAAGCACTGCTTGAAAAGTATCAGGTTATACATATTTGCGGTAAAGGTCAAATTTCACAAGCATGCTGTGAAGGATATGCTTCATTTGAGTTTGTTGATAAGGAATTTAAAGATTTGATGGCATTGTCCGACGTGGTTATTTCGCGTTCCGGTTCCAATGCTATTTTTGAGTTACTTAGTCAAAAAAAGCCGATGCTGCTGGTGCCATTGCCTTCAACATCCAGCCGTGGCGAGCAGACCTTAAATGCCAAATCTTTTCAAAAACAAGGATTTGCTGAAGTTTTGGCTGATGATAAAGTGGAAAAAGATTTACTTAAAATGGTGGATAATGTTTATAATTATCGCGCAGAATATACATCCAATATGGAAAGTGCCGAATGGAAACGTACATCAAATCAAGAATTGTTTGAGGTAATTTGTAACGATGCGCAAATATAAAAATATTTTTATTTTAACCGGTGCCGGTATTTCTGCCGAATCCGGATTAGCGACTTTTCGCAGTGAAAAAGGATTGTGGAATAAACATCGGGTGGAAGATGTGGCAACCATTGAGGCGTTTTATCGCAACCCCGATTATGTACACGAGTTTTATAATGAAATGCGGCCGGAGTTATTTAATGCTCAGCCCAATGCAGCACATAAGGCAATTACGATTCTGCAGGAGAAATATCCGGCAAATATCAGCGTTGTGACGCAAAATGTCGACACTTTGCACGAAAAAGCCGGCAATAAGAATGTGTATCATATTCATGGGCAGATTAACCAGATGAGGTGCTTAAATTGCGGCCATGTTTTTGAAACTTGGGGCGAATTCAGTTCCGAAGATGTGTGCGAAAACTGCGGAATTGCAGCAGTGTTGAAGCCAAATATAGTGTTTTTCGGCGAGGATTTGTTATATATGAATGAGGTGGATAATTTGTTGCACACTTGTGATTTGTTTATATCTGTCGGCACGTCGGGGGTTGTATATCCGGCTGCCGGATTTGTGCAGATTGCCAAGATGTTTAGCGCGGATACTTATGAATTTAATATGGAAAAAAACTCAAATAACCGGATGTTCGACGAACATATCTATGGTCCTGCTGGTACAACTTTGCCGGAATTTGTGAATAAATTATTAGAGGAAAAATAAAAAAAGAGCCAGACGTTCATAAAGAACGAATGGCTCTATCATCTCAGAGGTTGGGGTGGAATTTGGCAATCATCTGATTGACTTCCTCCGCAACCTTGGGCTCTGCCGGCGCTATCTTTTGCAGCAGTGTCTTGATTTTCGGAATTTCATCCACGGGGATGGTCTCCACTTCGTCCATCTTATCCTCTAACATCTTGACGATGCCGTTGCGGATAACGTGGCTGTTCTTAGATTCCGTTTTAAGTGACTGGCTGATAAGGCGCAAGGGCAGTAGTAGCCCGCTTGTTTTTCTATTCTCCATATGTAACTAAATAATTTTTTCACATTTTGCTATTATATTCATTTATCAGAAAGTTGTCAAGTGTATAATTTTTATTCAGTGAAGAAAAAAGTTGACGCCGAAAATGAATATGTTAATATCGGCATGAAATTAAATAATTGTGAAATTATGAAAATATTTATTAAAACTATCAACGAACAAATCTCCGAATATATCACAGTATCGTTAATTATGGATGACTACGGTATGAAGTATGTTATCAGAGATGCTCGGAGTTGTGAGAAAACAAGTGAACTTCAGCTTGGAGTTGAGGTGCCGTCTTGGTGCCGTAATGAAATTATGCGCCGTTGTGTGCTAAATAAGGACGCACAGACAGGAGTTTTATCAAAAAATCAAGTTGTCTCGCAAAAACTTGATGATTATCTTTGTTATTGCTGGAATATGATTCTATTAAAGGAATCTCAACGGCTTGGCAAATAAAAAATCACCGGTATTTATGCCGGTGATTTTTTATGGTTCGAACGTAACACTACCTGCGTGAGCAGGTAGATGTAGACAATCCTAAATCATCGCGCTATACTGCGGTTATGGAAGAAGTAAAGTATAGCAAACAAAGCGATTGCGTGTATCACTGCCACTATCATATA
>JAFSWL010000031.1 GCA_017444525.1 Alphaproteobacteria bacterium
TATATGATAGTGGCAGTGATACACGCAATCGCTTTGTTTGCTATACTTTACTTCTTCCATAACCGCAGTATAGCGCGATGATTTAGGATTGTCTACATCTACCTGCTCACGCAGGTAGTGTTACGTTCGAACCATAAAAAAAGAGCCGTTCATAAAAAAGAATCGGCTCTTTTCGGTTTTAATGTGTATTAATGCTTAGGCATGCGCGGCATCAATACCTGAATATCATCAAGAGTATTATCAGTGCATTGCGCGCCGCTACACTTTTTCATAACAGTAGCATTACGTTGTCTGTTTAAGCCGCGGACGTTTATAGATGGAACATACGTATCAACAATCGTCAGCGTAAAGGTCAGATACGCTATATTACTGTCTTTATCCATGGCATATATCTTCAACGGATAAACCCCCTCATTACCCGGCATAGCCAAACCTTCAAACACACGAGTATTATCATTGTATTTGAGCCATTTTGGCAGCGAAGTATCGTCAATAGAGCCGGCTTTGCTTTGGATCTGGGTGCTGTCCCACCCCATCTTTGCAAATGCCTCATCAGGAACTTCTATTTTGATTCTTTCGCCGGTGCTGTAGGTTACATCAGGTAGAACTCCTTCATTGGTAAGATTTACCGGCGGACGATGTGTCGGAATATCCAAAAGATACGGACGGCTCTCCGGAACAAACTCACCATCTTTCCATTTTTCAAGAGTCTCACGCAAAGCCAAAGCAATTCGCGACGGAGATTCGTTTAACATATAATACGGTACCGCATCTAAGCCGATAGTAGCATAAAGCGAACCTAAAGCATCCTGAAAATCAACATACGCAAGTGAAGCTTTGGTTTCATCGCCGATAGCACGGGCAGCTTCCAGTAAACTTTTTTCAGCATGACTACCCTTTGCCGAAACAATATCTTCAGCAATATTTTCTGAAGTACCGGCAATTTCCATGGCAATTTGATAATCTTCCATAGCGGAACTGTAACGAGCCCAGCCGATATATACCTGATTCAGTACCAACGAAGTCATCCGTTGGCGGCGTAAATCTTCCATAGTGTGGACACTACCGGAGCTGCTATCTTCATATACCGACATTGTAACCTCTTTGGCAGCACTGCACCACTGTTGATTATACTGGCTTTGATTGCTCATATAGTTACTGCCGTTGTCATCACGAAATGTGCTGATAATCAAATTAAGGTCGTCAGCGGAAGTAAGCAAATCATGAACTTTAAGCTCCGGTCGATTGGTAAGGGCAAGCCACTCCAGTTGCGCCAAATTAGATTTGATTTCCGGCAATGAGAAGTTGCCGTATTCTTTACCGGCAAGCGAAAATTCAGTTTGTGGATGTAATCCCATCAACGAAGCCAAACGCTCGTGTGCCGTTTCCATGTCACGTTTGAGTGTCGATAATTTCTGCACCGCTTCCATATATTTACGCTTTTTTATCAATTCTGCCGTATCCGGATTCTTACCGTCGGTAGCGAGTTCTTTAGCCTTAGCGTTCATTTCATCGACATCCAAAGTTATGTGTTCAATGGTTTCATCAAGTACAGGCAGTAGTCTTTGAGCCGTAAGTGCCTTCCAGTACAGTACCCTCGCTTCTTGTAAAATATTTTGAATAACTTTACGGCTTTCTTCCGAAGCAACACTTTGTTTAAGCATCGGATCGGCATTCATAAAGTACAGAGTAGAGATATCCAAAATATTCCACGCAACTTTCAAATCCGGACTGGTATCGGTATAGTTGGTGTTTATATATCCGGCATTAGAAACAATTTCCGGCAAAGCGGAATAAGCTGTATGTCCAGCCTTAGCCAAACTTTCCTGATAGCGCATCATGCGGCCGGTGTAATTATATTTGAGCGCCAATGCCATAACCATATACATATCCAGCGGCTTATCAATGATTGTCGGCGATTTTGCATACATATTCTGCATATCGGCATCATAGCGAATAGCCGAATTCCAGTTTTCGGCATAAGCCGCCGTCGGACCGCTTGATACCGTGGTATACTGCTGAATATACTGAGCTTGCTGCTCTTGGTAATATTTTTGATGGTTTTCTGCGCAAGAAATCAGACTTAGCGCGCATACCACCAAACATAGCAATTTTTTCATGTTTCTATCCTTTACTTATAAATAGCCTTAAGTTATAATAAACGTTAAAAATTAACATTTTATTACACTTTTTCTCTTAATATATGATATAAACGTAAAATAGAGGTTAAAATTTGCAATGGTTTCAATATTAGGTACATTATTTAAATACAGAGAAAAAGAATCGCCCGACGTTTTAGGGTATTTTCCGGAACGCGTGCATGTTGATGCTTTTCCGGAACGACGATATTTATGGACTTCACGATTTCTGGTAATTATAACATGTTTGAGTATTTGCTTTAATATGTTTCTGTCGTGTATTATTTATATGATTTTACCAAGTTATCATGTAGAACCTCAACTGTATCGTATAAATAACAACACCAATCAACTCGAATTGTTGGAAAAAGACGAACGAAACTATTATGCCAGCGACTTAATTGCCGAGCAGTATATCCGTGATTATATCATGCTGAGATATACTATTACCGAGGACTATGCCGAACTTAAAGAACGTTGGAGCAAAAATTCCATTCTTTATTGGTACTCGACCGATGCCGTTTTCCGTGAATTTGAAGAAAAAGATGCCAAGTCCGCCGACGAACAATTCAAACGACTCGGCTTGCAAAGATATATTGAAATTATGTGGACCAAGCACGTTTCACGTTCTATGTGGATGGTACAATTCAAAACTTATGATATAACTCGTGATAATCCGCAACCTAAAGTTGATTTATGGCGCGCTACACTACGTGTGGGTTATGACGGAGGTTTGCGCTTTAAACGACCGGAAGACCGGATTTTGAATCCGTACGGATTCTTGGTGTACAGCTATACGTTGTCGTATTTGGGCGATGCTCACGGCGGCGAAAGCGAAGTTCCACACAACCTGAAATATAATATGATGATGTTCTGAGCCTGACGAGGTTCTTCTCACCCCGCGTTATTCCAATAAAAAATTCCCCCATATCGGGGGATTTTTTATTGGCGTACCCGGCGAGGTTCGAACTCGCAACCTTTGGCGTCGGAGGCCAACACTCTATCCAATTGAGCTACGGGTACATAATTTGTATATGGCGTCGGAGGCCAACTTCTTGCTGCGCCTTTCGGCTCGCTGCGGTCACTCGTCCACTAAATTCGTGGTCGCTGTCGCGCCCTCTCATTAAGTGGACTTCGCCCGTCGTCAAAAAACAACATTTTGAGGTTGTTTTTTATCCTCCGGCTATCCAATTGAGCTACGGGTACATAATTTGTATATGGCATCGGAAGCCAACTTCTTGCTGCGCCTTTCGGCTCGCTGCGGTCACTCGTCCACTAAATTCGTGGTCGCCGCCGCGCCCTCTCATTAAGTGGACTTCGCCCGTCGTCAAAAAACAACATTTTGAGGTTGTTTTTTATCCTCCGGCTATCCAATTGAGCTACGGGTACATAATTTTTACTGTTGCATTGTGTACATTTTGTCCCTTTAATGGGAGAGTTTTAATTATTTTTTCACTTTTCTATATAATTTTGCTTGACTTGTCAATAAAATCAATGTAATAACGAACAACAATATTGTTAAATTTAACTTAAGGAATTAAAAAATGTCTAAAAAATGTGATATCTTAGGCACAGGTGTTCAGAGCGGCAACAATGTCAGCCATGCTAACAATAAAACCCGCCGTCGCTTTATGCCGAACTTGCAAGTTGTATCTTTGTTCAGCGAGGCTTTGAACAAGGTGTTTAAGCTCAAAGTTTGTTCCAAAACCTTGCGTTCGATTGAACACAACGGGGGGTTGGATTCTTTTTTGACTTCGACTTCCAATACAAAGCTGACAGAAGAAGCTAAACAAATTAAAAAGTCGATTGTTGCAAAGCAGGCTAAGGCTTAATCAGAATATATAATGTGCACAATACAAAAGCGTCGCTCGGTTAAGAACGACGCTTTTAAATTTAGTACCTTAATGCCAGCGGGAATAAGAAATAGAGAATTGTTCCGGCTACACCCACCCCACATAACGCGGCAAAAATCCACATCAGGAGATTCCTGGTGTATTCTCTGACACCATAGCGGTCGTGGCGGAAGTCATCGCAATAATAATAGATTTTGGCAATTGTAATGAACGCCAGAATAACCGCCGCGACGGTCAATGCGCCATAGAGCAGATACATCTCCCAGAACTTGGGCTGCCATTCAAACAACGAGGCCACTCCGTAACCTATCGCCCACACCAACGAACCGCAGATGCCTAAGGCAACAAGAATTCCAACAACAGTGCCTACTTGTCCGGCCTTTGACATCCTTTTGACACATTTCTTTCCGTCCTCATCAACGGAAACATAGTCCGGATTCGCCAGATATTGCCCGATTATCAGGCATACAATGGCACAAATGACAAACCAGATGAAACGATGCAGCGAGTGAAAACTCCATGCTGCACAACAAATTGCAACTGCGGCAATGATAGCTATCGCTATACAGATTGCCAAATACTTACAGAAATGCTTCATATTTAAAGATTTTTAAGCTCTTGTTATCTGTTTCTTCCGTATCCGCGGATCGCACATCAGGTAACGTGCCAACATAAACGCTCCGCACAGAAATGTTTCAACAAACAAGCAACTCATTGCAAACACAATCAACGGATAGCCAAATATATTAACATTGGCAAAGTACAAGCCGAAAAACAGCAGCAACAGTACAAAATCAAAGCTACACCAAGCTGCAGCGATTCGCGCACAGACCTCTAAAGCATCATTTATTCGTTTTCTGAACAAAATAAATTCCGCCCAACTCACTAAGTACACAGCAATTGCTGTAAAAATAATGATAATCACCATATCCATATATAAAATATTTTTGTTATAAGCTGATTATAGTATTTTCTTTTGTTTTGTCAAATAAAAAAACGTCCTCAGGCAAGGACGTTTATAATTTAACGAAAATGATACTTATTCTTCTCCAATGTACATTCCTATATTATGTGCCGCTTTAACATACGGACTGTGTGCATCCAATCCGGTGGTTCCGGCTGCAACAACTTCTTCCAGAGAAAAAGACGTAACTTTTCCTTTAGTTAATGCCACCATTCTATCGGTATGGCCTTCTGCCAAAAGACGTACGGCCTCCGAACCCAAAACCACTGCCAAGCTGCGATCAAACATTGTCGGATTACCTGACCGCTGAACGTGTCCAAGTTTAGTAACTCTGGTTTGAAAACCTTTATAATTGGCATTAATCAAATTGCTTAAATATTCACCTATACCGCCGTTGATTTTTTCACCGACCATATTTATCGAACTGGTGACTGCCTCACCTTTTTCGGTTTTCACCCCTTCGGAAACAACAATCAGAGCATGTCTGCGGCCGCTTTGCTTAATTTCTTCTAATTTTCTGATAATGCCGTCCAACGTATATGGTATTTCCGGAACCAAGCATATATCTGCGAATCCGGCAACTGCGGCATGCATAGCCAAATGTCCGGCATCACGTCCCATAACTTCCAAAATCAGTGCTCTATGATGCGAACGAGCAGTGAGAAGTAAATCATCAAGAGCATTAGTGCAAGCCTGACATGCCGTGTTGAAACCTACGGAAAATTCTGTCAACGGAGTATCATTATCAATGGTTTTCGGAATACCTATCATTTTAACGCCGGCCATTTTGCAATAATTACTGACAATATTCATACTGCCATCGCCTCCTACAACCAAAATTGCATCTAAGCCGAGTTCTTTTACCCCCTCACCGAAACGCTTAGCCACAATTTCCGGTGCTTCTTTAACACCGGTATTAAGCGATCCGAGGTATGAGCCGGCAAGACGCGGCCACGGAGAATTTGAAAAAGACTCCTCTGTTAAAATCTCATAAGAAAGCGGGCGATTACTCAATCCGTCGGTGCCGTCATGAATACCGTACACTTCCCAACCGTAGCGAGATGCGGTATTGACTACTGAAAAGATAACGGCGTTAAGTCCAGCACAATCGCCACCGCTCGTTAGTATCCCTATTTTTTTAATTTTTTTCATCAAATTTCTCCGTATTTTTTATTTGCAATTGATTTAAAAATAATGTATACTCTTTACAACTTAAATATAAAATTTCCACTAAAAAAGTAAAGTTTATGACAACTTTATTCTATGAAAGGACTAACGTTCGATGACGGCAAACGATAAAACAGCAAAATTGCAGCTACTTTTGTGTGAAATGAAATTGGAGCAGCGCCACATCAAAACTGATTTATCACGGTTATTAAAGCAAGGTAAAACCATAGATTTTTTTCAGGCACGCCGTTTGAGTTCTCAAAAAATCGGAATCGAAAAAAAGATAGATAAAGTGGAGGCCAGTATTAATCCGAATATCATCGCATAAGCAAATTTTTATTTTTTTGCTTGCAAAATGAAAGATCGTGTGATACATAAGGCTAAATTTGTTAACAATTTAAACCGGAAAGGGGTGATTTAAGTGGTTCAGGTTACGGTTATCGGCAACGATGTCAACCAATCTTTGAAAATTTTGAAGAAGAAAATGCAAAGAGAAGGTGTTTTCCGCGAAATGAAGTTGCGCCGTTGTCATGAAAAAAATTGCGAGAAAAAGGCTCGTCGTAAGGCTGAGGCAGTACGTCGCGCTCGCAAGCAAATGCGTAAACGCTTAGATACCGAAGGTTTCTAGAAATTTATTGATTATTAGAAAATCCCGCTTGATGAGAGCGGGACTTTTTGTGTTTTTTCGGGAAGATTATTCTCAGGCACTTTACGAAATAATTAATTGTTTCATCATATTGAGTATATTGCTTATTTTTCCGTTTATAACTTGCATTTTATTCTTTGTAAATTTTCGGCTCTGCGCTATACTTTCAGCATTGTGAAATATGATTTATAATGAGGAAAAAATGACTGACTTAACGGAAGAAGAATATCTTAAAGGCGAAGAAGAATATAATGCCGATTCCATCAAGGTTTTGCGCGGTTTAGACGCCGTGCGCAAAAGACCGGGAATGTATATCGGCGATACCGATGACGGCTCCGGTTTACATCACATGATTTATGAGGTATTGGACAATGCCATTGATGAAGCGTTGGCAGGTTATTGCGATAAAACGGTGGTTATTTTGAATCCGGACGGCTCGGCAACGATTCGCGATAACGGGCGTGGTATGCCGGTTGATACCCATAAAGAAGAAGGTGTGTCGGCGGCTGAAGTTATTATGACAGAATTGCACTCCGGCGGTAAGTTTGACAATAATTCCTACAAGGTTTCTGGTGGTTTGCACGGTGTGGGTGTTTCAGTAGTAAATGCCCTTTCCACTTGGCTTAAGCTGAAAATTTGGCGCAATGACAAAGAATATATGGCAGAATTTGCCGACGGCAATGTGGTAGAACACGTTCACGTGGTGGCAGATGCTCCGAATCGCCACGGCACTGAAGTTACATTTTTGCCGTCGCCGAAAACATTTACCAACACGGAATTTAATTTTGATACCTTAGAGCGCGCCATCAGAGAAAAAGCATTCTTAAACTCCGGTGTTTATCTCAAATTGATTGATAACCGCGGTGCCGAACCGCGTGAAGTTGACTTTCACTACGAAGGCGGTCTGCAGGCGTTTGTCGGACACCTCAATAAATCTAAAGCTCCGTTGCACGAAAATGTTATCCGTATTAACGGTGAAAACAACGGTATTACGGTTGATGTTGCCCTGCAATGGACCAATTCATACAACGAATCGATGTTATGCTTCACCAACAACATTCCGCAGAAAGACGGCGGTACGCACTTGGCCGGTTTCCGCGGTGCTTTGACGCGCACATTTAACAACTACATTCAGGAAAACGGTTTATTGAAAAAAGATAAGGATATCATTACCGGCGAAGATATGCGCGAAGGTTTAACCTGCGTGCTGTCGGTTAAGGCACCGGATCCGAAATTTTCCTCGCAAACCAAAGATAAGCTGGTTTCTTCGGAAGTACGTCCGGTGGTGGAAAATATTGTCGGCGACAAGCTCAAAGAATGGCTGGAAGAACATCCGGCCGAAGCCAAAATTATTGTCGGCAAAATCGTTGAAGCCGCTTCGGCGCGCGAAGCCGCGCGTAAGGCTCGCGAATTAACCCGCCGCAAAGGTGTGCTTGATATTGCCTCTTTGCCAGGGAAATTGGCCGATTGCTCCGAAAAAGATCCGGCACTCTCCGAAGTGTTTATCGTTGAGGGTGATTCCGCAGGCGGCTCGGCTAAACAGGGACGTGACCGTAAATATCAGGCAATTATGCCGTTGCGCGGTAAAATTCTGAACGTAGAACGCGCGCGCTTTGACCGTATGCTTTCGTCAGCGGAAATCGGTATGATGATTACCGCATTCGGAACCGGTATCGGCCGCGATGACTTTAATGCCGATAAATGCCGCTATCATAAAATCATCATCATGACCGATGCCGATGTCGACGGTGCGCACATCAGAACCCTGCTTCTGACATTCTTCTACCGCCAAATGCCGGAGCTGATTCGCCGCGGTTATGTATATATTGCGCAACCGCCGCTGTATAAGGCCAAACGCGGCAATTCGATTATTTACATTAAGGATGACCGCGAAATGGAAGACTATCTGATTCACGGCGGCTGTGAGGACGGTTATTTGCAAACAGCTAACGGTGAACGCTTGGTCGGACAGGATTTAATCAATTTTGTAGAAAGCACCAAAAAAGCCAATTCTATGATTAAGGCTCTGACATTGAAAGCACCGGAAAAAATTATTGAACAAATGGCTATTTGCGGTTTGTTTGATGTTAAAGTGCTTAACGACAAGGCTAAACTGAGTGCGGAAATTGAAAAAATGGCAACGCGTCTGGATACTTTGGAAGCGGAATATGACCGCGGTTGGAAAGCTGAAATCAATGAGGAAGGCAGTGTGGTATTTTATCGCGTTCTGCGCGGCGTTAAAGAAGAACATATTATCGGCGCCAATATTTTGGAAAGTCCGGAAGGTAAAATTTTGAACGAAATGCACGATTTCTTGACGGAAAACTTTGCCAAGTCGCTGATTTTATCTACCAAATCTTTGGGCGAAAAGCGCGTGGACGGACCGGTTACGCTGATGAATGCCGTTACCGCGGCCGGCAAGAAAGGTATTTCCATCCAACGCTATAAAGGTTTGGGCGAGATGAACCCGGAACAATTGTGGGAAACCACGCTTGATCCGGAAGCACGCTCTTTGCTACAAGTTAAGATTGACAGCGTGGAAGAAGCTGATGAGGCATTTTCTACATTGATGGGCGACGTGGTGGAGCCGCGTAAAGAGTTCATTCAGGAAAACGCTTTAAAGGTTCAAAACCTCGACATTTAATCGCTTCAAGTCAAACCATATTAAAGTACGCCGGCAAAACGGCGTACTTTTGTTTTGCAAATAGTTCTTGACTTTTGTCCAAAAATAATTTAGCATGAGAGCATATCGGATTTCTATCACAAGGAGTATTGATTATGAGCGAAAATGTTACCGACTTTAAACAGAAAATTAACAACATAAATGTTTGCCTGAAAACAGGTAATGTTGCCGCAGAAGATGCGGATTGCATTGTTGTCCCGGAGTTTAGAGACGGTGCTTCCGGCGGCGGTGTGGGTTATGCCATAGAGACAGCCGGCATGGGCGCAGGTTTAGAGGCCTATGAAAAAGTCGCCCAAGAAGGCTTTCTGAAGGACGGTGATGCCATTATAACAGAATCCGGCAAGCCGGACGTTAAGCTCGCTCACGTAGTAACAGTCAGTGCCAGAGAAGACAGCCAATTCGAAGTTGTGAACAGCTCCGTACTCAAAACTTTAGAAACTGCTAATGAAATTGGAATTAAGCGAATCGCTCTGCCGGAAATCGGAACGGGCATTATCGGCTCACTAACGCAAGAACAATCGGCCAAAGCCATATTCAATGCCGTTTATGAGTTTTCCAAAAATAATCCCTCGTCTTCCGTAGAAGAAGTTTCTTTTGTTGTATACAGAAGCAGTACCGAGCCGGCAAAAAGAGTTTTAACCGATAAATCGTATATTGGTATAATGACTGCGGAAAAAGGTAACAAATCGCTCGATCTTGAAGAGTTTGTTGAGGGATTGGGAAATCACGGTGTGAGAAAAAAGGCAAAATCCCCGACCAGAGAAGAAATTTTGCAAGATCCGGAAGCGCGGAAAATCACAGGTTTCAAAATGACAAAATTGTTTTTTGCGGAAACACCGGAAGCGGTAGACGCTTATATTGAAGCCGGTGTAGATATCAATCACCAGGATATATCTAAAGAAACCGCTCTGGATTGGACTATCAACCGCATAGTACGTGACATAAATACCTATGAAGACAGTGATAATAAAGGTGCGGTTTTGCAGATGGCTCTCAAAGGCGGTCAATGCTCCGAAGAAAGTTTGGAACAGCTGAAGGATAAAGATCCGGAGTTCTGTTCCAAAGTAATAGAGGTAATGAAAGGACGGGAAAAATTGCAGGATTTGAGTACCAAAACAGTTACCGATACTCAATATCCGGTGAGCGGCCATACCGATGAAAATGAGGAAAAGATTGTTGAGGCTCTGGGACGATTGGCAGGTAAAATTGCCTCCAAGGGCGACAAGCCGCGTTCGTCATCCGGCCGTGATATATACAGCTATCCTCCTGATTATGATTTCAGAAGAGAAGAAATGATGAAAAAACTCCGGGAGAATATGCCGAAGAAAAAAAGAGAAAAGGAGATTCCGCTACAGATAAATCAGCCGAAGAATCTTACTTTGCTAACGGGCGACAAACATGTGCCTTTGCATGAATTTAATAAAGTTAAAGTGCCGACACATGAAAAGGCACACACCGAAAATCAGCAACCTATTTCTCATACAGAAGCAAAAGAGTTGGGGATTAAACCGCGCCTGAAAATAAAACAGATATGGGGACCGAGAGAATTACCGGATATAAAGATTACCGAAGTTTATGATGAAAAAGAAGTGGCGCAAAAACGCCAGGAACTCCGGCGTAAGGATTTGCTGAACAAGGCAACGCTGGTGGAAATTGACTTCGGCGCTAATTCATCATGGTCGTCACGTGTGGATACGTTGTGCAAAAAAATGGAAGAAGAAGCCAAGAGCGGACCGGTAAAGGCCGAAGATGGCGGAAGAATGTTTGTGGTTGAAGAGAAATCCAATTTATATCAAATTTTGCAGGCGTGGAAAGAACAGGCTTATAAACCGTGGCTGGAAGAAAGACGCCAAAATGGTGCTCCGGTCGACGGTATGTTAGATTTTCTGGATATGCACGACCGAGAAACGCGAATTGAGAATTCTGTTACCGCCTTTATACAGGCGGCTATGGTCGAACAGATAATCGAACACAACCCGGAACGTGCCGATAAAATAACTATGTTGCAACTGCTGAATGCGTTATCTAAAACAGAGTACAAGACAGATATTTCGGAAAAACTTTTGACAGAATTGAATAAAAGTGCAGAGAAGTTTGCCAAAGGCGCAGAGGCTTTTCCACCGACGTTGGAAAATATCGTAACATTGAACAAACAGCGAGAAGAATTAGATTTCTTATTAAGTGGTAAGTTTGCTTATGACGATCGTAAAGGCGGTACATTAAAAGCGGATTTTAAAAAGCGTGTCGGTGAAGTTGAGCTGAAGATGCTGAAGGAGTTAAAGCCGGAAGATTTAGCGGAGGTTTCCGATAATCAACTTGCAGAAGGAATAAAAATTGCCGCCAGACATAAAGATGCCGGTGATTTTGAAAAAATGTTTACAAATGAATTGATAAAAAACAGATTGGCTAAAGGTAAAATATTTGATCCACGCGATCCCAAATAATTTCGATAAAATCGCAATCCGCCGGAGAAATTCGGCGGGTTTATTTTTCTTCCCGAAATAATAGATATCCACCAGTAAACTGGTGGTACTATTAACGCTACAAACCTTACGGTTTGACCGCACTTTCAGTGCGGAGCGGCGTTATTCTAACGCCTTAACATTCATCCCCGTATAAATACGGGGTTTTCTGCAAGGCA
>JAFSWL010000032.1 GCA_017444525.1 Alphaproteobacteria bacterium
AGATGACAAAGTACGTAGTGCTCATGCTGAACGTGAAGGTGAGATTTTTAACTGGCATGTGCCACCAACCGGCGGACATCCGGGGGAGGATTATAATTGTCGATGCTGGGCGGAGCCGTATGAGCCGGAAAGATATGCCGATAAGCCGGTAATTGTAGACGTCAGCGGACTTGATATGTTTAAGAAATTGCAGAAAACACTTAAACCAGCCGACTTAAACACCAAAAACTTCCCGCAATACGCCGCAAACGACAAAGCAAATGTGGCAACTGATGCTGCGTATGATTCAAATGATGAATTTTTATATACTAAGATGTGGGAAAATATTAAGCGGTTTGAAATGATTGTACCATATCCTTACATTGATTCAAAGGGATTGATAACCATTGGTGGCGGCGCTAATGTTAATGATTGGAACGTTTTCAAGAATTTAAATGTTACTATTGATGGGATCCAGGCAACAGAGGCACAAAAATGGGAAGCATACAATCGTATGCGTCAACTTAGTGAAGAAAAAAACGCTAATGGTAATTATGTTAATCGCAATATGAAAGCTAATTTTTTTAAGAATAAGACAAATATCCGCATTTCTGATTCTGAAGCTTTGCGTTTAGCCCAAAATCATATGAATAATGATTTAACGCATTTGCGTGGAGAATTCTCTGATTTCGATAGTTTTCCGCTACCTCTGAAGGAAGTGTTGCTGGATATTCAGTACAATGTTAAAGGTGGTATCAGCGAAAAGAAATGGCCGAAATTATACAAGGCTATCAGAGAAAAGAATGTTTTTGGTAAAGACGGAATTGTTAAAAATGTTAACAGACCGGATGTTGGACAAGAACGCAATGATTGGGCAAAAAATATGGTTCGTTCAATCCGTTTCTGATGGAGTATAATTGGGCGGAGTAACACAATAACTGGAGATAGATGGATATTCTTCATCTAATGCCCTATCAGATTCTTCTATACACAGGCAATTGGGCATAAATAAATCCTGTATAGAATATGTTATAATTGATTTACCACCTTTTTCTTCTGGATTGTGCCAAAAGATATCACACAACAGGGTAATGTGGTCTTGCTGATTTTCAATAAGTTCACATTCCCCAGTTGCATTTAAAAGTTCTTTATCCAGAGGTGTCATAAATTTTATAGATGTCGGTGTAAGATACACGTATCCTGAGCGTATTGACATCGGTCTCAAAGGTTGATAAAAAATCGGATTCACAAATTCTTGTTTATTTATATTATCATCTGCCCAAGCATTCGCGCTTAAACTCAAAATCAACGCCAAAATCAACACCAACTTTTTCATTTTTATACCTCTGGGATTAATATAGCATGGCTTGGTTAAAATACAATAAAAAACCGACGGGCATCCGGGAGAAGACTACAACTGTCGGTGTTGGGCGGAGCCGTATGAGCCGGAAAGATATGCCGATAAGCCGGTGATTGTTGATGTCAGCGGACTTGATATGTTTAAAGAGTTGCAAAAAACACTTAAGCCGGTTGATTTAAACAACAAAAACTTCCCGCAATACGCCGCCAATGATAAAGCAAATGTGGCAACCGATGCAGGGTATACTTCAAATTCTGCATACACACATCGCAAAGTAAAATTCCGCTCACCTGAAGAGGAAAAGTTGCTGCGACATATGGCTGACGTAATTGTGGAATCTGAAGATGAGAAAAGACATCCTTATCTTGATTCTAAAGGACTAATTACAACAGGCAGAGGTAATAATATCAACCGCTGGGAACAATTCAAATCCGTAAATTGGATGATAGGAGATAGACCGGCAACCGAAGATGAAGTCAAAGCTATGTATGATGAACTTGGGAGACAACGAGAAAGGTTGCAAAAAGAATATAATGAAGTGCAAAAATTTAAACGCGAGCACCCATTAGAATATGCAAGATGGCCGGAAAGTAAGAAGAAAGACCATGGACCATTTAATTATACTGCCGGTTATTATACTAAATATACCAATATAAGGATAAGCCAAAAAGAGGTTGATTACCACACCTTTACACACTTGCAGAATGATTATGATGTACTAAAAAGAATCTTTACCGACTTTGATAATCAGCCAATAAGTTTTAAGGAAGCGGTATTTGATATTCAATACAATGTGGTAGGTGGAATAAAATCTTTTGGTAAATTTATTGATGCATACAATGGTTTCATGCAAACACACAATAAGGAGTATTTTACTGAAATGTTAAAACAGTCTCACAGAAAAGATGTGGACAACGACAGGAATATTAAAACTGCAGAAAAAATATTAAAGGCATACGGAAGTATGGTTAGCTCATTTTAATAATAAAGTGTTCCAAATTACCAGTGCAGTCATCTTTTTTGATTATATAGCCTTTACCGTATTCATTGTAGCGCTTTATAATAAAATTCTGACATTCGCGATGACATGGTTGATAGGTAATAAATTCGGCACATACATAACAGTCATATTTAACGTGGTCATATTCATTTTCAATTAGATTACATGAGTATGATTCAGCGATAACCTTAGATGTTTTTTTTGCTTCATCAAAAGGCGGTATTAAAGTAATACTGTAGGGTGTTAAAAAAGTATGCCATGAAGTACGACCATAAGCTTCAAGCGGTCGATAGAATAAAGGGTTTTTGAATCCTTGTTCTATCGGCTTTGGTAGAATGATTTTAGGCTTATTATAAGCGAAATATGCAGCAACTGAACCTGCAATCAACGCAAACACTCCTAAAATCAACACCAACTTTTTCATTTTTATACCTCTGGGATTAATATAGCATGGCTTGGTTAAAATACAATAAAAAACCGACGGACATCCGGGGGAAGATTACAATTGTCGATGCTGGGCTGAACCGTATGAGCCGGAAAGATATGCCGATAAGCCGGTGATTGTTGATGTCAGCGGCATTTTGTCGGAAAATGCAAACAAAGATAAGAAAATACCCGAAGGAAGTTATATCACTGAACAAGGTAATATGACAACTGATACTCCGGTGCAATTTTTGAAATTACCGGAAACAGAAAAATCCGATAACCAAGTGCACAATGTTCCAC
>JAFSWL010000033.1 GCA_017444525.1 Alphaproteobacteria bacterium
CCTGTTTATGAAAGTTTGCTTGAACGTGCCAAACCTAAAATGGTTGCTATTACTGCTGTTATGCGTAAGTTAATCATTTACCTGAATGTTAAATCTAAAACTCTTTGTGCATAATTTTTTTTAACTGGATTGATGACGGTTGTTTTTTTTGCACCGCGCACCTAGAGGATGAAAGGTTGGAGTTTCTCTTGATGCACGGACGTACAGTGCCGTACGAGGAATGGCACTAAAGGGAAATTTTACGAACTCGTTATAGTAAACTGATATTTAGGTAAAAATACTTGATAAAATTAGAATATAAGGATATAAATAAACTAAAAATCAGTATTTAATTTTTTAAGATATTTATAAGGAAGTAGTATGATTGAAATAATCGAACAAAAATCAATTTCTAAAACAGGAATTGAAACGGATAATGAAGATGGTGTATTTGTGTCGGATAATTATGTGGCAGTTGTTGATGGCGCAACGAGTAAGGATTCTAATCTATATGAGGGGCGCACAGGAGGTCAAGTTGTTCGTGATATAATATTAGAAACTCTTGCAAAATTGAAAGGGAATGAGACATCTGTGGAGGGTGTGCACTTAATACAAAATGAAATAGAAAAACAATTTCCGGCAGCGGAATTTTTTCATGCTTGCGCATCTGCTGTTATTTTTAATGTGAGAAAAAGATGTATATGGATGGTGGGAGATTGTCAGGCTTGCGTTAATGGGAAAAAATACACCAATAATAAAATTATTGATGATATAAACTCCCACACCAGAGCTATGGTTCTAGAAGCTTTCATTATGGATGGTAATCCGGAAAGTGAAATTCTTAAAAACGATATAGGAAGAGAAATGATTATGCCGTTCTTAAAACTACAGAAAAAATTTGAAAATAAATCCGGATATTTTGGTTATCCTGTTTTTAATAATGTTTCAATGCCAGAAGATGTATTGCATTCTAAAATTGTAAATATTGATATTCCTGAAAATGCAGAAATTGTGCTTGCGAGTGACGGATATCCTGAGCTTAAACCATCATTAAAGGAATCAGAAGAAGAACTTGCTAAAATAGTAAAAGAAGATCCTTTTTGTTATAAAACATATTTTTCCACCAAAGGTCTGAAAAAAGGTAACGTCAGTTTTGATGATAGGACATACATCAGATTTAAATCTTAGAATTCGTAATCTGCCTACTTCGCATTACCAATACAAACAACGGCCTGTAAAACGGCTGTTTTTTCTTTTTAAATCAATCGCTTATATGAGTTCGAATGTTTGTTTTTTGAAAACAGCACTAAAGGGAAATTTTTACGAACTCGTTATAGCAATAATGCAATAAAATCAAGTCGTTATAATTAACTTGACAAAACATGTTAAGTATTTTAAAATATGTACATGGTGTTAATTAGATTGCAGTAGGTATAAAATGAGTGTTTCTGATGAAGAAAAGGTCCAAAAGTTGCAAGAAAATTTTCAAAACTATAAAAATTTTCGCCGCAAAAATGAGTTTAATTTGCAAAAAGAAATCTTAGAATATCAGAGTGAAGCTGATGAATATCGGGCTCAAGGTGATCAATTGAGTATGAGAGCGGTGCAAACGAACATTAAACAGACAGAGAACACCTTGCAACGGCTTAAAGATTTGTCGCAGTATGTGCGTGAGCCAACGCTAGAGGATTATGCGTATCGACGTAATCAATATGAGAATTTTGCAAAAACTATTCAACGATTTATTAGCGAAGATGAGTTGTTGTGCTTTCACGGCACAAATATAGCCGCAACTAAACATATTTTTGAGAGTGGAAACATTAGTTCCGGAGCTTCAAGATTAGGATATCACACAAGTTTTGATGCGAAAGGGGCAATTTCTGTTACCAGTATAAATATGGTTGATACCTCCGTCCAAAGCTATATGAATTTGATTGATGATATGTATTTACCGGCAGGTTGTTTATTTGTTGTTAAAGCAAAAGATGCTGATGAATATGAAAGCTCTATTTCAAGGATGTCTATTAAAGATGTTGATTTTAAGAATAGTCCGGAAAGATTGGTCGCGGTTATTACAACTCCAGAAAATGAGGAGCGTGTCAATACTTGGGTTCAACAATGCGTATTTGATGCGTCCAAAGTTATGACTTTTGAGAGTTTCATAAAAGAATGTAAACAATCATATCATGAAAAAATAACCAATATAAAGCGAAGCTCGTTAAAGGTAGACGAATATACATAAAATCCGGCTCGTAACTCGCTTATTTAGGATCACCAATATAAACAACAGCCTGCAAAATGGCTGTTTTTTCTTTTTAAATCAAGTAGTTGACCAAGTTTGGATATTGTGCTTTTAAAAACAAGCATTTTGGGAAATTTTACGAACTTTTAGGGGTTTACTTTATAGAGTAAGTTTTGTAGTATGGACGCAAATGGTATCAGCGGAGAAAATAAATGGCGACGATTCATTTGATGGTTGGGTTTATGGGGTTTGGAAAAACAACACTAGCAAAACAGTTGGCTGAAACAATTCCAGCAGTAAGATTGACACATGATGATTTAATGGTTAAACTCTATGGACGAAATATGCCGTATACAGAATTTCACCTCAATTATGATAAAGTTGATGAGATTTTGTGGAATTTGGCAGAACAAATCATTAAAACCGGAACGGATGTAATTATGGATTATGGCTTTTGGTCGCATAGTGATAGGGATAAGGCATACCAAAAAGCAAAAAAAATCACAGACAATATTCTTTTTCATTATGTATATTGCGATATGTCCATAGCAAAGAAAAGAATTTTGGCTCGTTCAGCGCAAAATCCAGATGAATTGTATATCAGAGAAGATGAATTTGATATTTTAGCAAAAAAGTTTGAGACATGGAATAATATGGACGATTATCCTGTTATTATTCATAATTAGGTTCATCGTCATGGGGCAAGTAGTAAAAATTATAAAAAGTATCAATCAGCGTTTTGAGCATTTGTTAAGTTAATTTAAGTACAGACAAAGCACCTCGAAAAGAGGTGCTTTGTATTGGTGCCAACAGAGAGACTCGAACTCCCGACCCACTGATTACAAATCTTGCCAATTCATTGATTTTGTGCAATCTTAAGTCGTTGAATATACGTAATTTTTGTTGTATTATCAAAAATTTATGGAGTTTAAATTCTAAATTTAAACTGATTGAAAATGGCTAAAGATGGTATAAACGGTTTCTTGCTCACTCACTCGGCGCTCACTCAAATAAATAGCTCCTGTTCTGAAATGAAAGGTAATGAATAATCATGTTTTAATACTAAAACTGCTTGCGTTTTGGAATTTTGTTTCCTAACTATATAATATAAATCTTATATTATGAAAGGAAAAATAATGGATTACAAAGAGATTATACCGATTACGGCACTACGCAAATTTGATGCAATGTGCTTACATAATGAGTATTTGCGCGAAAATAAAGAATTGCAACAGCAAATTTTATCGTGGGCGGCGGAGTTGCTCGGAGAAGCAAGAGAGGACTGGGGTAAGCTCCATACCACAACCTTTGAAGCTATTGTTGCGGAAGACCGAAGAGCTCAAGCCAAAAAACGCGGCAGAGCCAGAGACAACAAATATGCACCTTTTCGCGAGTATTTTAAAAAAGTTCAAAGAGAAAAATTTATGGAATATAAAAAGGCAGGACAAAAGCTTACGGCAAACAGATATGTAGAATGGTTCTTAGAAAATCTGTCGGAAAATATTAAAATACCATATCGTGAAAGTAACCTAAAAAATAAATTGGTACAATTGGCTCAAATCAACAATCGGGAACTTAAAAAAGCTTTTGAATGATAAAGTTGATATATTGCAAACTATGCCGGATTGTCAACGTTTTTGCTTATCGTTGAAGTGGAAATGTAAATTTCTAATTTTAGCTGAAAGGAAAAAACAATGACAGAATTTACACGTGAATTAATGTTCGGCAAACGTCCGGTGCGTCGTACTGACCCTAAACCCGGACAGAGTGAATGGTATTATTTGGACCCGCGTGGTGCAAGTACGTTTTCTGATATGAAACAAATCGATGTACCAAGTGAGAATTCGCCCAATCCGTATGCCAACGAAATACAGAACTATCTGTATAAAAACGACGAGTATAACTATAAACAGCTTTATGGTGATACTCCACCACCGGCCGTTAATCAATATAGCTATGGTACTACAGATTATATGGTAAATACCGAAAATCCGATTGGAAAACCGAGCAGTTATTTTCAGAATAACAGTAGTGGATTAATTGCAACCTGATACATTAACAAATCAGGGTGTACAATATGCACAAAATAACGTACCTAATACTACAGCTGACACTAACGGAAGTATAGTATTAAATAATCAAGACGCTATTTTTGATAGAGTTTTTAACAGAACAATGCAAGAAGAAGGAGGATATGAGGATAGAGCAACACATATTGATACACCGACAAATATGGGATTTCAACAAGCCACATTAGATAGATTTAAATCAGCACATCCTGATTTGGCGCAGGGATATCCTACTAATGTTAGAGATTTAACATACGAACAAGGCAAGCAAATAGCACGAAAAGACTATTTTGATAAATATCGTATTGGTGAAATACAGTCGCAACCTTTGCAGGAAACTATGTTTGATTCATTTTTCAATCATAGTCTGGAGGGCCCCGCTACTTGGGCTCAAAAGGCTATTAATCAAAATACTAACACACGTGTTAAGGAGGATGGTATTTTTGGTTCCGAAACTATAGGAGCATTGAATAATTTATCTCCCACCGAGATTGATAATGTAAATAATGCTATTATAAATATGAGACAGTCCGATTATGAAAGGGAAAGAGATAAAAATCAAAATCCCAATTATAGAAGTTATACTACAGGCCTCCCTGGTAGATTTAATCGTTTTAGAAGATAATAGCAAAAGTAAGAATGGGGTTAGTAAAATGTTACTAATACCCATTCTTTGCTATATTAAGATAAATTAATTTCTCCAGCATATTCATCAATATTGTATATTCATCAGTATATGGTAAAATGTTTGACATTGAACCACAACCGCCATGACAATATTTGTTTTCTGCATAAATCCCAAAATAGAATTTCCAAGCAGATTTGCGAATTTGTCTTACGTTTTCAAGTATTTTTGTTTGTTCATCAGAAACAAAGCCTTTTTCTATTTCTTGTTTTATGGCGTATTCCAAACAATCATTGATTTTTATATTTTGCTGTACCATATCTTCTGTGGTTGCGTTATCTCTTAATTCTGCTTCTGCGACGCATTTCTTAAAAATATCTTGAGCTTGTATTTTGGCTTGTTCTCTGTTGTCTTCTTTTGTATGATTAATACTTGGTAAACTATCCAACTCTGCCGAGATATTATATTCTCCGGCTTTAATGCATTCCGAAGCAGCGCCGAGATTAACAAATTTGTTACCATCCTTATAATAAGTATGAGCGAGGTCTAAAGCTATACCATGAACATAAACCGGATTGCTGTTTTGAACATTATCTACTGGAATAATTTGAGGATTAGCATCAGGACAAATTGAACAATAATCATATATTTCCTTTTGCCTTTGAATAATATCAACCGCCTTTTGAGCAACTTTCTCACTTACCTCATAGCAAATATCTGCCCAAGCATTTGTACTTAAACTCCAAACAAGTCCTAAAATTAAAACAAACTTTTTCATTTTCATACCTCATATTTTATTATTTATATCATAATTGTCGCTATATGAATGTCAATATAAAAGTACCGATACTAATATTTATCAGACGAATCTGCTACAAATACAACAAAAACAATTTTCCAAATTCTGCAAACAGGATTATTTAGGTAGGCATAGAGCCACTGATTTTATATCAGTGAACTATATAGATAATTATCATTATAAAACAAATAGTTACAAAATAATAAAATTAGAGTGAGCGAGGAAGATACATACGTAAATAGGAAAGCACAGTTTAATACATTGCTCCGTGCATACTTGCAAATTTTGCTTATTGTAATAAGAATTATCCAGAATCAAAAAACCCTTGAAAAATCAAGGGTTCGTATTGGTGCCAACAGAGAGACTCGAACTCCCGACCCACTGATTACAAATCAGTAGCTCTACCAACTGAGCTATGTTGGCTTGCTATCTGGTAAATGCTTATATACTACAGCTTTTCTAATGTCAATAATATTTTTTACAATTGTTTATTTTTTTATGCGGTACTAAACGAATTTGTTGATTTTCTACATGTGAAAATCGCATCATGTTCTGTAAGTACTATTATATGCAGTATATAAAATCAAAATCATCGCTCGTTTGGCGCAATTCAGATTATACAAGCAATCTTCTGTCTTGCTATTCCACTTACGAGTAAGGGGAATGAAAGGATAATAAAAAAAACGACCGAAGCCGTTTTTTTTTAGGATTGCTTAATTTACTATTTAACTACCTTAGTAATTTCGTCAGTAATATCATCACCACCGCCGAGAAGCATGCCCTTGGTTATAATGTATTTATAACCCTTTTTTTGAGCTTCAGAAGTAATGGTCTGCTCAATGTTCTGTTCTACGCTACGCAAAGAGTTGATATAGCGTTGGCCATAAACATTTCTTTTATTATCCAATTCGGCTGATAACTGTTTAGCCAATTCTTCTTGTTTAGTTTTATCTTTTTCTGAGTTAATTTTGTTTTGAGCATCTTGAATCCATTGCAGCAATTCGGCATTTTGCATTTCCTGTTCGGCCTTTAAGCTTTGTACCTGAGCTGAATTAGCTACAACTTTAGCAACATCAACCACGGCAATTTTTGATTGCATTGTATCTGTATAAATGTAGCCGGCAAAAAATCCCGAGATAAATACGGCAAGCATTGCCCATGTCATGTAAAAAAGTTTCATGTTTTTCCTTTCGTTAAGATTTAATTATTTCTGGGTATGTTTTTACTCTATTTAATTTTAAAAGTAAAATAAAATTTGCAATAATATGTATTATCAGCAAAAAAACGATTAAAAATGATATTTTTTTTGTGATTAACGTATGATTTTGTTTGACATTTATGTAAAATATTGTTCAGACTGTAGGCAGAGGTGGTTGTTTGCCTCTACTTTAACGTTAGAGAAAGGAAATAAAATGAATAAAACTGAATTCGTTGATGCCGTTGCTAAAGAAGCAGAAGCATCTAAAGTTGCTGCCGCTCAAGTAATTAACGCTGCTATCGCTGTTATTACAAAGGCTTTGAAAAAAGGCAATTCTATTCAAATTACCGGTTTCGGTACGTTTGATGTTGCTAAGCGTGCTGCTCGCAAAGGTCACAATCCGGCAACCGGCAAAGAAATCAAAATTCCTGCATCTAAGGCTCCGCGCTTTAAAGCCGGCGCTGTATTGAAGAAAGCTGTTAAGTAATTTAATACGTTTTTTCAAATAAAAATCCCTGTTATGATTGTAACAGGGATTTTTATTATGCAGTTGAGAATTAAAGATTACGATGCAATTTATCGTAAATTTTATCGTAACGAAGCTTATCCTGTTCGCTTAAATCGGCATTATCAAGTACCTCGCAAACGTGGAGTTTAACGTTCTTTTTCATACAGGAACTACCATACTCGACACATGAAATAACGGCTGAATAATTACCGATGCTCTCTAAATACTTAAAAGCATCAAATTGTCGGCTCAAAGCCAACCAAGAGTGATGTTTGAGCAAATATTCAAATTCACCGCGACTGGCAAGGTAACGTTCCATATCGGCAAAACAATCTTTAACACATTCCGAAGCCTCGTTGCGTTTGATTTCCGCACGCCACTGATCACAGATTTGCTTTAAATACTTTATGCCGAACTTTTCAGCAAGTAAATCCTTGGATGTCCAATCAGATTTCCATTTCAAAGCATTCCATAACTTAGCTTGAGCGCACTCCTCCGAAGAAAAAAACTTCACGGCAATGTCTTCCAACTCATAGAGTATGACTTTTGACTTCCATTCTTCTTCATAGTAGGCTTCAAGCCAATCCCGCAATTTCACCGGATCATACTTTTTGGCAACTGACAACACGTCTTGAACTTCAGCATAGTAACCGAGAGATACCATAAGAGTAAGAATTTCGGGATAAACCCCATAACCCTCGTTAATAAAACGATCTATACTGCGTGCACCAAACTTCAAAAGATAGTGCATCTCAACCGTTTTTTCCCAATCTGCTGATTGTAAATCATAAATGGTTTGTTTCATAATGATATTTTTTTAGTATATAAATAGTAAAAGAATCTGGGCTATATTTAACATAACAAAAAAATATTGTCAAGAGACACAGAGAGTGAACTCTTGACAATAAGTTATGATTTGTGTGATAAAAGGAGAAAAAGTTTACAGCGCTTTTTCTTTAGTGAGGATATCGTTCAGTTTTTTGTTGGCATCTTCAATAGAACAGTTACTGTAGACCGAAACTTCGCTGGCTAAACGCTCAATAGCTTGCTCATATATTTGGCGTTCGCTGTAAGATTGTTCGGCTATATTTTCACTGCGATACAAATCGCGAATAACTTCGGCTATAGCTACAGGATTGCCGGAATTGATTTTGTTTTCATATTCCTGCGCACGACGAGACCACATAATTTTGCGAATACGTGCTTTTCCTTTTAGAGTATTAAAAGCCTCTTCCATAGTTTTATCGTCAGAAATTTTGCGCAGACCTACGTTCGAAATTTTAGCCGTCGGAATTCGCAAAGTCATTTTATCTTTATCAAAATTCACAACCAGCATCTCCAATTCCGTTCCGGCAATGTTTTGCTTGGTGATATCAGAAACTTTGCCGACACCGTGCGTCGGATAAACAACATATTCACCGGCATTAAACGTTAATGATGGTAACTTTTTAATACTCATAATTGCTCCTAAAATAAAAATTGTTAAGTGTGAAACAAACTGAATATATCACATTTTTAAGGGTAAATCCAGTCAAAAAATACAAAAAAATAAAAAAAATTAAAATCAGTATTTTTTTTGCAACGAACGAGCTAAATATTGGGCAGCCACATTAAGTTCCGCCGCCGGTGCAAAGGTATTGCCGAGCTTTTTAACTCCGGTGCGGGCAACGCATTCCGCAATAAACATCTTTTCAAGCGCATAATTTATTTTTTCCTGCGGATGGAAAATGTATGACCGCTCGACGCTGTTAATATAATTAAGGCGTGGGTTCAGCATATTTTCCTCCGGCGGAAAGCGTGAATAATCTCCGGTTGCCATGGCAATATGGTTGGTTTCGTGCCAAGCCAGAGCCAAACAGCGAATTCCACTTTGTTTCTTGAGTTTGTCGGCGCATATGTATAATGTTCTATCAAGAGCAAAGGCATCGGCTTCAACCCAATCATCAAGTTGAAATTGCCGTAATTGTTCGGCAGTAAGCAGTACAATCTGCGGGTTTTTGATACGGTTGTATTTTGCGGTTATGCTTGCAACCTTATACAACAGCTTTTTCTGTTCCGGTAAATTCAGCGTATTAAAATCTTCAAGTTTTTCTTTAATGTGCGGAATTTTGGCAATGTCAGCGGCAATCAGACGAATCTTACGTTGCTCGTATTCCCAAAATTCGGGCGATATCGGCAGTTGCAACAATGCATTGAGCTTATCGGCCTGTCGGTCAAGCGCTGCCTCATGTTGCTCTTTATCATGAAGATTCATATAACATTCTTTGCTGATTGACAGTAGAATATCCAGTTTTCTTTGCGGTGACAGCTGCGAAAGAGTTTGCGGTGTGTTGCGGCGAAGAAAATGCTGATATTTGCGTCGGTCCGCCGGATCATAATAAATGCGACCGTCAGCATCATTATATATAAGGTCGGAATTATGTTGTAAAGCAATATCGCAAAAATCGCTAACGGTCATATCGGTAACAATCAGCCGGCAGGTATCTTGGTTATCACGATGTAATGTAGTGCTATTGTCTGCAAAAATCTCTAGAATTTGCGGTAAGTGTGATGCGCGGAACAACTTAAATATTACCGGTTCCGTGTCGCAATCTTCAAAGCAGTCGCAAACATTATCGATTTCCGTGTTGCGTGTCAGCCATATAAAATCTTTTTTATCCATGCTCACCTCGATGAAAATATATCACATATTTTCATGGCAGTCTATTTAAATTTTTAATCAGAGGCATTTTTTGTGTGTGATATAAATAGTGCTTGACTTTTGAAAATTTGCAGAACTAAAATAGAACAAATTTTTTGAGGAGAATGCCGATGCTGACGGAAAAACAATATAATTTACTGATGTTTATAAACAAAGTCAATCGTGAAACCGGACAGTGTCCGTCGTTTGATGAAATGAAAGATGCTATCGGGTTAAAATCAAAATCCGGCATACATGCATTAATCACCTCGCTGGAAGAGCGTAATTTTATTCGCCGATTGCCGCATAAGGCACGGGCTATGGAAGTAGTGCGTTTGCCGCGGTTTAAGCCGCAAGCAATAATTGATGAAGAAAATAAGCGCGAGCAGGCTATTAAAAACGGTTCGGTTCAGATTCCTCTCTACGGCAAAATTGCCGCCGGTCAACCGATTGAGGCATTGGCCGACGAAACCGAAACGATAGCAGTGCCTTTTAATATGGTGGATAAAGGACAGTTTTATGCCCTGAAAATTGAGGGAAACTCGATGATAGAAGCCGGTATTTTGAATGGAGATACCGCGATTATTAAAAAGCAAAATCAGGCTGATGACGGTAAAATAGTGGTGGCATTGGTCGATAATCAGGAGGCTACGCTTAAGGTGCTGAAAAAAAACGGAGAATATGTGCAGTTAGTGCCGTGCAATAAGAATTATAAAATCAAAACGCTGGAAGCGAATCGGGTGAAAATACAGGGTGTGCTTTCTGGAATTATCAGAAAATATTAGAGGAAAACTGCTGTAGCGGAAGTTATTTTCAATGCCGATGACTTGGTTGAATATATCAAAGATGTGGTTTAGAGTAGGCAGGATATGGAAATATTTCCGAGAGGTAATTTTAACAGTGTTGACTTTGTGCAGCAATATGAAGATAGAATTGTGCGCTCTATGTTATATCAGTGGGCAAAATATACGATAAAGCCTTATATGAGTAGCAAAATCTCACAGATTATGCGCTTTTTGCCGCTAATTAATGTGACGTATAAAAATAAATATATTGTGTTTTGTTAACGTTTCTTTTATGGCCTCTAGATTATAAATATGTTGTATAATGCAAAAAAATGTGTTACAATGAACTCAGAGAGGTGTGCCATGGATAAGTTGAAAGAATTAGTACGCAAGCTTTTACGCCTTTTGGTTTTTATGCTGCCGCTGTTTTTTGTTTTGATTGTCGGTTATATCTTTTATTTGAAGTTGACAAACAGCAGAATCGAGCAAACACAAGAAGATTTGGTTTATTTCATGCAGCGAGTGCGTCAAAATTATCCGAGTGCAAAGTATATGGACTTTAATTCCGATTTTATAGGTTATAGCGATTTTTTGCCGCTGAATGTTAAAGTTAAACAGTCCGATGAGGGTAATGAGATATATAATCATTTCGGCGGTAAAATGGTTTTCAATGAAGCACCTAAAACATTGGCCGAACGCAAAAATTATCTTTATATCAGACGTGAAGAAAAAATGTTTAAGGCACAATATCAGGGTTTGGGTGCGTACATTATTTTATTTACGGGATTGAAACACCGAGAGTGCGTTGCTATGTCTATGACGGATTGGCATTCTACTTTCCCTAATTTTATGGGGTTGGAGGCATCTTTTGTTTCTGCGCGTGAACCGTATAACGGTTCGGAGCTTATCAGTTATTATCTGCTGCAAGATAATCAGAATGAGGTATATAAGTCGGCGGATAATGGAACAATCTCTCGTCAACCGTTGACACGTTGGGATGCCGTTAGAGCTTGTGGCTGTCTGTCGGATAATTGTACTGTTGCGTTGAAATTCTTTTAGGATAATTTGATTTGGATATCTTCGGTGAAATTTTGGGCTGTTTAGCCGGTATCTGTACAGCGGTTGTGTTTTTGCCACAGTCAATTCAGACTATTAAAACCAAAAATGTCAGCGGACTTTCACTCGGCAGCTATGTTATATATTGCGTCGGCATGATACTTTGGATAGCTTACGGAGTGTATTTGCATTCAATTCAAATGATGTTTTTCAATGCCTTATCGTTGTTTTTTGCCATGATTATTTTATATATAATCATTCAGCAACGAATCAAGAAGCGTTAGCTTCAAAGATTACTCTTTTGTTGAAGTATGATCGTTATCCCCGTTTAAGTTATCTAAGAAATGGCTTTCTATTTTGATGTATTGCTTGAAAAGCCATTGAGAGCGCATAATCAGCCAAATTGAGCCTAAAAGCAGTAAGAAAATTGCTTTAGGATTTTCAGTCAGAAATTGGTGTACGGCGGTTACAATGAAAAAGCAAACAACTAACATACGTACACTGGTTAAAATCAGCAGAGATGGACGGTAAAGCTTGTTAGCGAACCACAAATCGGTATAGATGCGTGAAATGCTGTCTTTGGATATAATGTTTTTAACAGAATCTTTGACGGTTTCAGTATTATCGTGAATAACGGTTTTGAGATGTTGTGGCATCATAAAAATATGCCTTTGCGTATTGATTTCTTCAGATGCTTGATTTTTCGGGAATAAACGGCGATGCAAAACCACATAAAGTCGTTTGAAAATATTTTTTTGTGGAACAAGTTGTTGTGCGTAACGATTTAAGTTTTTAGTCGGCACAGTTTCCAGCAGTTTTTGTTTGGTCTTTTCGGAAACTGTTTTGACAGTATTTTTCAGATTGGCAGATGTAACTGACGGCAAGATGTTACGGCCGGCCAAACCGGTTAAAAACGGAGACATTAATAATAAGGCGATTGCGGTAGTCAGAATACGAGCAACCAGATTCGGCATCCATTCCATAGCGTATGGCCGAATCCAGAGTTTTACTATGGCAATTATGGCTGTCAGAATAAAGGAAAATATAAACATACGAATAAAGGATATTTTAAATAAATCGACCCATTTTTGGTTTTCTTCGGATGAGGTCGAATGTGATTTGGCATTTTGATTAATAAAAGTGAGCCAATTTTCAGGAAGGGTTTTTTCTAGGAATTTCAAAAACTTGGGAGCTGATTTTATCATGATCGGGGTTAAAAATGTAGTTATTACTGAAACGGCAACAATAATCGGATAAACAAACTCATCAATGATATGCAGGCTCATACCGAGAGTGGCGATAATAAAGGCAAATTCACCGACTTGTGCCAATGAAAAACCGCAGGAAACCGCCGTTTTGAGATTTTGCCCTGAAATAACCAATCCGAAAATCGAAAATATGACCATTCCCGTCAAGACAACGGCTGTTATTACTGCTATAGGATATGCATAAGTGATGAACATTTGCGGATTTACCATCATACCGACGGTTACGAAAAATACCGCACCAAAGAAGTCCTTCAGCGGTTTGATGATGTGTTCGACGCGTTGAATGACACCGGTTTCAGAGAGTATCGACCCCATAATGAAGGCCCCCAAAGCCGAAGAAAACCCAAAATATACTGCCAAATAAACCATAGTCAGACAAAGGGCAACTGCAACCAATAACAGCATCTCATCGTTCACAAAGTCTTGAAGTTTGCGTAAAGCTGTCGGAATCAGATAAATGCCGGTCACAAAGCATAAGATCAAAAAGGCGGCAAGTTTTAAGATACTCAATCCGATTTCGCTACCGTTGATACTGTTGCCCACAGCTAATGTAGGAAGCAGTACAAGCATTAAAATACCGACGATATCCTCGATTACCAGTATTCCGAATACCAAATCGGTAAATTTTTGTTTTTTGATGTTTAAATCATCAAAGGCTTTGATGATGATTGTGGTTGAAGACATGGAAATCATTGAACCTAAGAAAAAGCTGTCAGAAGTTGTCCAACCTATCAACATACCGACATAATAACCGACAAAGAACATTAATAAAATGTTCAGAGTAGCGGTAATAACCGCTGATTTGCCGACAGCAAACATTTTTTTGACACTGAACTCTAACCCCAGGCTGAATAATAGGAAAATAACGCCGATGTCTGTCCATAAACTTAGATTTGCATGATCGGTTACGGTTGGCACCAGATTAAAGTAAGGACCGGCAAAAATGCCAGCCAACAAGTAGCCCAAAACCATCGGTTGCTTAAGTTTTTTGAACAGCAGCGTGGTGATGGCGGCATAAATTGTTATCAATGTCAAATCGATAATCAGAGGATGCAATCCGTGCATGACTTTTTCCTTAAAAATGTTGTGATTACAACGATTTTAATTAAAAACTTTTTATAAATGATTAAGATTTTTGATTAATTTTTCGGTATAGACATCAACGGAAACGGCACAATGCAAAAAGTTTTTCTGTTTTGCAAGACCTTTATACATACTACTGATGGTTAAACAGTTTAAACTTTTCTATCATCTCGGTTGGAATGCGAGTAGGACGATGCGTTGATATATTCATATATATCACTTTAACTTCCAAAGTAGCCAAAGTTTCATTGCCACGCTTGATTTCCTGAGCTATAACCGCGCTAGCCGCACCGATTTCAGTAACTTGACAAGTAACGATTAATGCATCATCCAATACGGCAGATTTTAGATACTCAATGTGGCATGAGCGTACGATGAAACCGGTCCGTTTTTCGATTAAATCTTGTTGTTGATGTATTTCCAGTTCGCGTAGAAACTCAGTGCGAGCGCGTTCGGCAAATTTGAGATAGTTAGCATAATAAACAATTCCGCCGGCATCGGTGTCTTCATAATAAATTCGGATTGGATAGACGAATACACCGTCAACAGCTTTGCCGTTTGCCGGTAAAATATTAAAGTCAGTCATCAATATTCTCCAATAAATCGTATTGTTTGGTAGATTTTTCCGGCATGCGGATTCCTAAATATTTATAGCCAAGCTGCGAAATAATGCGGCCGCGTGGTGTGCGCTGCAAGAATCCGAGTTTGAGCAAGAACGGCTCAACCACTTCTTCAATGGTGTCGCGTTCTTCGGAAAGTGCGGCGGCCAAAGTATCGGCTCCGACCGGTCCGCCGCCGTAGTTTTTGACAATGCAATTAAGATAACGCCTATCGAAATTATCCAGCCCGAAATCATCGACATCAAGGCGCTTAAGAGCCATATCGGAGATATGCTCATCAATGATTTTTTTATCGGAAACCGCACCGAAGTCACGGACGCGTCGCAGCAACCTGCCGGCAATACGCGGAGTGCCGCGCGAGCGTTTGGCGATTTCCATGGCACCTTTGTCGGAAATTTCAATATTGAGTAAATGGGCACCACGTTGCACGATTTTTTTCAAATCTTCGTGTGAATAAAAATCAAGTCGAAGCGGAATACCGAAGCGTTCGCGCAACGGGGTAGAAAGCAAGCCGGAGCGAGTGGTGGCACCGACCAAAGTAAACGGTTGCAAATCAATGCGTACTGAGCGTGCCGACGGTCCTTCGCCGATAATCAAATCAAGCTGAAAATCTTCCATTGCCGAATAAAGCACTTCCTCAATTGCCGGATTTAAGCGGTGGATTTCATCAATAAACAGCACATCGTTGCGTTCGAGATTGGTCAGAATCGCCGCCAAGTCGCCGGATTTGGAAATCATCGGCGCCGAAGTGGCGTGAAAACCGACACCGAGTTCTTTGGCTACGATGGAAGACAGGGTGGTTTTGCCCAGTCCCGGAGGGCCGAACAGCAACACGTGGTCCAGAGCCTCGCCGCGTTGACGAGCTGCGGTTATAAACACTTTGAGATTGTCGCAAACTTCGCGCTGTCCGACAAAATCATCAAGAGAGGTCGGACGCAGACTAACCGGATTGTTACCGATTTGGGTGTCTTCCGGCTGTTCTTTGGGACTTACTATACGAGTATCATCGGTCATACGTCAAATTCCTTATTGGCAAATTCTTTAAGAGCCAAGCGAATAAGTGTGGCAACATTGGCTTCGGGGTTGGCAGCAACAACCTTAGAGGCGGCATGATAAGCTTCCAATCGTTGATAGCCGAGATTAACCAAAGCTGAGGTAACATCTTCGCTTTTGGTGTAATCAACCTCTGCCTGCGGGGCAATCGGAGCTGCGGCAGATTCATCGGCGGGAGCGGAAGTCAGCGGATGTGCGGAAGCGGCAACCGGCACGGTAACGATTTTGTCTTTAAGTTCGGTAACAATTCTTGCTGCCAGTTTCGGCCCGACACCGGAGGCGCGGCAGAAAGAGGCCTTGTCCTGTGCTCCGATGGCCTGAGAGAGCTGAGTAGGGGTAAGCACCGAAAGAATACTCAGACAAACTTTGGCTCCGACACCTTGAACTTTGGTTAAAGTATTGAACCACTCTTTTTCCCATGCGTCGGCAAATCCGAACAGGGAAATATCATCTTCGCGCACCGTCATAATCGTCAAAAGGGTGGTTTCTTCGCCAATGTGTAAGTGGCTCAAAGTTTTGGCCGAGGCGGCAACCTCATAACCGACTCCGTTGACATCGATGATACAGGTATCTTCGCCGATTGTATCTATAATTCCGCGTAATTTTGCAATCATGTTAATATCCTTTGTTATGTCAACGGTATACGAATTTATTGTGGTGTGCAAGTGTTTTGTTATATTTTCGCAGAGTAAAAATGTAGCGGCAAAATGTAACAAAAATGTCATACAAAATTAAAGAAAAGTATGATATAAATAAAATGTTATTTGTTATATTTTTTTGTTATTGCAAGGAGAAAAACTATGGAAGATAATGATTTTAAGGCACCGGAAGGAATCGCAAGACCGGAAGAGAACAATGGTATAAATATCGGCGGATATTGGAACGATCCCAGTAATACTCAGGGTTTTACACCTACAGCGCAGCAACCGAAAACAACTTCTGCAGAAAGCAAAAAAAATAATGAGTCAAGAAAATTAACTCCGGAAGAGCGTAAAAATGTATACAGAGTGCGGAATATGACACCGGAAGAAAAAGCCAGAGCAGCACATGATGGCAAGGATATTGCAGAAGGTAAAACGGTTATAGATTTTGACAGAGAACGCAGAGAAAGCATTAATAATCGTTTTACTTATCATCCGGCGCAAGATGAGAATACAGCAAAAACCGCAACCGATGATAACCGTAAAACGTTTGACACGGAACGGCAAACAAAACTTAAAGACTTGTCGGGGGCAGAACTGGCAAGGTTGGCACAAAATGGTAAAGTTAGGATAAACACATGGATGCAGGACGGTAAGAAACACTGGAGCTATCATGCGTTAACACCGGAAGAAATAAATAAAGGGGAGGAATATTGGATTAATTATAACAAAGAAAAGCGGCCGGAATTATTTCAAAAAAGTGCAGATTCAAAAGTTAATACCTCTAATGCAAATAGTTCTGCCGGCAACACGGAAACATCAAGTAATGCCGATATAAATAGAATGATTAACAAAATCAATTATATGAACAAGATTAATGGGGAAGATAAAGCGATTGATTCCTCAGAAACAGCTCAGAAACTGTATGAATTATACGGAGATAAAGCAGTAGCTATGCTGGATAAGGCAATTATGGAGCCGTCCAATTATGCTAAGACTGCCGGTGCAGATATAAAGCTTTCACGAGAAGCAGTTGAACATTTGGCCGGAATTGATAAAGAATATGCCAAGGAATTTTCAGAGAAAATGCTGGGTAATGCTGCAGCTCAGGAAAAGGGGAACGAAACTTTTTCGGCATTGCAGCAGGCCGGCAATAAAATTCAAGATGATAAACGCATGGCCGATGCCAAGTCTATAATGGATATGGCTATGAGCAATCCGGAACAATATCAGCAACTGAAAAATATGTATCAGAATCTGTTTGACGGTAAGTTGCCGGGGTTTGAAATAGCGGAATATTTTTTGGAGATTATGCAAAAAGTGGAAGGTATTTTGGCTATGGTTGCCGAAGACAAACAAAAATCCGGTGCTGAACAAACAGCAACAAATGGTAATAAGACAGCCGATACTTCCACAAAATCCGAAGAAGATAAAAAGCGTGAGGAAGATAAAAAATCTTGCCGTGATTTATATGCTAAGGATAAAGATAAATTTGCCAAAGCCAAAGACAGCTATGAAGTAATTATTAAAAACGGAGGCGAGTCCGAAAAAGCACAAGCTCAATACTATCTCGATATAATGCAAGAAGTGGAAAAAGAAAATTCACTGAAAGAAACCATGCAGAAAGATGCAAAAGCAGCGGAGAAAAAGTCGGATAGAGAAATTGAAAATATCAAAAATTATTCCAATAAAACTCAGGATAAGGTCTCAAGCGCAGATGGTAAAGAATCGAGCGGAAACACGTTGCAAGGAGCAATGAAGGCAGATGCAAAGACAGCACAGGCGCAAATAGATCCGAAGTTAGCCGACGAGATTGAGCGCGATACCGGAACACGACCGACAGAACCGGCCAGAGCTGCCGAAAAGCGCAATGAAAATATGCAGCCTCCGGAGAAAAAACAAGTTAATTTTATGGATATCGTCAAGAACGTTAAGCAAAAAATCAATATATAACCTTGTTAAGGTATAATCCGTAAGCCGGCGCACTGATGCCGGCTTTTTTGCGATCGCAAGCTTCTAAAATGCTTTTAACCTCTTCCGGTTGCAGTTTGCCGTTGCCGACTTGCATTAAAGTTCCGACCATATTTCTTACCTGATGATAAATAAAAGAACGGGCTTCCACCGTGAAAATTATTTCATCACCGATTTTTTCAATATCCAATTTATCCAGAGTTTTGAACGGCGATTTAGCTTGACAGCCAGAACCGCGAAAAGAGCTGAAATCATGATGACCGAGGAGATATTTAGCTCCTTGCCGCATTTTTTCAACATCGAGCGGATAAGTTACATGCCATACGCGGTTAAGCAGAAGCGGACTAGGACCGCGTCGGTTTAATATGCGATAAATATAGCCGCGGCCTTTGGCAGAAAAACGGGCATGAAAATCGGTGCTTACAATCTCGGTTTTGAGCACGGCGACCGGAGCTTGCAATTCGCGCAACAATGCATTAAGGCTTTCCTGCATTTTGTATTCGCTTAAGTTCGAATCCAAGTCAAAATGCGCCACTTGTCCCAAAGCGTGAACACCGGCATCGGTACGACCGGCGCAAAAAACTTCGGTTTCTTGATGCGAAAAACCATTGATAGCGCGCTCTAAAAACTCTTGCACACTAGGACCTTCGCGTTGTTTTTGCCAACCGACAAGATTGTTTCCGTCATATTCTACCGTAATTTTGTATCGCATACTGTTTTCCTTCAGAGTTCAAATTAAAAAAGCAATCAAAGAATGTCAAATAAAAAAAAGAAGGATTTTTCATCTGTACAAACCGTACTTAAAGAAAAATCCTTCCCTGAAAGCATTTAAGATGCCTTATTAAGCGGCTTTGTTTACTTTATGCTCTTTCTGAGTCTTTCCGAACTTCACCGCAGCTTGGGCAGCAGCCAAACGAGCTACCGGTACACGGAACGGCGAGCAGGAAACATAGTCCAAACCGCACTGTTGGAAGAACTCGATGGATTTCGGATCACCACCATGTTCACCGCAAACACCTAAAAGCAATTCCGGATTGGTTTCACGACCATATTGGCAAGCACGTTTAACCAGTTTACCCACACCTTCAACATCAATGGAAGCAAACGGATCGGCAACGTAAATACCTTTGGAACGATAGCAATCCAAAATAGCACCGGTATCATCACGGCTCATACCCAAAGTGGTTTGCGTCAAATCGTTGGTACCGAAACCGAAGAATGCAGCAGATGCGGCAATTTCTTCAGCCATCAAAGCGGCACGCGGCAATTCAATCATCGTTCCTACTTCATACTCAATGCTTTTACCTTTTTCGGCAAAAATCTTTTGAGCGGTTGTATCAATGATATTTTTCACAATATCCAATTCTTTCTTGGAGCCGATGAGCGGAACTTCGATTTCCGGAATAACTTTTACGCCTTCAGCGCGGCATTCCATAGCTGCCTCGAGAATAGCACGGGTTTGCATTTCGCAGATTTCCGGATAGGTAACGGCCAAACGGCAACCGCGGTGACCGAGCATCGGGTTCATTTCGTGCAAAGAGTTGGAACGATTCTTGACTTCAGCCAAGGTTTTGCCCATTTTATCTGCCAATTCCTGCATTTCTGCATCTGTGTGCGGCAAAAATTCATGAAGCGGCGGATCGAGCAAACGAATAACTACCGGATAGCCGTTCATAGTACGATACAATTCTTTGAAATCTTCTTTTTGATACGGCAACAAACGAGCCAAAGCAGCTCTGCGGCCTTCTTCATTATCAGAAAGAATCATTGTGCGCATATCGGAAATACGTTTAGCGTCAAAGAACATGTGTTCGGTACGAGCCAAACCGATACCTTCAGCACCAAATTCAAGAGCTTGCTTAGCATCAGCCGGAGTTTCGGCATTGGCACGAACATGCATGGTGCGGATTTCATCAACCCACTTCATAAAGCGGCCAAAGTTACCGGAGTTGGTATCAGCCTTAACCGTCGGGATTTTACCCTCAATAATCTGACCTTTACCGCCGTCCAAAGATACCCAATCACCTTCTTTAATGCAAGAACCTGACTTGGTTGTCATGGTCTTGGAAGCATAATCAATGGTAATATCGGTAGAACCGGAAACGCACGGAGTACCCATACCTCTGGCCACAACAGCCGCGTGAGAAGTCATGCCGCCGCGTGCGGTAATAACACCCTGAGAAGCATGCATACCGCCGATATCTTCCGGAGAAGTCTCGTTACGAATAAGGATAACTTTTTCTCCTTTAGCGGCCCAAGCTTCGGCATCTTCAGCACAGAAAACGGCACGACCGACAGCGGCACCCGGAGAGGCCGGCAAACCGGTAGCGATGACTTTCTTTTCAGCCTTCGGATCCAACATCGGGTGCAAAAGCTGATCTAATTGGTCAGCACCAACGCGCATAATAGCTTCTTCTTTGGTAATCAAGCCTTCATCAAACATTTCAACTGCCATACGAACGGCAGCAGCAGCAGTCCTCTTACCGTTGCGGCATTGCAGCATCCACAATTTGCCGTGTTCAATGGTAAATTCCATATCCTGCATATCTTTGTAGTGAGCTTCCAATGCGTTGCGAACATCTACCAACTGCTTATACAGATTCGGCCACAATTCTTCCAAAGAATTGCCTTCGCCCTTAGAACTCATCGGTTGCGGAGTACGAATACCGGCCACAACGTCTTCACCTTGAGCATTTACAAGATATTCACCGTAATACTTGTTTTCACCGGTAGCCGGATCGCGCGAGAAGCATACGCCGGTTGCGGAATCGTTACCCGCATTACCGAATACCATGGTCTGTACGTTACAAGCGGTACCCCAATCGCCCGGAATATTATTCAGCTTACGATAGGTAATAGCGCGGGCAACGTTCCAAGAGCCGAATACGGCACCGATACCGAGCCACAACTGTTCCCAAGGATCTTGCGGAACAACTTTACCCAATTTTTGACCGATTTGTTTATATTGATTTACCAATTCTTTCAAATCTTCGGTAGTCAAATCCGTATCAGACTTGTAACCCTTAGATTTTTTCATTGCTTCCAAAGCACCTTCATATTCATCTAAGTCAGCGCCCAAAACAACGTCGGAGAACATTTGAATGAAACGGCGATAAGAGTCATAAGCAAATCTTTCGTTACCGGAAGTTTGTGCCAAACCTTTAACGCTTTCATCATTCAAACCGAGGTTTAAAACCGTATCCATCATGCCCGGCATAGAAATTCTGGCACCGGAACGAACCGAGAACAACAGCGGATTGCTGTTATCGCCGAACTTTTTGCCCATAATGGCTTCAACGCCGGCAACCGCAGCCTTAACCTGATCTTTCAGGTCAGCCGGATAAGTGTTGTTGTTGGCATAGTAGTATGTACAAACTTCTGTTGTAACCGTAAATCCCGGAGGAACAGGCAAACCGACCTTGTTCATTTCTGCAAGGTTAGCGCCCTTACCGCCGAGGAGGTTACGCATATTGGCATCGCCTTCAGCTTTGCCGTTTCCAAATGTATAAACCCATTTACTCATAATATGTTAAGCTCCTGTTAGCTATATTTGTTAAAACGAAGTTTCGGCTCACAAAGAACCGCAACTAAAATCAAAAAAACTTTAATTTGCGTTGAATTTATATCACAAAATTGCAATGTTCAAGCAAAATCTTTGCTTTGAACGTAAAAAAATGGTTAATTTTTTGAAACTTGCAAAAATATATGTCAAACTCGCTGTTTTGCCGTCGTTTTATCATATAAAAAAGCACCATTGTGCGCACAAAGACAAAGGTGCTTTTTTCATACGATATTATATATTTTTACGCAGCCTTATTTTTGGCCGATTTCTGAGTTGCTGTTTCATTGAAAAAACCGAGTTTTTCTTCGACTTCCCAAATTACGCGTAACGCAGCCAACGCCTGTTCACCGTTTACCCGCGGGGTTGCTTCTCCGTTTACACACTTGACAAAGTGATTAAGCTCGGCCAAGAGAGGCTGATTGGTCGGAATAAACAACTGTTCCACACTGCCTTTCAAGCCATAATTCATCCATTCCGGAATTTCTTCCTGATTAACGAATGGCATACGTCCTTGCGAATGAACATTAATGCTTTGGTTGATAAAGTCCATATCGATATAGTTGGTGTCGGTCGTTACCGTCAGTGTGCGCACACGCGATTGCGTAATGCGGCTGGCCGTAATATTGGCGGTTGCGCCGTTGGCAAATTCCAACAAAGCCGTAATATAGTCCTTACCGAGCGGGCTTTCTTTGGTTTTTACCGAGGCGGTCTGCACGTTAATAACCGGAGATTGCACCAAAGATTGAATAACTTCTACATCGTGAATCATCAAATCCATCGCTACATCAACATCGGTAATGCGTCCGCTGGCGGCCGACATACGCTGTGCCGTAATCGAACGGATTTTGGAAGTATCGGAAAGCAGTTTGCCCATTTGCTCAACTGCCGGATTAAAGCGTTCGATATGCCCAACCATCAGCACCACATTGTTTTTCTTGGCGGCATTAATCAGGCGCATACAACCTTCTTCGGTGGTAGCTAACGGCTTTTCCATCATACAATGAATACCGTGATTCATAAAAAACTCGCCGACATCGGCATGCGTAACCGATGTGGTTACAACGCTTACGGCATCGACATTAGCAGCCACTTCTTCCATTGAAGAAAATGCCTTTATGCCGAATGTTTCCGCAGCTGCTTTTGCCGCCTCCGGAAAAATGTCATAAACACCGATAAGCTCTACACCCTGCATGGTTTTGTATGTTTTGATATGATTTTTCCCCATCATACCGGCACCGATAACGGCAACTTTTATTGTATTGGTCATCAAAAATCCTTTTATATTTAGCTAAATTTCGAGTTCTGCCACAAAATATAACATACTTTCTGTACGCGCGCATTTAACAAGTTGTTACAAATTATTACAATATCAAATAATCAATAAAAAAACCGGCAAATGTCGGCTTTTTTATTTTGTAAAAGACTATCCTTCACGTAAATCTTCTTTTCTAATTTGAATTTTAAATGTTTTCGGAGCATCATTTTGAGGAGTTTTGACAATTTTTCCCTTTTCCTCAAAATGCGGCGGTTTCATATTTGGATTAACTTTTTGCTGAATATGATCAGCGTGTGTGCGCATACGTACTTCAGTAAGGCGATTGGCGATTTTGGCATGATCTTCAGGCAGTGCAAACTTTACTCTGTCCAGTACTCTTAAAAATGCGTCAATTACTCTGTCGTCAATGTTGGAAAAGTTCTTTTCATCCATTTTGTTTATCATCATACCGAACAAAGTCGGATCAATAGTTTTATATTGACTCAGCGTATTTGCGGCTTTCAATAAATCTTTTTTGCTGGCTTTTGTCGGTTTGGTTACATCGAATTTATAATCAGACTGAGCATAGTTAAGGTTCAACAATTCACAAATTTCATTATTATGTTGTCTGGTAAATTTCAATTCCTTATATACGTTACGCATTCTTTTCTCGAATACGGTAGGCTCTTTTTCGGGAACAACGGCTTTATGCGTTGCACTTTCAAAATCTAAGGCCTTAATCATAATTTCTTTAACTTTGCTCTGTTTATCGTTTTGACCTTTGTATTGTTCCATCATATCTGAGAGAAGCTCTCTGAGTTCGGAACGGTGTCCGGCAACTTCGGCTATTTTACCTAAGGCTCCGAAAGCTTGATTTTCTTTACCTTCAGCCATTATCAATTTGCCGGTTTCATCAATAAGCGCGTCTTTTATCATATATATAGCGGCAACTCCCAGATTTTCTTTGAGAGCTATGTCCTTTTCAGCTTTCATGGTTTTATTGATAAAAGTCATTAATAAATCTGATTTATATTCTCGGTGAATATCTGATTTAACAATGGCATCGGTTGCCATGGTGAAAATGTCATTGCGGGTATCGGCATTGTCAATACGGGAAATGCTTTTAATATCACTTAATAAATCAGCAACAGCCTCTTGCTGATTATGTTTGAGTGCCGTTTCAAAGTGTTTTGCAAAAGTTTCTTTGGCCGGTTCATCTTCCGGATTTTGGATGATGAATTGAATATCTTTGTTTAACTTATAACCGCCTTCCAAAAATTCCATTTCGGTATGTATTTCATTGGCAACCGGTAAAATATTTGGGACAATCGGGTAGGCCTGAGTGCAAATTTCATAGAATTTTTTGCAGGTTGCAGCGTCTAATTTACCGGATTTACTATAATCTTTCCAATGTTCCATAAGTGTTTTCAAAACAATTTTGGTTTGTTTGAGGGCTTCATTGCTTTGTTTGATGCTCTTATTTTTCTGTTTGGCATATTTAGAAACTACTTTGTCGGCTATATGCAACAAAATACCGCTGTAATGATGTGTGTTGTTCTGCTCGATTTTCAATGCATTTGCAAAGATTTCAGAAGTATTTTGCGGGTTAAATTCGATGGCTTCGGTCATAATTTCAGCAAAACTGTGTGCCCATTTATTTGCGGTCGGTGCCGGAGCAAAATCCAGACCGGCAGCAATTTGTGTAGGATAATTTCCAATAATTTGCTTAAATTCATCGAAAAACAAAGCTTTTTTTTCTGCGCTTTTGGCAGTATCAAAAGCGTTTTTTAAATCTTTCATTGTTTCTTCAATATCTTTAACACCACCGCTGAAATCTTCATTAACTTGTTGCATTAATGGATTTTTGAAATTGTATTCCATGATAAATATCTCCTTGTGTTGACTTTTATGTTTGTGAGTATAGCATATCTTTATATTTTGTCAACTTTTTATGTAATAAAATTTCAAATAGTGTTTTGATGATGAACAAAAAAACATCGGTCTTGTTCAGAGCCGATGCTTTAAGTTAAATTATATTTAGGCTCTTTTCCAAGTGGTTCCCGAAGGGGAATCTTCCAAAATTATACCGCGCTCCTTCAATTTGTTACGAATGGCATCGGCAGTTGCCCAATCTTTGTTCTTTTTGGCTACGGCACGCTGTTGAATCAGCTCTTCGATTTCAGCCGTTTCATCATTGTTTTCGCCCTTAAACCATGCCTCCGGTTCATTATACAACAAGCCGAGCATATAGGCGCTTGCCATCAATTCGGACTTGAGTGATGTGCGTTCTTCGGCATTTTCGGCCTTGTTCAGATTATTTACCATTTCGTGCAAATAAGACAAAGCCAACGGAGTATTTAAATCATCGGCCAGCGCTTCAATCACTTTCGGATTTGGCGCCACTTCTTTTGTAGGAACATCGGCATTTTTCAGCAAAGCGTTGTAGAACTTATCCAAAATGCTTTTGGTGTTCTGCAATCCCTCAAATGTAAAATTAAACGGCTGATGATAATGTGTGGTTAAAAACAAGAGGCGCAAAGCTTCGGCCGGATATTTGGCCAAAATTTCATCAACTGTGTAGAAGTTGCCGAGCGATTTACTCATTTTAACACCGTTTATCATCAGCATACCGGTATGCACCCAATAATGGGCAAAATTTGTTCCCGGAAAGGCACCGCAGGACTGCGCCAGCTCATTCTCGTGGTGTGGAAAAATTAAATCGGAGCCGCCGCCGTGGATATCAAAATCGTTACCGAGCAATTTGGAACTCATTGCCGAACATTCCAAATGCCACCCAGGACGGCCGTAACCCCACGGGCTGTTCCACCCAGGTTGGTCGGCATCCGACGGCTTCCACAAAATAAAATCGGCCGGATTCTTTTTATAGTCGGCTACTTCAATACGCGCACCGGCCAGCATTTCCTTCATCGAACGACCGGAAAGACGACCGTATGCCGGCATTGAGTCCACATCAAACAAAACCTGTTTTTCTGCTTCATAAGCGTGACCGTTTGCAAGCAATCTTTTGACAAGCTCAATCATATCGGCAATATATTCGGTGGCATGCGGACGATAATTCGGGGCCAAAACGTTGAGTTTTGCCATATCTTCAATATACCAATTATAAGTTTGTTCGGTAATCTCGCGAATGGATTTTCCGGTTTCTTTATTTTTGTTCAAAATCTTATCGTCAACATCGGTGATGTTGGAAACGTAAGTTACATGTTCTTTGCCGTAAACATAACACAACAGACGATACAATACATCGTAAATTACCGGAGTTTTGGCATTGCCAAGATGGGCCTTGTCATAAACGGTCGGTCCGCATACATATACCCGTACATTTTTTTCATCTATCGGACTAAACGGAACTTTGCGTTGTTTTAAAGTATCGTGCAAATAAATTTGTGTCATGTTATTTCCCTATATTATGCTTTTTCGCCTTTGAGACGTTTTAAGGTTCTTTCGTAACCGATGAGCGGCAACAGAGTTTTCAACTCAGGCCCGTTATCAAGCGCGGTTAAAGCCTTGCGAATCGGGTGAAACAATTCTTTGCCTTTTTTGCCGCTTTGTGTTTTGACTTTATTAAGCCATTCGTTGAACGTGTTTTCATCCCACGGTTCCGGAGGCAATACCGAGGCAGCCAAATCGGTCAACGCTTTATCTTCCATAACCGGAGTTACTTCGTGATGGCAAATATCAGCCCAAGCCTTAATGTCATCAACCACATTTAAATTCGGGCGCACTTTGTTCCAAAATTCTTCGCTGACGTCAACGCGGTCTTTAACTGCGGCATACGGCATGGAACGTACGAATTTGGTGTTGAAATGTTTGAGTTCTTCTTCATCAAACTTCGGCTGTGAACGGCCGAGTTTGGCAAAATCCAGCGACTGCGCCAGTTCTTCAAGCGAATAATACGGCTCGATAGCATCAGAAGTACCGAGTTTGGCTAAGAAGGAACAGATTGCCAAAGCCTCCACACCTTCGGCTTTGAGTTCGCGCACACCCAAACTGCCCAAACGCTTTGAAAGTTTACCTTCAACGCCGGTCAAAAGCGGCAGATGGGCAAAAGTCGGAACTTTGCCGCCGATGGCCTCAAACATCTGGATTTGTGCCGCCGTATTGGTAACGTGGTCTTCGCCGCGCACAATGTGGGTAATGCCGAAATCGGAATCGTCAATGCAGGACGGGAAGTGATAAAGATAACTGCCGTCTTCGCGAATGATAATCGGGTCGCTTAATTTTTCTGCCTCATATTGGCAATGGCCGCGCACAATATCTTCCCATTCGATAATGCCCGGATTGAGCTTGAAACGATAGTGCGGTTTGCGTCCTTCTGCCTCAAATTTGGCAATGTCTTCCGGTGTATAGTGCAAGGCCTGCCGGTCATAAATCGGCGCTTCGCCTTTAGCCATGGCGCGTTTGCGCTTTATTTGCAATTCTTCCGGCGTATCATAGCACGGATAAATGCGACCTTGAGCAATCAGCTTATCGCGCATAGCATCATAACGTTCGAAACGTGCGGATTGACGAGCTTCTTCACACCAATCAAAACCGAGCCATTTCAGGCTCTCACGCATGGCATCTTCATATTCTTTTTTGGAGCGGGCAAAGTCCGTATCATCAATACGGAGCATAAATTTTCCGCCCAGTTTTTTGGCCAAGAGCCAGTTAAACAGCGCCGTACGCGTGTTGCCGATATGCATAAAACCGGTAGGGCTCGGGGCAAATCTTACTTTAATTTCTGACATTTTATTACCTAAATTTGTTTGTTTAATTACGGCATAATAAAGACTTTACTTTGTAAATTCAACACTAAAATGCACACGGCGGATAATTTTTTACGGATTGCGGCGGTAAACAAAAGCCAGTATTTTATTTGTTTTGTTGTTGCCGTAATTGTGCGGTGTTTTCTTTTTCCAAGTCGGCGGTGATTTGTTTTAAGTCTTCCAAAAACCAATCAATGTCATCATCATCGTCTTCGTGCAATATTTTATAAAAACGCTCACGATATGCCAACAAAAAGCTGGTTTCGGTAATTTTTAAATCACGCACCTTAATTTTGCCGTCATTTTTTACCAATACAAAAATAATGTGAATCCCTCCTTTGGAAGCATTATCAACCCGTTGTTCCAATGCTTTGACGAACACCGTGCAATATACGTTTTGTAGTTGTTTATCAGGTAAAACTTTGTCGATGGTATATGTTACATCGCCTTTATCTATATCTATCGGGTATCCCTTATACAATGCCGAAGTATATCTTTTGAAAATATCCATATAGTCGCTTTGCTGTTTATCGGTCATTAAACGCCAATATTTTCCCATAACAAAGCGGGCGGCATGATCCAAATCGACATCGTTTTGCAATATATCGTCGAGTTTTTGATATTTTTCGGCAGAACTTTCCGAGGTTAGAATTTCCAATACTTCGCGGCCTTTAATCTCGGCCCAAGTGCGAGCCTCTGCAGATGTAAAATCATCTGCAGCCCGAGATTTGAGAGGTAGCAACAAAACACATAGAAAAAATATTGTCAAATATAAATAATGTTTTAACTTCATTTTAAACCCTCTGGTGTCATAATAAGATAAAATCATCTTAACATACTGGAAAAAAAATGAAAGTGTTTTTTAGTTTATTATCTATCTTGGCCGGATTTGTCGCTACAGATGCCAATGCACAGAAAATCTTATCCGGTGCCGAAGTCAGGCCGGTGGTGCAGCCGGTAGTCCAGCCGAAAAACAGTGCACCGGAGTATGCAGAAAATATAACGCGGCCCGAAACCAACGGTATTTCTACTTTGCGACGGATTAAGCAACGCGATAAGGTGCGCTGCGGGTCTAATTTGCAATTGAAAAGCTATGCTTATCGCGAAGATGAAACATGGCATGGAATAGATGCTGATTTTTGCAAAGCAATTGCTTTAGCGGTGGTAGGAGATGCCGACCATATAGAAATGGTAAATGTGGAAGGCGATGAAGTTGCATATGCTCTCAAAAACGGCAAAATTGATATAATGCTCAGCGGCGGTACAGCAACAGCAAAGACGGAAATTTTGCATAAACTGATGCCGGTAGGTGTGTTGTATTATGAACCGCAAATGTTGTTAATGTCGGAGCATGAGGGTAAAGATAATGAAGATTTTATCGGCAAAAAAATCTGTGTCACAGATGATTCGGATTATTTCAGAAATTATGAATTATTTAATTCAGAACATAATTTGGAGTCTAAATATTTAAAGTTCCCGTCAATGAAGGCAACGCGGGAAGGATTTTTGTTGAAGCGATGCGATATGGCAACCGGCGGCGCTGTTTATTTGAATGGTATGAAGCAGGCAATGGCAAAAACAAAATTTAAAATCTTTCCAGAGCCGATTTCGGTGGCACCGGTTATGGCGACTGTGGCGCGCGGAAATAACGATTTCGGTTTGACGGTAAAATGGGTTATCAATGGTTTGCAATTGGCGGAACAATATGGTATGACCGCTAAGAACTTAAATTTTTTCCGAGGACATAATAATCCGGAAATACGCAATTTGATGGGTGATAATTCCAAATTATGGGTTTCACTTGGAGCCTTTCCAAAGTGGCTGGATCAGGCAATAGCAATTGTCGGTAATTATGGCGAGATTTTTGAGCGTAATGTCGGTATGGAATCCGATTACAAGATTAAGCGCAAACAGGGGAAATTAATTAAAGACGGCGGAGTTGTCTATCCGCAGCCGTTTTTATAAAGTTGCTTACCGCTAAAGCTGCTTGCCGTCAGAATTTTTCTTGGCGGCAAAATGAGCTTGCATAATCCGCTTGTTCATTCTGATATCTTCCGGACGTTTCAACGTATCAACTTCAATGCCGGCAGTTTTCAACTGCTGAGCAAAACGTTTCATTTCCTGTTTAATAAACTTGGTGTATTCGTCGTTATCCATGACGGTAACTTTTTCAAAGTTCATTACGATACCGCTGTCACAATCCAAATCGCCGAATAACGGATGGTCGGGAATGCCGTAATCTTTAATTATAAACAAGTCGTAATCGCGCGAAATTGCCTGATAATCAACATATATCTTGCGTCTTTTCATGGTATTGTCTTTATCCATATAAAACGAAATTCCCTCCATGATTTCGGCATCGGTGCATTGCCCACTGTAACCGGACTTGCGTATATACGGACGGATGTCGTCGATTTTATGATATTCCAAAACACGGCAATCATCATGGGGAACAACATGCCAACTGCCTTTGAAGTTTTGCTCTTTCCACAAAGTAAATTGTTTGTCGCAGAATTCTTCCCATTGTCCCATATTTTCATCTCGCTGCAAAGCCAAAGAAGTCCACAACCCGCCCGACGGTTTATCCATAATCGAAAATGGCGAATTATCAAGATAGCGCCCGTTTGTAACACGACGGAACTTTTCCGCCGTCGGCTTTTCCGGTCCGGCATTAATCAAAACATAGCGCAAGCTGTTCGGCATTGTCGCCGCAGCTTTTTTATCGGTATTTTTTAAGCGATGAACTCTTCTTTCTACCTTAGATTTAAAGAGCTCCAGTTCCAATTCTTCCTTATGTTTAGCTTTTTCCTCCACATATATTTCGCCGAACGAACGAGAATCTTTTTCCATTTTTTTGAAACTATCATATAAAATCCGCGATTTTATTTCACACAAACGGTTTTGTGACACATCCATAAACAGATGCTGCATACCTTCTTGTGTGCGGCGCGGAATAAAATTATCAGCCAAAATAAAATTTTCGGTAATGGTGTCGGTAGTTTGCGGAGATTTATCGGCATATTGCCCATACAAATCGCGAAAGGCGATTGCCAAGTGCTCTCTCAAATGCACTTGAGTGCGTTCGTCGGCATTTTTTAATAAATTTGATGCATTTTTAAGGATTACCGCCATACCTTTTTCGGCCAGAGTTTCGTTGCGCGAAATGCAAGTGCGGGCGGCATCCATTACATCGGCATCGCATAAATAATCATTGATGACGTTAAGAGACATACGGGCTGTTTCCGGATGACAGCTGACCAAAGACTTTATGTTGTTGCCAAGTTCATGTTTGAGATACGGACTGAAATCGGATATTGCGGCGCACTTGGCATAGGCCGAAGCAATTTCCATACTCTCTTTATTATCAAACGCGCGCTTAATTGAATAGTGCTTATTGGTATTAAGCGAAAGCATAACCAGATTCTCAATCTCGGTCGGATTTTCGAGCGCATTGTAATCGCGCGCAAGTTGCAGTTGTTCTTCCGGCTTTAATTTGGCTAAAATCGGGTAATCAAGCTCATCATGAATTTCTTCCATAACTTTTTGCTTAAGCTCTTGAGCAGACAGCGGAGGAGTCATTTTTGCAAAATCTTCCGTAAATTCTTGTTCCAACTCTTGGCATTTTTCGATAATTTGTTCCAATATGATAGCGCTCCGTTCATTATGATATTGAAGTGTATCACTTCCGCTCGCTTTTGTCAAAATATTTTTTAGCAGATAAATATGAAAAAATACTTGATTTATTGTAAATAACAGTGTATCTAGTACATCGAATTACGATAGGGGTATAGCTCAGTTGGTAGAGCATTGGTCTCCAAAACCAAGTGTCGAGCGTTCGAATCGTTCTGCCCCTGCCAAAAACGACAAACCGCCCGTTTGGGCGGTTTTGGTGTTTTTGAGTAGGGCAGAGTGATGAGAACGCGGACAGAGCGTTCGACGCCAAACGAAAGGCGAGCGGAAGCGCGCCGGTCGCGAAGCGATGAGAGCGAAGGAGGAGCGGAGCGAAACAATCGTTCTGCCCCTGCCGAAACTGCATTAGAAACAATATGTTATGAATTTTGTAATCTTATCATTCAAATCAGATTGATTTTGCAACGTATCGTAAACATGCGAGCAATTATGCAAGATATAAAGTTCTTTTTTACAGTTTAAATATTTATAAAAACGCTCATTATCTTCTCGAGCCGAGGCTGTATCTTGATCTCCGGTAACAATCAATACAGGCATGTTTAAATTTTGAATGCTTGCATAAAAATTATAATTTTGCAAATCTTGTAAGTAGGTACTGTCTAAATAGCAATCTATACCATGTCTACGGCGGATAATACCATCTTTTTGCAATTGTTTAAAAAATTCCGGAGAGTTTTTTTGTGTATTTTGAGATAGTTCATTTCCGTCAAAGATGGAGGATAATAATATTAAACCTTCTACTTTATTGGGATTTTGTTCTGCAAAATTTAATATAACCGAACCACCTAAAGAATGACCAGCCAATAAAAAAGGTTCTATATAGAAATTTTTTGTTTTCAGCCAATTTATTACAGTTTGCGCATCGTCATACATTGATGAAAGTGTCGCACAAGAGTGGTTATTAAAGCTTTCACCGCGGGAATTACGACAATCAAAAGTAACAACATAATAACCGTAATTATTTAACGTTGTTGTAGTTTGCAGAATAACATCCTGCTCTTTATAGCCGGTTATGCCATGACAAATTATTGCCATCTTTGGGCGCGAAATATTTGTAACGGGTTCAGAGATTTGAACGCATATATCCTCATTTTTTGAATTTTTAATAAAGTGTTTCATTTATTTTTCCTCTTTTCTTTTTGTTACAAAAACTTTATTAACAAATCAATAATCGGTTCAAAAACTGCAAGCTTTCCCGTGTCCAAACTTGCATGTGCTGCACAGAAGCATTTTTAAGGTATGAACGGACACAATGGACTTATAAGGCGCCACCACACCAACTATTTGAGGGTGAGAGTCCCTTTAAACTTGGCATGTAATTTAGTCTTTTCTTCAGTATTGAGATAGTTTCTTTAATTGCGGATAAATTTCTTTAGATATCTGAGTGATGATTTCCACATATTCTTTTTGGCATTCGTCCGAGACCTTTATCTACGAGGTTTTATATGATACTAGCTTTTCTTGCGGTAATTTGTTTTTCATAAGCAAAATAGCTAAAATTTTATATTTAATCATTTTTAATCCCTATTGGTCAGGTTAATGCGTAAATAATATATTTGAACTTTATATAAAAAAACAATAAATATTTTGGTGTTTAGGCGGTTTTACACACAATGCGATGATTGGAGTTTGACTGTTTTATCGGTTGTAGTATATATTGTGAGCATAATTGGCAGTTTATTATGTAGCGGGGTGCAGAATGCCTAAGAAAATATCAGCGTTATTGGCGGCGGTCATTGCAATTGCAGTGTTTGCAGTTTATTTGTTTAAGTTCAATGGTAAAGACGAAACAATACAAGCAGAAGAGGTAAAGAATGCCGAGCCTGCTCAAGTTACGCTGCCTAAATCTATGGCGGCAAGTAACAAAATATCTACTGAGAAAAAGCAAAAGATAAAACATATTTTTCGTACCAAATATACTGATGCAATTGATATGGATGCATGGCAGTATAATAAAGAAAATGGTGTGTATTATCAATTGGGAGTGTTGTATGTTCCGAATCCGGCAGATGAAAATTATGAAAGATTGGCATTGTTTGTGCCTGAAAAATTCTTGACCTGTAGTCTCAATAAAACAAAGAAATATACCTGCGTCTTGCATAAATTGGGAGAAGTCGGACAATATACGGTTGCCACAGCGCCAATTGTGGTATCGATTGAATCAGAAGACTATGCGGCAAATCCTCCGTTGACGGAATATCGAGACTTCAGCGTGCACACGAAAAAAGGGCATATATACGTTCATGTCGGATTTCGCGGAATTGAATACGGGGCACCGGCCGGTTTGGTTGATATTAAGGCAGCGATTCGATATATTCGGCGCAATAAAGAAAAAATACCGGCAAATACCGACAGAATTTTTGTGTCCGGAATGGGAAGTGCCGGCAATTTAGGCTCGTTGATAGGTGTATCTGCAGACAGTGCTTTGTTTAAGCCTTATCTAAAGGCATTGGGTGCATCGGATTATGTCAGCGATCAAGTTCATGGGGTTATGGTTTGGAGTCCGATTACCGGTTTGGATGTGGCTAATGAGGCCTATGAATGGAACATGGGCTTAACTCGTGAAAATATGAGCGAACAGCAGCAAAAACTTTCACAAAAAATGGCATACGAGTATGCTAAATTTGTTAACAGGGCAGGGTTTCGGGATGAATATGGCAAGCCGCTGATGCTACAATATTCAAATCGTGGTACTTATTCGGAAGGAACATATTATCATTATGTGAAGCAGATAATTGAAAAATCTTTGAACGAGTTTTTAATAAGTAGTACTTATCCTTTGTCGATTGACGGTAAAAATTTGCCGGCATTTCTGACCGAATATTCAGGGTATTTTATAGATCAGCAAAGATATTTACGGCGTTTGAATAATAAGTTTAACTGGATTCAATATGATAATAATACTGATAAATATGTCATTAGCAGTATAGAAGATTTTGTGCGAATGATGAAACCTGCAACAAAACCTATAGGCGCGTTTGATGCGCCGAAGCGCGATAATACGGAGAATCTTTTGTTTGGCACCGGAGACGGAAACGGAAAACATTTTGATCAGCTAATGCCTAAAGTTTTGAAAAATAGCCCGGAGGCAAAAAAATATACCGATGATTGGTTTAAACCGGATGCGTTCGGTTATTCGGTTCAGGACAGACTGAATATGTATACTCCTCTTTATTTTGTTTTACCTTCATACGAGGGATATAACACAACTAAAGTAGCTCCTTTTTGGCGTGTTCGCTCAGGTATCAGTCAGACGGAAACAGCGTTGGTTACGGAAATTAATTTGGCTTTGGCATTAGTCAATTATCCTGCTGTTAAAAAAGTTGATTTTAAGGTAATTTGGGGACAGAGCCATGTTAAAGCCGAAGAAAAGCAGCAAGAAAGTGAAACTATGTTTAGCAACTGGATTGACAAAGTACTGCATGAAAGACGGTAGTTAACAGCTTGAGAATATTTGGAATAATTGCCGAAAGATAAAAATTCTGGATGTTTGCTTTTTTTATTTACTTTTTGTCAAAAATGAATTACACTAAACACAAACTAAATTTTTATGCTTATGAAAAAATTATTATTATTTTTGGCCGCCGTAATGATATTATGTGCCGCCTGTGAAAAAGATCCGTTGTTTGTGCAGGGTAATCCTGATGCACGTCATTTCAAACCGACTGATGACAACAGTAAGCCTGACGACAACAGTAAGCCTGACGACAGCAGCAAGCCTGACGACAACGGTAAGCCTGACGACAGCAGCAAGCCTGATGACAGCAGCAAGCCTGACGACAGCAGCAAGCCTGACGACAACACTACTATCGGCAATACCGGTGATAACGGTTCGGTTTCAAAGTTGACCATTACCAGGTTGTATTCCGTAGTTATGCGGCGTGAGATACCTTATCCGTTTAAGGCCTACGTTATGCAGGTTAGCGACGGTAACTATTTTTACATGTTGCGCCTGCGTTATGACAAAGAATTGCATGTCGGGGATCAGATTACATTTGGTGTGTTTTCTTTCTGTCCCAGCGAAATAGCTAAAATAAACGGCTATGACGTGGGAGATGTTACGGAAACTCCAGAGTATAACGAATCGGTTGATGCGGGTGAGTATTTGGTTGCAAGCGATCCGATAGAAGCTAAAATCAAACATATATTCTCGATGAAGATACGTTACAGTATCACAATATGGCCGATTGATACTTGGTTTATTGAAACTACAAAAGGAAATCTGATTTATGTGAAAAAGAGTAAGGTAAGCACTTCTCTTGATGTCGGCGACGATATAGTATATGAAGTATATACTCTGTTCCCGAATGAGGTTGTAGCTATAAAAGAACTCTAGAAAAAAAAGAATCTGTCGGTTGAGACAGATTCTTTTTTTATGCGCAGATTATTTGGCAGATCGAGGCGTTTTTATGCTTTCTTTCCCCAATTGCTTCATAATTCGGGCATGATCTCTCATGAGTTGTTTATGTTCCTTGGTGACTTGTTTGAAATCTTCTTCTAATTTAGAAACACTTTTTTCTATTTTTTCGTAATTTTCCATTTTTTTCTCCTGTAATATGTTGGATTTACATATTTGATATATGTTAATTTTTGTGTGATTAAAACATAACATTTTGATATACGGAACATCTGCTTTTTATTATATGAAAATATCCGACATCTTGAATTTAGGTATTTAAGCATTATGTGCATAAGGCAGGAGAGAGAAATATGGAAATTTATATTTTGTCGGCACTGGTATTTGTTTATGCTGTGTCTGTAGCGGTCGGCAAACGTGATTTGGTGCGTAAAATCTGGACTTTTGCATTTATAACCTCAGGTTTTATGACGGCGTTTGCATTATTTGCTTTGCGTATTAAACATCAAGATGTTATGCTTACAGCGGATAACTTTAACTGGTATTTTTTCCTTTACGTATTCGGAGCATTGGCATTTGCACTCGGAATTATAAATTTGTGGATTTACCGCCGTCCGTTGTGGAATATGCTTCGTTTTTCCGCCGATGATACGGAAAAAGAATAGTTGCGTATTTGTTTTTTTGCGACTATGATGCGTATGTTTGAGAGGAAAAATGTTACGCGTTAATAATATAAAAATGCCGTTAAAGGCTACGGAAGATGATTTAAAAAAATCGGCGGCTGAGAAATTACGCTGTCAGGTTGAAGAAATCAGTGATTTTATCGTTTCCAAAAAGTCGGTTGATGCGCGTAACAAGCATAATGTGCACTTTGTTTACAGTGTGGATTGCAATTTAGCAAATAGAAAACCGATAGATAAAGATATAGAGGTTCTGCCGCCGGAAGAAAAGCTGATTTTTAAGATAAAAAATGACGGAGTGCGGCCGGTTGTGGTCGGGAGCGGTCCGGCCGGAATGTTTGCCGGTTTGGCTCTGGCCGAGGCCGGATTAAAGCCGATTATTTTAGAGCGTGGCGCTGATGTGGATACGCGCCGGCAAAAGGTTGAGCTATTTTGGCAGACCGGCAGCTTGGATACGGAAACCAATGTGCAATTCGGCGAAGGCGGTGCCGGTACTTTTTCCGACGGCAAGTTGATGAGTGGAATTAAAAAAGATAAGTTTACCGCTAAAGTTATGCACGAATTATATGAAGCCGGTGCACCCGCTGAAATTTTGTATTTGGCCAAGCCGCATATCGGTACGGATAATTTACGGATTGTGGTACGCAATATTCGCCGCAAAATCGAAGAACTCGGCGGAGAATATCGTTTTTGCAGCAAGTTGGAAGATTTGATAATTAAGGACTCGCGGCTAGTGGCAATAAAAATCAGAAACGGTAGGGAAGTATATGAATTGCCTGCATCGCGGTTGTTTCTGGCAATTGGTCATAGTGCACGCGACACGTTTGAAATGTTGCACCGTTGCGGTGTTTATATGACGCAAAAACCGTTTTCGGTAGGGGCGCGAATCGAGCATAAACAAGCGATGATTAATGCGGCACAATATGGAGCGGCAGCGCAAAGCCCGTCTTTGGGGGCGGCCGATTATAAATTGGCAGTGCATTTGCCTAACGGGCGCTCGGTATATACGTTTTGTATGTGTCCGGGCGGCACGGTGGTGGCGGCGGCTTCGGAAGAGGGGCGTTTAGTTACCAACGGTATGAGCGAGTTTGCCCGCGATAAGGAAAATGCAAATGCCGCGCTGTTGGTCGGAGTGGGCGAGGCCGATTTCGGCAGTAAGCATCCGTTGGCCGGTATGTATTTTCAGCGCAAGTTGGAAGAAAGAGCGTTTGTTTTGGGCGGAAAAAATTATCATGCGCCGGCACAAACGGTAGGGGATTTTTTGCAAGAAAAAGCGAGCACACACGGTGGCGAGGTGCGGCCGAGTTATGCGCCGGAAGTAACGTGGTGTGATTTGGGAACACTTTATCCGTCAGAGATTACAACGGCTTTGCGACTGGGAATTGCCGAGATGGCAAAAAAGTTGCGCGGGTTTGATACTTATGATGCGGTGCTGACCGGTGCGGAAACCCGCAGTTCGTCGCCGGTGCGGATTGTGCGTGACGACACCATGCAATGCAATATTAGAGGCATATTTCCGTGCGGCGAAGGGGCGGGATATGCCGGCGGAATAACTTCATCCGCTGCTGATGCATTGAAAGTCGTGTTTTCCATTTGTGATTAGAAATGTTTAGTCTTTAAGACGAAATGGATTCTTCGCACGACACTAAAGTCATCTGCTCAGAATGATGGTGAATTAAGAGTTTATGCTCTATTAAAAATAACATTTTTTAATAGAGCATAAACTAAAAGTAAAAAAACGCTTTCCCTCGCGGAAAAACGTTTTTTTCAAATATCAACGGACGGTATAATGATGAACATCCAGAGGATTCGCATAAATAATCGTATATAATACGCGTTCCTCATAACGAGCCAGATTGAGTAAAACTTCTTTTGCTAAATTCGGACAACAAGCTGCCACCCAAGCCGACATAGCCGGAGAAACTGTTCCTTCCGATAATTTTGGCTGTAAATAAGCCAGTAAATCAGATATTCGCTTATCATCATTTTCTTCACGACTGAACACAAATCGAGCTTCACATTCATCCTCTCTCCAATCATCGGAAATCAGCAACAGCGAATTATCAATCATTTTATGAATAATACGACGTTGCTCCGACACCATAATCATATCGTGCAAATGTTCGGGCAAATCCATCGCCAACAGCTTAGAAACCAGATCTTGGTCATAAATGTAGCTGAGCGATAAATACCAAATCAGATACTTTGGGTTCATCTTCAACATCCTACGAATCATCGCGCTTTCCAAAACGCAATCATCCATATTGCACTGCTCGATTACCTGCATAATGAACTCGTCATTATCCTCATTGGCAAACAACGACCACTGCGCCATAAAGTCGGTAAACAACCTGTATCCGTAAATACCGCTCTGACATTCAAAGTAGCGCTTCAACAGCTTGCGATACATCTCGGCGCGAACCGGATCACTCTTGTCTGAGGCCGAAATCGCCAATTGCGCCTCACCGGCTTCACGCAAAACATGACCGACGATGTAACTCTCAATCTGCTCCTTGCTGCCGTTATAAATCAGCTGATACTCGCTGTTAGCCGAAAGTGACAGTAGCAGATAACACGTAGCTCCGGGCTCGCCGCTTCCCAAAATCCACTTTTCTTCGGCATGCGTATACGGTATTTTGCGCGAACACAGACTGTGCAGATATGCATGGCGAATGTGCTCATTTTCCATAAGCTGCTTCGATTTGAACAGCCCCTCATCAGCAGTATGATACTTCAGATACAGCCTCATAAAATACTCGCTGTCATTTTTCGTCAGATTGCGCCAGCCTCGTGAGCTCATCCGTGAAACATCGCTTTTCAGCGGACTTTGATAATCAATGTAGATTTTGCCTAATTGCTCAAGCTCATCCACTTTGAACGTGCCAAATCTGATTTGCCACATTCGATACAATTTACTTATCCAATTCATAATTATAAAATTTTAATTAATACTTGCCATAATTATATTTTTGAAACTGTCCTATTTTAGTTGCGCTTTATACAATGCTCCGTAAATACTGTCCGGTCTGCTTAGCAATTCTTCATGCGAGCCGCATTCCGCGATTTTACCGTAATTTATAACCACGATTCTATCGGCATGACGTACCGTAGACAAACGATGTGCAATCACAATCACCGTACGATCCTTCATCAAATTTTCAATAGCTTTTTGCACTACGGCTTCAGATTTATTATCGAGCGCTGAGGTAGCCTCGTCCAAAATCACA
>JAFSWL010000034.1 GCA_017444525.1 Alphaproteobacteria bacterium
AAACCTGTTTATGAAAGTTTGCTTGAACGTGCCAAACCTAAAATGGTTGCTATTACTGCTGTTATGCGTAAGTTAATCATTTACCTGAATGTTAAATCTAAAACTCTTTGTGCATAATTTTTTTTAACTGGATTGATGACTGTTTTATTCTATTTTTTATCCGCATACGGATTATCCGCCTTACGCACGGTAATGCGAATTGGAATACCGCCCATATTGAAAGTCTGGCGCAAACTGTTGAGCAAATAGCGGAAATACGATTCCGGCAAGCCCTCCGGATTGCTCGAAAAAATATAAAACGACGGCGGACGGGTTTTGGCTTGTGTGATATATTTCAGCTTGATACGGCGTTTATTTTTACCGAGCGGTGCCGGATTTTGTTCTTGTACATCGGCAAACCATTTGTTAAGCGGTGCAGTCGGAATCCGCATATTCCAGCGTTCATACACCTTTAGCAGTGCGCGCATCAGCTTATCCAAGCCCTCTTTTTTAAGCGCCGAAATCGTTACCGTCGGCACTCCGGCGGCCTGTGTTAATGACGTTTCCAATTTATAATTCAACTTTTCAAGCGTTTCTTTACGCTTGGCAATATCCCATTTATTGACGGCAATTACCAACGCTCTACCCTCGTCCAACACATTGCGGGCAATAGTCAAATCCTGCTTATCCAAAACCGCGTCGGCATCCAAAACCAACACCACCACCTGCGCCATATTGGCCGCATATTTGGTGCTTTCAACCGACATTTTTTCCAAGCTGTTCACAACCTTTGACTGGCGGCGTAAACCAGCGGTATCCACCAGATTAAACTTATGTCCTTGCCATATCCATTCGGTAGTGATGGCATCGCGTGTCATACCGGCTTCCGGACCGGTCAGCATACGATTTTCGCCCAAAAGCGCATTAACCAGCGTTGACTTTCCCACATTCGGCCGGCCGACAAACGCCACCTGAATCGGGCGATTATCTTTTATCGGTTCAAAATCTTCAGGAATCATCCCTATTGTTGCAACTTGCGGAGTTTCTGCCGCGGCTTTTTGTTTGGCTTCATCAAGTTGCATCAGCTCCACATAAAGCGAATCAAAGCCGATACCGTGCTCCGCCGAAAAAATAATCGGATCGCCCAATCCCAATTTATAGGCTTCACCTATTCCGTTTTCCTGCTGTTTACCTTCGCACTTATTAGCCAACAAAATCACCGGTTTCTGTGTGCGGCGCACCAAATCGGCAAACTGCTCGTCATAAGGTTGCACACCGACTCTGGCATCAAACAAAAACAAGCACACATCGGCATCATTTATGGCCATCTGCGTCTGCTGCCACATTCGACTTTCCATATTGTCGGTGGTGGAATATTCGTAACCGGCGGTATCAATTACCTCTAAATCCAAGTCCTTAAATTTAGCCGGTGCCATTTTGCGATCACGCGTTACCCCCGGCATATCGTGCACAATTGCCAGCTTTTTTCCGACAAGGCGGTTAAACAACGTTGACTTGCCAACATTAGGACGACCGATGATTGCAACTTTGAGCACGTTTTTCTCCTATTTATAAGCTACGATTTTAGCGTTTGAGGTCGTAAAGATGACATAACCGCCGGCCACAATCGGTGCCGCATTCAAATCCTCATCAATATCGATTTTGCCGGTCTGTTTTCCGGTTTGCGGACTATAAACCAAAACATTACCATCGGAAAGAGCAACCATCAGCTGATTATTTATCAACATCGGAGCATAAACCGTGATTTTGGCGGCCTTTTTACCTAAATCCAATGCCGTTGCCCACAAAACATTGCCGTTTTCCTTGTTAACCGCAACCAGCTCATTGTCATTGGTTACCACAAACAAAGTATTACCTGATAACAACGGAGTTGCAACACCGCCGATTTTTTTCTGCCACAACGGGGTACCGCTGCGCATATCTATAGCCGTAAACACATCTGCGCTTCCCAAAAAGTAAACTATATTCCCTTCAACTATCGGCGAAGCTTTTATGGTGTGTAAAAAGGTTGAGGAATACGCATAACTGTTTTCCACTAAATCGGTAGACCATAAAGGAGTACCGATGGTAGCTCCAAACGCTTGCGCTTCACCGTTTGAAAATCCGGTTACAACGATATCATGCGCTTTACTGTATGCGGCAGGTGAGCCTCCCATAAGAGTAGTATTTTCCATAGCGGTATCATAATCCCATATTACATCTCCGCTGCCGGCATTTAAGGCAAAGAAATGATTATCAGCACTTTGTACAAACACCTTATTGGCAGCTACAGTAGGCGCAATGCGTAGAGGCATTCCCAAATTACGTTCCCAGATTTTTGAACCGTCTTCAATGTTTGTGGCAATAACATAGCCGTAACCGGTAGTAACGTATATTTTGCCATTTTCTATGGCAAGTCCCACACCTTTAAGCGCAGTATTGCCGACATTATTGTTATCAACCAATTCAACCTGCCACAAATTCTTGCCGTCAGTCAGTTCAAATGCACTCAAACGTCCTTCGGCATCAAGCGTATATACAGTACCGTCTTTAACCAAAGGTTTTGCCAATAAGGCTTCACGTTTTGAACTTCCGGTACCGAAATCTGTTTTCCACTGCTTTTGCAAATCAGAACTTGCGCTGCCGTTCGGCATAATGTGCTGAGCATTGGCTTCTTTTTGCAGCCAATTTCCCGATGACGGCTCAGCAATCTTAATATATGATGGACCGTCAGCTACGTCAGGTTTGATTGATGTAGACGTATTTAATACAGAAATACGCGTACCTACCGGAAGCACCTTTTTGGTGCAAGCTCCTAAAATCAGTACGGACAACAGACATCCGCAACCCAATAAAACACGACTGTTTAACATTTTCACCTCTAAATATTACATATCACTGATTGAAGACAACATATCTTTTATGCGATTCACAAAACCTTCCGGTAACTCTTTGTTTTTCAGAATTTTGCTGTAAATTTCTTTTGCATCTTCAATGTTGCCGTTTTTGATTGCGGACATTGCCAATAAATCCTGAACAGCAGGTGTCCATGAGTTATCTGTTTCCGTCAGCGGCTTTACCAGTGCGGCAAATTCTTCATAGCCGAGAGAATCGACACGATATGAAGCAAGTTTCACCAACGCGACATGCTTTACTTCTTCATTGACATTTTTTTCAGCTGCAAGTTTTTCCAACATTGACAATGCTTCTTCTTGCTTATTTTCCGATAAAAGCACATTAGCTATTTGCAATTTGGCAAAATCACTGAATATTCCCTGATTATCGGTGGAAATTTTTTGCAAAGCGGCAATTGTTTCTTCTGAGTTATCCTGCAACTGCACCGCTGCCATATAATTTTCAGTACGATTTTGGTTACGCAAAACTTTCCACTCATGCAGCTTATCAAACGAAACTGCAGCAGAAACCGCCAACACAACAAACGCTACTATAAATAACCCGTATTTGTCCCATAAAACTTTTAGATTATCGTTTTTAACATCTTCATCAACTTCTTGAATAAACGCATCGGTCAATTCAGGATTGACATCGGATAAATCACGCCGACCGCGACGTGGTGCCGCAGGAGTTCCCGACTTTACGGCGGTAACATTTTTTGTATTGATTTCGTTTTTGTTTTTAACTGATTTAGCCATTTCTTTTCCCTTTTTAAAATAACTTAATTCAAAATTTTTCTATTCATAACAAAAAAACAAACATAAAGCAAATCATTTTTTATTTTACGATTTCCCTTATCACGCAACCGCGTATCCAACGCAAATCACGCAACGGTATGTTTTTTCCGAAAACTATATTATTATCATGTGAAATAATCGACAGATAATAGCGATCCGTTACCGGATTGTGACCGATATCAACAGATTCAATATCTTCTTTTGGTAAAAATTCGGCATCCATACGCAAAATCGAAAGATTATGTCCCAGAACGACTTCGGAACGAGTAATAATCAACACGTCTTTACTCAAAATACAAACCATAATAAACATCACAAGAGCCATGCATACCAACAAAATCGAAGCAAATCCCCATACTCCGGTAAACGGCAAAATAACTGTGTAGTTTATGACTGAAAATATAGCCAAAGCGGTTAATCCGATTGCCGCAGCAACCGATAAAATCGAATATACATCGAAGAACAAACGCCTTTCACGTATAATAACTTTATCTTTTTTGCATTTATACTGGAATACTTCCGGCGCATGTTCTTCTTCACGGAACAATTCTGCCAAATTCCAACGTTTAGACATCTCGCGCAATGTTTTGTTCAATTCGCCATGATACCTTGAAACCAAGCCCCTATCTGTCATAAACAATGCCGGCATACGCATTTTTTCAGCATAATATTCCCACTTTTTGCGTACGCCGTCGCCACTGGTTGTTATATATAGCGGAACTCGCAATTTTTTATCTTTATGATATAATTCGATAATATAACGATTTCGATTCATCAAACCGAATTGGTAGTATTCAACCGTTAACAGAACTCCGAGATAATTGTACAATTTTTCTGTTAAAACTTCGGGTTTACCCAGCAAAGAATAATGTGTTACTTTAACATTTTCCCCATCAAAATTGATTGTTTTACGGCAACGCATAGCAATAACGGAAAGTATGATAACCAATAATCCGAAAAATAAAATAAATGTGTCGAAAGAATAGCGCAGTACAAACAATTGATGCGACGTAAAATCTGTTTCAGTCTGAAAATTATAGCTCTCATCACTTGTTTTCAAAAAATAGCAAATAATTTCAAAAGCACCTAAAACAAAAAACATAATGCCGCTGAAAAACCCCCACCATGCTATTTTGCGCGATATTTTATCGGTTTTTGCAGCCGGAAGTTTTTCGATATCCAGCTTAAAATCATGGCTGTAGTGATTAGGTACCTGATAGGTCATTTTATTCTCCTTGTATTTATGAACAACCCCATTTTATACCCGTAAAAAAATTTTTTCATCATTTTTTTTAAATAATGTTTGTTTTTATAATATTTAAGTGTACTATCGCTTTATGGATGTTAAAAAAACAATGGTGTAATCTATGCTTAGTACAAACATATTTTATTCGGGGTATAATGTTCTGTTCAGCATTATGTCGCTGTTTATAGGTATAAGTTCAGTATTTTTGATCAGAGGTTCCAAGGATTTTCGCGGGCTTTTTCTGTTTCAATTGGGCGGTCTGCTGATGATTTTGCTCACATACCTGACAACACAGGATCATCTGTTGTATAAAATCGGGCTTAATGATAACTTTGTTATTTTTGTGCTGACGTTGTTGTCCGGATTGATTTCAATTTTGTGGATAAATTCAGCTACCGAGCTTTATAACCATCGTTTGGCCAACCGTGAAGCATTGACTATTTATACGACTTTGACAGCAACGCTATGTGTTTATTATTCTTTCATCGGTTATAATTCGGGGCAGACATTTTTGCTGCGTCCGATGTTTTTGCTTATCAGTATTACCATGCTGTTTCTGAGTAGTCTGGTTTGTTTGATAAGGCGTGTGAATATCGGCCATTTTCTGCTTAGTCTTTCACTGTTTTTACTGTTAGGCAAATTAACGGTATCGACTTTTTTCTACCAATATAACTGGCTGAATTTGAACATATTTAACTGGATTTGGACTTATATTTTTGCTGTGGCTGTTATATTTATGCGCTTTGATATGTATCGAAGTGATTTAAAACAATCTTGGAATACAATCGACAAGCTAAATCTGCAGATCATAAATATGATCGACACCTCGCCGTTTCCGATTGTTATAGTAGACGCAAAAACCTGCAAATTTTTAACCATAAACAATAAAGCCGCTTTATTGTTTGGCTTCACTCGCAAAGATGCGATTTATCATTTATTGGAAGAAATTATGGTCGATGAACAGAATCGCTGCAAATTTTTAGCCAATCTGCAGCAACGCGGCTCTTTGGATGATTATGACGTTATGGTTTGCAATGTATTAAGTGTTACGCCGTTTTGGATGTCTGCTTCCGCGAAATCCATGCAACACAACGGTATTGACGCATTTTATATCACTTTTCAGGATATAGCTTTGCGCAAAGAGAGGGAAAATAATTTACAAAATCAAGCCCATAAAGATCCTTTGACTTTAACATGGAATCGCCTGTATTTTGAAAAATTTGTGCCGGAAAAAATTAAAGAATGTATTCATTACGCTCAAAATTTCAGTCTGCTGTTGGTTGATGCCGATAAATTTAAGAAAATTAATGACAAATACGGACATAAAGTCGGAGATTTAGTGCTAATTGAAATTGCCGGACTTTGCCGCAATTCACTGCGCGATGATGATATTGTGGCTCGGTTCGGCGGTGAGGAATTTGTGATTTTTCTCAATGACACTGATTTGCGTTCGGCGACCAGAGTAGCTGAGCGTTTGCGCCAAAATATAGAAAGTGCTGCAATAAAAGATGATGAAGATAATATCATTAAAGTCACAGTCAGTATCGGTGTTGTTTCATCTGAAAAGGCCAACAGTCTGGAGGTGTTGCTGCGCCAAGTTGATGACGCTATGTATTTAGCAAAACACAACGGACGCAATCAGGTGGCTGTTTATGATGAACAACAGGTAAAATCGTATCAAAGCAAAAAATCAAAGTCGGCAAAACGTAACATTCATCCGGTGTTTCAGAATGAAGAAAGCGAAGAAATATCGTTGCTTGACAATTACGGCAGTCAACATTTTTAAGGAAAAGAACATGATTTGCAAGTATCAGAATCTATGCGGAGGTTGCCCACTGCGCAACACAGATCAGTCGGCTTATCGTCAGAGCAAACTAGAGCATTTTAAAAAAATTGTTTTCCATCTTCATCAAAAGCAAATTGCTTTCGGCGAACATTTTTTTGCGCAAGACGGTCAGCGCCGCCGTGCAGAAATGGCTTTTAAGTACAAAAAAGGAAGAATTGTTTTAGGATTTAATGCCGAGCAGAGCCATGAATTAATCGATATAGAATCATGTCCGGCACTGCTGTCTGATATCAATAAAATTCTGCCACAAATACGGACTTTTTTGCTAAATATTTGCATACTGAAAACAACCCGCAAAATCAAAAACAAATATATTACCGACAGCATCTCTCAAGGTGAAATTCATATCACTTCCGCTGCCAACGGTATTGATATTTTACTGGAAATCAACGAAAAAATTACTCTGGAACACCGTATGGAAATATGCGATTTTGTTAACAGTAACCCGCAGATTATACGAATTTCCGTCGGTCCTAAAAACACCAAGCCGGAGACGATTATAGAAAAAATCAAGCCGCATATAAACATTGCCGGACGACAAGTGTTTATTCCGTCCGGAACATTTTTACAGGCCTCCGTTGCCGGTGAAAAAGCCCTGATTGCAGCCGTATTGAAATATATCGGCAGCACCACCGGCAATATTGCCGATTTATTCTGCGGCATCGGCACTTTTTCGTATCCGTTGGCACAGAATATTAAAAATAAAATAACAGCAATTGATTCTTCTGAAGAACTGCTTGACGGTTTTCAAAAAACCATAAACTTTCTGACCATTCCTAACATTAAAATAGAAAAAAAGAACTTATTTAAATATCCGTTAAATGCAGATGAATTGAAGAAATTTGCGGCAATTGTTTTTGATCCTCCGCGTGCCGGAGCAGCAGCACAGGTTCTGCAAATTGCAGCTACACCGGATGAGGATAAACCGCTCAAAATTGTTGCAGTTTCATGTAATCCGCATACATTCATCAACGATGCCAATTGCCTATTGGACAGCGGATACAAATTAACCGAGATAACCATGGTGGATCAATTTGTTTATTCAATGCATTTTGAATTGGTTGCCATGTTTGAAAAAGCTTAATTTAAGGAGAATAAAATGAGTCTAACAAATAACAAACTGCAACAAATGGCTACTGCATTGCGTATTCTTAGCGCCGAAGCCATCAATAAGGCCAATTCCGGACATCCCGGGATGCCTCTCGGAATGGCTGACGTGGCAACGGTTTTGTTCGCCAAATATCTGCACGTCAACCCATCGGCTCCGCAGTGGTTTAACCGAGACCGCTTTGTGCTTTCAGCCGGACACGGCTCTATGCTCTTATACTCGCTGTTTTATTTTTTAGGCTATCCGGATGTTACTATTGAAGATATTAAGAACTTCCGTCAGCTTGGTTCTAACACCGCCGGACACCCTGAATACGGCCATTTAAGCGGAATTGATATGACCACCGGTCCGCTCGGACAAGGAATTTCTTCGGCAGTGGGTATGGCTTTAGCCGAGCGTGTGCTTAACGCACGTTTCGGTAATGACTTATGCAACCACTATACTTATGTGATATGCGGCGACGGCTGCCTGATGGAAGGCATTTCCGAAGAAGCGATTTCTTTGGCCGGATTATGGAAACTCAATAAGTTGATTGTATTCTGGGATAACAATAACATAACTATTGACGGCACCGTAGATAAATCCAACGGCACTGACCAAATTGCCCGCTTCAAAGCTGTAGGTTGGAACACCATCAGTATTGACGGACACGATTATGATGCCATTTCCGCAGCCATTGAAGAGGCTCAGCGCGCAAACAAACCGACGCTTATTGCCTGCAAAACCGTTATCGGATATGGTGCTCCGACTAAGTGCGGCACCCCTAAAGTGCATGGTTCTCCGCTTGGTGAAGAAGAACTGGCAGCCATGAAACAGCGTTTCGGCTGGACAGCAGAACCGTTTGAAATGCCGGCGGAAGTTATAGCCGCATGGCGCGCTGCCGGTCAAAAATCGGCCGCTTTGTATGACATATGGAAAAAATCCGCAGTCCAAAACTCCGACTTTGAAGATTACATCAATAATGTTCTACCCCAAAATTGGGATAAGGCTCTGAACAAGCTAAAACTAAAAGCTATTGAAGATAAAATTAAGTCAGCTACCCGCAAGGCTTCGCAAATGTGTTTGGAAAATATTGTGAAATACATTCCGCAGATTATCGGCGGTTCGGCTGATTTGGCGGCGTCGAATCTGACCTTTGTCGAAGGAATGAAGACTATTACCTCCGCCGATTATGACGGCAATAATATTATGTACGGAATCCGCGAACACGCCATGGGGGCAATTATGAACGGACTGGCTTTGCACGGTGGAGTTATCCCTTATGGTGGTACATTTTTTGTTTTCTCTGATTATATGCGTCCGTCTATGCGTTTGGCGGCGCTTATGAGATTGCGGGTGATATATGTTCTGACACACGATTCCATCGGTGTCGGTGAAGACGGACCGACACATCAGCCGATTGAACATCTGGCAGCCTATCGGGCTATGCCGAATATCAACGTATTCCGCCCATGTGATGTGGTAGAAACTGCCGAAGCTTGGCAGCTAGCGCTGGAGAGCACGCGTACTCCAAGTATTCTGGCGCTTTCGCGACAAAGTGTTCCTACCGTGCGTCATTCAAGTGGAGACAATCTGACTGCTAAAGGTGCGTACGTTATTTCGCCGAGCATCCATAAACCTGTCGCCACGGTTATTGCCACCGGCACAGAAGTCGCATTGGCTATTGAAGCGCAAAAGCTGTTGGCAAATGAGCATATCGGTATAAATGTCGTATCTATGCCGTGCCAAGAATTGTTTGACGCACAACCGACTGAGTATAAAGAGGCGGTGCTGGGCGACTTGCCGCGAATCGCCGTCGAGGCCGGAAGTTCTTACGGTTGGGAACGCTATGTCGGATATGACGGCACAATTATCGGCATTGACAGTTTCGGTGCTTCCGGCAAAGGGGATGAAGTTTATAAACACTTCGGAATCACGGCGGAAAATATTGTTGCGAGTGTGAAAAAATATTTATAACAGCCTGAAATATTGCTAAAAACGGCGAAAATTCACATTTTTGCCGTTTTTTTTACAAAAATGCTTGACAAAATATAAATAAAATGTTAAAAGATATGTTGCAATCAGAATTAGTTATATAGAATTATCAAAAAATTTCATATTATGGAAAAGAAAATCATTACCGGTACAATAGTTACATTAGTAACTTATCCGGAGAGTCTCTCGGTGATTGATATTCCCCATCATGGAGAATATAATAATCCGAGAATCGTGAAACTTACCCCGTGCATTAAACACGGTAGTAAGTATTTTGACCTCCGCACCAAGCGTGAGGTGTTTCGTACTGAGTCCTCGGTTGAGTGGCTTAATCTCTCTGGCACAGTTTTCCGTTATCCTGACGGACATAATGTGTTAGTCTCGAAGAAGCTGGACGGCTCCGGCTACTTTGTAGCAGAAGAAATCGCCGAACATGGCATCACCAGCAATATGATGCCGCGACGCATTTTCGACCGATCGAAGGAAAAAAGCGCATAAATTTACACCCGATGACCTAACCGTTATCGGGTGTTATCTTTTTTAAAACTCACGTTATTATAAAAAGTAAACCCCGCCGCATTATTGCAACGGGGTTATTGTTTTTTGGTGCAGAATCTATTATTCTCTACCGCTGTCATTCATGCGCGCATGACTGACGTGGGTAGTTTTGCCGCCGCCGTCACGAGATTGCTTATTGGCATCAGGGCGCTTCAGATAATCCTTGGCATGGTCAATAAAGTTTTGGAATGTCCACCCGCTCGGCTCGCCAACCTTGCTTTCGTGGAAATTCTGCCGTGCTGCCGCCGTCACCGGATGTGTGACCGGATTTTTCATAAATGCAATGCGAACTTTGTTGGTATCCGGAATTTGGTTGTTTTCGCTCAAGATATTCTTGTGCGCTTTCTGCGCCTCTGCACTACCCAGATACGCTGACAAATTATCGCAAACACCTTGTTTATAATTTTCACGACGTTCCGTTAAAAATTCTTCCAGTGACTTACCTTTACCGGTTTCGGCATACTCAGCCAACACGCGCTTTTCGTAATCTTTATACTGTTTATTTTCATCCGGATCGGCGGCAACTTTTTTATCTTTCTTGCCGTCAAACTCAAACTTAGAGCGCGGGTCTTCACCATAAATAATTTGATATTCATCCATAATCAAATCTTTGGTAATATCAACCTTCTCCGGCTTTGTTTTCTGCACCGGCGAAGTTTTATCTACCGGCGGTTCTTTGATTACCGGCGGAGTTTTATCCGTAGGTGGAGTCTGTACCGGCGGTTTTGGCTTAAAGACGCTGACAATTCTGTCGGCTACAGAGCCAATCCGTTTTTTCATTCCGCTGAAGGCGCCTTTTACCGGTTCCCAATAACCAAGACCAAATAATTTTTCACCGCCGTGATTGATTACCTCACCTACTTTGCCCGCAACCATTGTAAAGTGTTTACCTATATCGTATCCGGCATCGGCATTTTCATTGAATGACTGAACAGGATGAGCTTCCGGACCTGTGCCAAACAAAGTAATTTTTCCGGCATCATTGACATTATCATCAATCTGCATACCGATAACATTGTCAATTTTTGTAAGCATACTTGCCAAACCATCAGGGTTTGAGGATTTGCCTGTAGAAACAACCTCTTTTAAGGCATCAATATAGTTCATATCCGAACCGTCCGGCATTTGCATCGATAAATACTCACCTACGGTTGTACCCGCCGGAACATGCAATACATTAACAGCATAGTCAGTATTAATCGGAGTGTCCGGTTTCGGAGCCAAATAAGCCAACTGTTCAAATTTATAGCTCAATACATCCGTATTAGGGATGTATTCAGGATTTTGCGGATTATTGGCAATATCGGTATAAAATTGTCTGTCATCACCGATTGCCTGTGTAATGGCAGAACGCAGATTAGTTACTGCATCTGAAGAAACCACATTCGGATCAGATGGATCTTGTAAATCAGGAGCAACGTGAAAACGATTCAAAAATTCGCTGAAACGAGGGTCATCTAAGCGATTTGTGGCATGCTGATGTTCAATATTGCTGTAATTATGCGAATCCGGACCTTGTTCTACGTGTCCCGGAGTATCAGGACCTTTTTCTTGCCAAGCCGGTGTAACTCCTATCATTGAGCCAATGTAGCTCCCCAATCCTCCGCCCACAGCAATAGCGGATACTTTTTTCAGTGACTGCAACAGTGCTTTACGTTTGGTAAGACCATGTTGGCGAGCTTCTTTATAGGTTCCGTATCCGGCAACAGCCAAGCATCCGGCACCTAATGCTGCAGCTACCGGAACATTTCCCGTTATCAAACAAGCACCGGCGGCAAATCCGAGTGTTGATGCAATATTGGTTGTCGCATACGGTTGTTTGGTAAAAAATTCGCGTAATTTCGGCTTTTGATTATTTGCCTTAGCTTCCTTTTTATAATTTTTCCAATTCATATACATACCGACACCGGCCATTGTCATACTGGTAACCGCTGTTACCACAGGCAACGCTTTTGTTACCGCGACGGCCGGAGCAAGAGCCGTCAATCCTAAAGCGCTTGCAGCGTGTACACATCCGAGCGTGGCACCATAAGTTAGTAACTTCTGTGCCAAACTGGCACCTGCCGTCCATGCCGCGGTTTTAAACCAATTGACGCTGTATTCTCCTGTTTCATCAAAGCGTGTTCCTTTACGAGCATCATATTTTTCAATCGGGGCATACATTCTTTTCAACAATGCGTCTTTCGGATTATCAATGTGGGCTTCACTTGCCAAGCGCCCGATAATACCCATCGTATCATTGACTGAAAGCTGAGTTGCGGCATTAAATCCCCGAATTGACATATGCAACGGTCTCTCAGGGTCTGCCATACGAGCTTTGAACTCATTTAAATATTTTTCATCCGTAAATCTATCCGGTTCAATCAGTGCATTATGAACGTTTTCTTCCGCAGTTGCCCAAGCAAACGCTTGAGTTTTTAATCTATCCTGAAATGCAGCCTGTAAATTTTCATCTGATATTGATTTAACATCAGCCGACATATTCTCGATAATGGTATTATTGCGGGCAAAATCAATCATTGTTTGCAATTGGCTGTTTGGCTTTACGGACATACCTTGCTGCCATATCAATGCTTCCTGATTTGTCTGCGGGTTAATAAATTGCGGAACAACCTGCCCTTTTTCATCGTAGAAACGGATATTACTTAAGAATCTGTTTGTCTCATCATCTAAACCTATATTTTCAAAGCGTTTGGTTAATTCTTGATGATTTTTACGCACCTGATCAATATTATCTTTGGTTATGTCGGCAATTCCGCGATCTCTGTCGTAGTCAGTAATATCCATTTCTAATTTTTTATCGACGGCATCAATTTTTGCTTGTTGCTGTTCATTTACATCAGGACGACGTGTCGCTATCATTTCTTTATAGCCGCCATAAACATCGGCTATATTGACGTTATCATCAAAATTATACTGATCTCTTACAATATTTCTGATACCGGTATAATATTCATCTGTGAGTTCATCCATACGCTTACCGGTGATATTACGGCGAGTTGTAAATTCATTTTTTACATTTTCATCTTTGGCTTTGGCTATTTCTTCGCCGTAGTAGTTATATACCTGTGTCAAAATTGTCGGCGGTACAACTTTCATCATCTGTTCATTATTGGCTGCTCTGACAATTTGATCGGCAAACAATGCATTAAATTCACGACTTTCTTTATCCGACAAAGATGCAATAGCATTCTGCGCCGCGGTATATACTTTACTTTGATCTTGTAATTCCTCTGCCGAAAGCTGCGGATTGATCTTATTCATTGAAAGCAGAATATCGTATTTTAACCTATCGAATTTGGCTTCATTTTTATCGGAATTATCTTCAAATTCACGTGCATCTTGCACAACAAACTCGTTTTGTTTGTGGTTGTCATTATCATTACCACCGTGATTGTTATCATTATCCGTCAAGGTGTCAACACTTTGTTTATTTTCATTTTCCGGCTGTTGTTGCGGTATCACCCCCACAGTAAGCGTTTCCTCTTTTTCTTTTTGTTCGGCCGCCGGAGATATCACGCCCACGTTAAGCGTATTTTCCGCATTCTCTACATTGTCATATTCTCCGGCAAGCCATGCCACATAATCAAGATCTGCTTTGTTATTATAATTTTCCGTTTCTTGCTGTTCACGAATGTTTGTCAGACTTCTTTTTAGCAAATCATTTGTAATTTGTTCAAGAGAAACACCTTTTTCTTTGGCATCATAATTCTTTACGGAAATATAAATCTGCTGAGCTGGAGTAAGCTGGTCAAAGCTGCGTATTGTAGTGAGTTCTGCGTCATTCAATGCTTCAATATCTTCCTTATTGTTAGCCTGTCTGATTTCTTCCAAAAACTCCTTATCTGCATCGCTTAAATCATTAGAATGACTTTTGAAAGACATTAACAGCGCGGTTTGCTCATAGTCAGCAATTTGCGACAAATTTGTAATTCCGAATTCTTTTTGAATAAAGTCTAAAAATTCTGCATTATCCTTAACATCGGAAAAATTATTGTAAATAGCCATAGTCGTTCTCCTGAATATATAAATCTATACGTTCAGTTTAGCATATTCTTGTGTTTTGTCAAATATTTTCGCAAAATTTTATGTTAAATTTTTGTTACACAAAAAAACGGCGGATTTAATTCCGCCGCTAATGTAAAATTTGGTTAAATTGTCAGATTATTCGTTGCCGTTTGCGAACGCATCAAGCATCCCAATCCGCGGCATATTGCTTCGTCCAGCGCCAACAATTTATCGACAATTCGCAAAGTTTCATCAACGCTGCGCTCCATTTCTTTATCATATACTGCCTGATAGCGAATGGTATAGTTGCGGTCAATCAAAAAAGTGGCCCGCTGCGCCATACCGTCGGCGCGCAAAACTCCATAGCCGCGACTGATTTGCTTGTTGATATCCGATACCAAAGGGAAACCCACCTGCCCGATGCCGCCGTCGGCAAGCGACATTTTGCGCCAAGCCGCGTGCGCCGCCACAGAATCTACGCTAACCGCCACTAATTTAACCCCACGATTGGCAAATGTTTCGTAAGCCTGATTAAAACTGCTGATTTCAAGCGGGCATACCGCCGAAAAATCCGCCAGATAAAACACGAGCAACGCATAACTGTTGTTGATATAATCAAAAAAGTTAAAGCTTTCGCCGATTGTGTTATCGGCAAAAACTGCCGGAGCGCTGAAATTAAGGGCTTGACTGCCTACCCCGACCGGTGTACCGGTTTCGGTTATGAGATTTTCCGCCACATAGCTGCGCCCCATATTACCGGGGGAAGTACAACCGCAGTTGTCGTCATCGGAACAATCGCAACGGCTGGCATAATCATATTTCCATACTTTCGACATATTATCCTCCTTTTCAGAAAGAAAATATGCGCTAAATACGGAGTTTCAATAAATAAAAAAGGCACGGACTTACTAAAAATCCGTATAATGCGGTAAATAAGCAGCAGGATTCCGACGATAAGGAACAAAAAAATTGCACTCAAACCGCGGATAATGAGTCTGATAGAAAAAGGCTTTTTCCCGTAGTGTACAAAGCAGTACATAAGGGAAAAAGCCTTTGATTAGCAGACCATTAGGCGCGGTTTACTTTACTTCTTCAAAGTCGGCATCAACCACACCCTCATCTTTGTTGTCGGATGAAGAGGCTCCGGCATCAGCACCCTGCTGGGTACCTGTTGCACCTTGGGCTTGTTGCGATTTATACATCGCTTCGCCAAGTTTCATTGAAGCTTGCATCAATGCATCTGTTTTAGACTTCAATTCTTCCGGATTTTCTTTTTCCATAGCAGCTTTGGTCTCTTCCACAGCTTTGGTAATGGCATCTTTATCCGCTGAAGAAATTTTATCACCATATTCTTTGAGGTTCTTTTCAACTTCATGAATCAAACCTTCCGCGTGGTTTTTGGCTTCTACCAATTCCTTGCGCTGTTTATCGGCTTCAGCATTGGCTTCGGCATCTTTAACCATCTTATTGATTTCGTCGTCGCTTAAACCGCCGGAAGCCTGAATGCGAATAGCTTGTTCTTTGTTGGTGGCCTTATCTTTGGCCGAAACGTTCACAATACCGTTGGCATCAATATCAAAGGTAACTTCAATTTGCGGCATACCGCGAGGTGCCGGCGGAATACCAACCAAATCAAACTGACCAAGCAATTTGTTATGCGCGGCAATTTCACGTTCGCCTTGGAACACGCGAATGGTAACCGCAGTTTGCCCGTCTTCGGCCGTTGAAAATACTTGGCTCTTTCTGGTCGGAATAGTGGTGTTGCGGTCAATCAAACGAGTGAACACACCGCCCAGAGTTTCAATACCGAGTGACAGTGGGGTAACATCCAAAAGCAATACGTCTTTAACGTCGCCCATCAACACGCCGCCCGGAATTGCAGCACCGACAGCCACAACTTCATCAGGGTTAACGCCTTTGTGCGGCTCTTTACCGAATATTTCCTTAACTTTTTCCTGAACTTTCGGCATACGAGTCATACCGCCGACCAAAATAACTTCACTGATATCGCTGGCCTTCAAACCGGCATCAGCCAAAGCCTTTTTGCAAGGTTCTGCGGTTTTCTCAATCAAATCTTCAACCAAAGATTCCAATTTAGCACGCGTCAACTTAACATTTAAGTGTTTAGCTCCAGTACTATCTGCGGTAATAAACGGCAAATTGACTTCGGTCTGCGTGGTAGAAGAAAGCTCGATTTTAGCTTTTTCCGCCGCTTCTTTCAAACGCTGCAAAGCCAATCTGTCTGAGCGCAAATCAATTCCTTGTTCCTTTTTGAACTCATCTGCCAAATAGTTAACGATGCGCTGGTCGAAATCTTCACCGCCGAGGAAGGTATCTCCGTTGGTAGCCTTAACTTCAAACACTCCGTCGCCGATTTCCAAAATAGAAACATCGAATGTACCGCCGCCCAAGTCATATACCACAATGGTACCGGATGTCTTTTTATCCATACCGTATGCCAGCGCAGCCGCTGTCGGCTCGTTGATAATACGCAAAACTTCCAAACCGGCAATCTTACCGGCATCTTTTGTTGCCTGACGCTGTGAATCATTAAAATATGCCGGCACCGTAATTACGGCTTTATCGATGGTTTCGCCTAAATAACTCTCGGCGTATTCCTTGATTTTTTGCAATACAAAAGCCGAAATCTGCGACGGTGCGTATTTTTGACCTTTAGCTTCTACCCATGCATCGCCGTTGTCGCCGGAAATAATTTTGAAAGGCGAATGTTCTTTAAACTTGCTGACTTCTGCCGAATCATAACGGCGGCCGATTAAACGCTTAATGGCAAACAGGGTGTTTTCCGGATTGGTTACCGCCTGACGTTTTGCCGGATATCCCACCAAACGCTCTGTGTCGGTAAATGCCACCATCGAAGGGGTGGTTCTTGCACCCTCGGAATTTTCCAAAACTTTGGCATCTTTGCCATCCATAACGGCAAAACAAGAGTTGGTTGTACCCAAATCTATACCGATAACTTTATTACTCATTTTAATAAATCCTCCTTTTTTTTATTTCTAGAGAGGTATATAGGGAGTGAATTTTTGCGATGCAAGTGCAACAACGATTTTTTTATATTTTTTTGTATTTTAAGAGGGCTGTGTACCCAATTGATACACAAAAAAATCGGAACAGACTTGCTAAAAATCCGGATAATGCGGTAAATACTCAGTAAGCGGGTTGGAGCGGTGTACACAAAAAGTACATAAGCCATTATGCACGGCACCTGTAAAAATCCGGAGAATGCGGTAAATACGAAGGGGTTTTTCAACGACGTGTACACAAAAAGTACACAAGCCATTATGCACGGCACCTGTAAAAATCCGGAGAATGCGGTAAATACGAAGGGGTTTTTCAACGACGTGTACACAAAAAGTACACGAGGAGAAAAACCCCAAGTAGTTACCCATTATCCGGATTTTTAATTCTGGATGAGGTAGATTTCCACACGCCTATTCTGTGCTCTGCCGGCTTCTGTGTCATTGGATGCTATCGGCTGTTTGGAACCGGCTCCTGCCGCATATAAACGTGCACCGGCAACACCGCGCATGGCTAAATAGTTTGCAACCGTGCGCGCCCGACGCTCGGACAGCGGATTGTTAATTTTATCATTACCTGTGCTATCGGTGTGACCGATAATTTGCAGTTTAGTCTTGTCATATTCCTTTGCCACTTGCGCTACCGAATCCAACACCGCGTTGGCAGAAGTTTTCATTACATCGTTATTGGTATCAAAAGTAATGCTGTTCGGCATAATCAGACGAATGCTGTCTCCGTCACGCGCCACCTGAACACCGGTTCCGGCAAGTTTTTGACGCAGTTTGCTTTCCTGAACATCCATATAACCGCCGGTAGCGGCACCGGCAGCACCACCTATTCCTGCCCCGATAAGCGCACCTTTTTCACCGCCGACAAGCGCACCTACACCGGCACCAACCGCCGCACCTATTCCGGTTCCCCACGCGGTTTTTGCTACTTTACTCTCACCGGTATAAGCATCGGTGGCGCAGCCGTTCAATAAACCCAAAGCCACTAAGCATAACATAAATTTTTTCATTTATTTTCTCCTTAAAAATTAGCGATACGTGCCAGAGCTTCTTCAACTTTGGCCTTGTTTTCCATAGCTTCGGCTTGGCGGCGTTTTTCTTCTGCCACCACTTTGGCCGGTGCTTTGGCTACAAATTCCTGATTGCCGAGTTTGCGCGCATAACCGTCCAAATTTTTGTTCAGAGTGTCAAGTTCTTTATTGAGGCGCTCGCGCTCCGCTGCAAAATCTACCACACCTTTAAGCGGAATCAGAATCGTCGCATCGCGGCAGACAGTTTGCACCATATCTTTGCTGATTTCCATATCACCGAGCGCAGCTACCTTTTCCAAACGTGCCAAATTGCAAATCAGCGTATTCTGAGCTGCCAAAGTTGCCAAATCTTTATCCGCTGCTTTAATATAAGCCGTCAGCTTGGAACCGGCCGGAAGATTCATGGCCGAGCGCAAAGAGCGCACTGCGGAAATAAAGTCAACCGACCAGTCGATTTCATATTTATCGGCATCTTTAATTGTTTCGTTTTGCGGCCATTCAGCTTTAATCAATTCAATATCACGCGTGGTCAGGTTATTCCACAATTCGGTTGTAACAAACGGCATAAACGGATGCAGAATCACTAAAATTCTATCCAAAGTCCACGCGGCAACCGCACGGGTTTCTTTAATTTCATCGGCCTCTTCGCCATAGAAAATCGGCTTAGTCAATTCAATATACCAATCGCAGAAGGTTCCCCAAACAAATTGATAAACCGCGTTTGCCGCATCTGAGAAACGGTAATTATTCAAATTTTCGGTGACATCTTTAGTTGCCTCCTTAGCCTTAGCAATAATCCACTTATTGATGGCAAGATTGGCACTGGTAATGTCAAAATCTTTAACCGAATAGCACTGATTCATTTCACAGAAACGAGCGGCATTCCACAGCTTGGTGGCAAAGTTGCGATAACCTTGAATACGAGAATCCGAAAGATTAATATCGCGTCCCTGTGTCTCTGATGAAGCCATAAAGAAGCGCAGAGCATCGGCACCGTATTTTTCAATAGTTTCCATTGGGTCAACCGTGTTGCCTTTGGATTTGCTCATTTTACGTCCCTGCTCATCACGCACTAGACCGTGAATATAGCATTTTTTGAACGGAACGCGCTTCATCATATACATACTCATCATCATCATTCTGGCAACCCAGAAGAAAATAATGTCAAAGCCGGTTACCAAAACCGAAGTCGGATAAAACGTTTTCAGATATTCGGTAGCTTCCGGCCAACCCAATGTTGAAAATGCCCACAATCCGGAAGAAAACCAAGTATCCAGTACATCGGTTTCGCGGCGCAATTCAACGTGCTTGCCGTAATGTTTATCAGCTGCGGACTGAGCTTCTTCTTCATTTTCTTCGCAGAAAATCGTTTCATCCGGACCGTACCAAATCGGCATCTGGTGTCCCCACCACAATTGGCGAGAAATGCACCACGGCTGAATATTGTTCATCCACTCAAAATAAGTTTTTTCATAAACTGCCGGCACAAATTCCATTTCTTTGTCGTGAACGGCGCGGCGCGCTTCCACCGCCAATTTTGGCGCGTCCACAAACCATTGGTCGGTCATATACGGCTCAATTACCACACCGCTGCGGTCGCCATACGGAATCACCATCGGATGGTCTTCGATTTTTTCCATCAGTCCGAGTTTTTCGAGCTCTTCAATGGTCTTAACACGCGCTTCCTGTGTGCTCATGCCTGCAAACGGAGTGTTTTCGTTCAATGTAGCATCCGGATTTAAGATGTTTATCATCGGCAGATTGTGGCGCTTACCAACCTCAAAGTCGTTAAAATCGTGCGCCGGTGTGATTTTTACTGCACCGGTACCTTTTTCCGGATCGGCATGGTCGTCGGCAATAATCGGAATAACGCGATTGGCAATCGGTAAAATACAGTTTTTACCGATAAGATGCTTCAACTTTTCATTATCTTTGGAAACCGCAACCGCCGTATCGCCGAACATAGTCTCCGGACGCGTGGTCGCAATATGAATAAACTCGTTCGGATTATCCTCCAGCGGATATTTGTAATAATACATTTTACCCACCGTTTCTTTTTGCACCACTTCCAAATCGGAAACAGCAGTCTCAAGTGCCGGATCCCAGTTAACCAACTTTTTGGCCTTATAAATCAGTCCGTCTTTATAGAGAGATACAAAGATTTTGCGAACGGCGCGGGAAAGCCCCTCATCCATGGTGAAACGCTCGCGGCTCCAATCACACGAAGCCCCCAAACGACGGAGCTGTTTACAAATGGTGCCACCGGATTTTTTCTTCCACTCCCAAACGGTTTCGATAAATTTTTCACGTCCCAAATCGTGACGGGTTAAACCTTCTTTAGCCAAGTTGCGTTCAACCACCATCTGGGTGGCAATACCAGCATGGTCGGTCCCCGGTTGCCATAAAACTTTTTTACCGAGCATACGATTATAGCGGATCAGAATATCCTGCAACGTATTATCAAGCGCGTGCCCCATATGCAGAACACCTGTAACATTCGGCGGCGGAATAACAATGGAAAATGCCTCTTTGTCCGAACGCATATCAGGTTGAAAAGCCCCCGATTTTTCCCATTTTTCATAAATTTTTTCTTCGAATTCCTTCGGATTATAGTTTTTCTCTAACATTTTTCTTTCCATAAATTAAAATTGTCGCACGTAAATTCAAGCAAAAGGGAGGAAGAAACCTTTTCAGGCTTTGTTTTCTTCCTTTACGCGCACTCGACCAACCTCAGAGCGGCAGGTACCGAAATATTGACGATATTTTTTCATCATCTTTTTAGCAACGTCATCAAAACTCCAAACACCAAGCTTGTATGGTATATCCTCACGTTTTACCAACATCTTTTTGGATAAAACAAACACATCATCCTCCGGACGTTTACCGCGATAAAACGATTGAAAATAGGTTTTTCTTTCGTTGTTTACAATGGCTGCCCGAATGTTTTTTAAGATATCATCAATCGACTCTTCTTGCGTGTTATCCATAAAATCATACCTTCGCTTAAAATATCAACTGGTACGGAGTATAACAAAACTTATTTTATTAAGCAACAATTTTTATCGCTTTTTTCGCAATTAAGCCTGCGCCGGAAATGTATGTTTTTTGACAAAATAACTTGACTTATTTTATGAATATGATAGAATTAGCGTATATTTACAATAAACGGGAATATTAAGCATGAATAACAACGAAAAAAAACAAAAAATCGAACAAATTAAAAAGAGTATCAAAACCGGCAGCAAAATTGCCGGTAAAATCGGTAAAAAAATTTTGAAAACAACCGGTAAGGCCGCCAAGGAAACATATCAAAAATACAAAAAACTTGATAAAGCGGCTAAAAGAGATTTACACAGCGGTTTACTTGTAGCCGGAGGCGTTATCGGACTTTCCGGCTTGTTATATACCAGTAAATATATGCCTAACAATCAGCAAGAAGCATTGGTTCAAAGCCATAATCCCAACGTTGATTCGATTATGGCGGCACTGACCAAAACCTATAAAATCACCGACAAAGAAAGTTTTATGGAACTCTATAGAGCATCCCTACCGTTAATACAAGCTTCAATGATTCCAACGGAGATATTTATTTCACGCGGCTACAACGATGGTACCGATAACTCTGCAAATTCAGCAGGTATCGGTATGTTTGAGTTTCCTGCGGACGGCAATCCGAGCACACCTGAATGGATTTCTACAAAAGAATACTTACAAAAACATCCTGACACAATCGTTGATTTCGGCAAGGCATTAGCTCTTGTGGACTGGTATTTCAGTATTAGAGAAGAAAACGGTATACAAGGGCAAAGATTAGAGGCAATGTATCAACGTCTCAAAGGTGCCGAAATTAACCCGCACCAATTTACGGCTTGTGCAACGTGCACATTCAACGGCCCGAAAAGAGGGTATAAATTTTGCGATTTTGTTCGCGAAAACTACAGCAACCCCGTAAAATGCGCTTATTATCTGACAACCTTAGAACCTAGCAGAAAAGATTGCCGAGACGGTATTCTGGTGCGCCACACTTCCGAAGCCTGCATGTTTATGTATCCGGAATACGCTATTGCCGTATACTCATTTAAGCAAAAGGAAGGTATAAACAGTAAAGGTGTGAAATATTATATAACATCAGTCAATCAAACAACTCCGGAACAATGCAGACAGGTTCGAGCTGATTTAGAAAAAAACAGCACTAAAAAATTAGCCCAGCACCGCGACCACATCATAAAATATGTCTGCAAAGGCGGTCAATCCATTATTGAATTGGCAAATACTATTAAAGACGAGAAGACAAAAGCTGATTTCTTGCGCTACTATACGGGAGAAAACACTGCTACATTTGAAAACACCCGTGCCGAAATAACTTATGATGCCGCACTTAAAGAATATAATGCCGGCAACTATGAAAAAGCGTTGGAAGGCTTCCAAAAACTGCGGGCAGGCGGCTATGACGGTGCAGACTTGCGCAACGATATTGCAATTACACATTACAATCTCGGACACTATAAAGAATGTATTGAAGAATGCCGTGCCGTCTTGCAAACAGGCGAAAAACAAGAATACGCAAAGGCTACATATAATGCCGGAAAAGCTTATGAGGCAATGGGCGAATATGAAAACGCATATAAAAATTATGAGCGTTCGGCAATTATGGGGGAAAAATGTCACGCCAACGACACCATAATAAAAATATACAAAAAAGCCATTCAGCGCACGGATAGTATTATCAAAAGTCTGCAGCCTCAGAAAAAAAATACGGTACAGAAAGCTCAGAAGAATGTTATCAGCAAAACATCTCCCAAAGCTCACGAAGCGGGCAAACCGATAACACAAGCAAAAAGTAATTCAAACATACAGAAATCGCGCGAATCAAAACGTGAGCGGTAAATTATATTTGTATCCGTGAGTTTTAACCGCTTAATATCCGCCGTTAAAAGACAAAAAAAATCCGCAGAGATTAAATTCTCCGCGGATTTTTATTTGAATGTTTTTTATTCGTCTTCAATCGACAAGCTCAGCCATTTGCCGCGAGTTTTGTAATAGTTGGCATCTGCATCATAATAATCGACATTCAAGCTGAGTTTCTTTGCCGTCAGTTTACCCATTGACTGCATAAGCTGCAAACCGGCAACATAGTAGTCGTGGCGAGCCTTAACTTCATTTACTTGCGATTGTAACAAAGTCTGATATGCATTCAACACATCCAAAACCGTACGGTTGCCGAGCGCCTCCTCTTTTTGCGTACCTTCCAAAGCGATAGCCGAAGCCTTTACCTGTTCGCCGATAGATGCAATATTCGACTTACTGGTCTGCATCAGCGCCCAGTTTGCCGTAACACCCGAAACCACCGCACGTTCTGCCTCTTGCAATCTTTCCCGTGCCTCCCAACGCTGATATTTGCTCTTGCGAATATTGGCTCTGGTAGCACCTCCGGTATACAGCGGTATAGTCATATTAACCGTGTATTCCGTACTGTGCGTAGACGGGTCGCGTCCGGTATGGGTAGAATTTTCACTGCGTCCCGAAGCTGCAGTAAAACTGACTTCCGGCAACAATGCTCCTTCTTGGCTCTTTACATTATATTTTGCCGCTTTCATCGCGCGTTTTGCCGCATTCAGCGTATAATTATTCTGTATGGCATATTTCATGGCTTCTTTTTCCGTAGCAGGGAAGCGCTCACTTAAATTATCCGGAAACTTAACATCTTCCGGCAAATGTCCGACAATACGGTGATAGTAGTCACGAGAAACAGCCAAATTGCCTTCCGCCGACACCACATCCGACTGCGCCTGCGCATAGCTGGCTCGTGATTGAGCCACGTCGGTGCGTGTTACTTCGCCTACATTATAGCGCGCCATAGTTTCATCAAGTTGCTTTTTCAACAGGTTTTCATTGTTTTTCTGCAACCGCACAATTGCTTCATCGCGCACCACATCCAAATAAGCAGTTGAAGCACCAAGCAATATTTCCTGCTCTACCGCATACAATGTATCTATACCAGATTTTGCCCGTTGATCCGCAGCTTTTACACCGTGGTAGGTTTGGCCGCCGCTGAATAAAGATTGCTTGATTGCACCGTTGTAACCTTTGGTGTAGCCGTCAACAGTCGGATTACCGGTGGTGTGTCTGTGTGTATCAGAATAGCTTGCTCCGGCAGTAAGGGTCGGACGAAAGCCGGAGCGCGCCAAAGCTGCATCTTCGTTAGCGGCACCACTGGTAGCACGCTGACCGTGTAACGTCGGATTTGTATTATATGCCGCCGACATAGCCTCAAAAATTGTCTCGGCATCGGCGGAAAAACTTATCAACACGCAGACTGCTGTCGTTGTCAAAATCTTACTTATGTAGTTCATTGTATTATCTCGCATTTCCTTTCTTTGCTCTAGCTTATAGAGTAGATTTTAAAAAAAATAAATGATAAGTTTAAAGTTATCTTCAATTTATAAATAAAAGTGCTATATTGTTAAATAATTTTCAATCAATTTTACATATATACCGGTATAAATCGGTATGTTAAAATATTATGGGAGATACGCTGTGAATAAAGAAAAATACATAAATGTGTTGGATGCGGCCAGACTGAAACTTTCCATCGAACACTATATTAAATATTTTATCGGCAAACGTGCCTGCGAAATTACCAAAGAAGAGGCATTTAACGTGGTTGCTTTGGCTGTACGCGAATTTGCCATGGATAAAATGTACGAAACAATCGCGCGCTACAATCGTGTCGGTTCAAAACGTATTTATTATCTCTCCATAGAATATCTGATCGGACGTTCGCTCGAAAATAATCTATATAATCTGGGTTTATATGATATATTGAAAAGTATCAAAATCGACGGTTGGCCGGATCTATCATTGCAAGAAATTTTTGATGCGGAATATGATCCTGCACTCGGTAACGGAGGTTTGGGACGCTTGGCTGCCGGATATCTTGACTCGATGGCTTCGCTCGGTATTCCGGGGTTTGGTTACGGCATCAACTATCAATTCGGATTATTTAAGCAAAAATTTGAAAACGGTTATCAGATAGAGCAAGCGGACAGCTGGTTGGAAGAAAATTCCCCTTGGCAATTTGCCAGATATGATCGCACTGTTACCATTCCTATCGGCGGACACGTAGAAATGTATACAAAACCTGATGGTAAAATCGGTTATATTTGGACCGACACTCACCGTCTCTACGGTGTACCTTACGACTTTCCAATTGTCGGATATGCCGGAAAATCGGTCAATTATTTACGCCTGTTTTCAGCCAAAACCGATGAAGAACTGGACTTAAGCATTTTTAACAGCGGCGGCTATATTGAAGCGGTACGTGATAAAATTCGCACTGAAACGATTTCTAAAGTGCTTTATCCGTCAGATAACGTTGTTTCCGGAAAAGAATTGCGTCTGACGCAGCAATACTTCTTTGTTTCTTGTGCAATTCAGGATATTATTCGTCGCTTTTTGGAAAAGAGCAACGACTTCAGTAAGCTACCTGACTATGTTTGCATTCAGCTTAACGACACGCATCCGGCGCTGGCTATTGTCGAAATGATGCGTCAATTGCTTGATGTATATAACCAAGAATGGGACGAATCGTGGGATATTGTTACCAAAGTTTTTGCTTATACCAACCACACATTGTTGCCGGAGGCATTGGAAAAATGGCCAAGCAATATTATAGGGCATTATTTACCGCGGCACTTGCAGATTATTTACGAAATCAACCGTCGCTTTATGGAATTTGCGCGTTCACGCTTTGGAGATGATGTGTATAAATTAGGTAAAGTCGCGATTGTAGACGGTGAAGGCGATAATCAGGTCATTCGCATGGCAAACTTATCAATTGTCGGTTCTTTTTCGGTAAACGGAGTGGCTAAGTTACACACAGAACTGGTTAAGCATTCTCTGGTGCCGGAATTTTATGAATTATGGCCGGAAAAGTTTCATAACATTACTAACGGAATTACACCGCGGCGCTGGTTATTGCATGCCAATAATAGTTTGGCAATGTTAATTTGTGATAAAATAGGCATAGACTGGATTACGGATCTTGATTTGCTGCGCTCACTTGAAAAATACAGCAATGACAAATCTTTGATAAAAAAGTTTCGTGAAATTAAGCTGGCAAATAAGCAGCGTTTGGTGCAAAACGCATACAAAGCAACCCGCATTATGATTAATCCGGAAAGTATGTGTATTGTACATGCTAAACGGATTCATGAATATAAGCGTCAATTAATGACTGTTTTGCAGATTATCGGTGATTATTTAGCAATAATCAATGATCATGTACGCCCTATCACGCCGAAAACTTATATATTTGCCGGCAAGGCGGCTCCTTCATACAGCTTAGCCAAGTTGATTATAAAATTAATCAATAACGTAGCAGAAGTAATCAATAATGATAAGCGTGTGGACGACTTGCTTAAAGTTGTGTTTATTCCTGATTACAAAGTATCTGTTGCCGAATATCTTATTCCGGCCGCAGATTTAAGCTGTCAGGTTTCAACTGCGGGGTTTGAAGCATCGGGCACAAGCAATATGAAATTTGCTTTAAACGGAGCTCTGACCATTGGAACATACGACGGAGCAAATATAGAAATTCGCGAGGCTGTAGGAGCGGATAACTTCTATTTATTCGGTCTGACCGAAGATGAAATCCGCAAACGCCGTATAAACTATAATCCGCGTGAGATTTATGAAAAATCCGAATACATCAAGCGTATTTTGAATGCAGTCAATTCCGCGATGTTTGCAGATGCTAACTATCCGCAGCAGTTTACGCCGATTTTTGACTTACTCTTAAACAGCGATTACTACTTTATTTTAGCCGACTTGGAGGACTTTAATAAAACGATTCATCAGGCGGAAAAAGACTACATTAACAAAGATTTATGGACTAAAAAAGCCATTATGAACGTAGCGCGTATCGGTTATTTTTCGAGTGATCGCTCAGTAATGGAATATGCTAAAAAAATCTGGAACATTAAACCGGTAGAATAATGTCCGGACTTTCCTTCAATATCGCATACCGCAACCGCCGAAATTTCGGCGGTTATTTGATGAACTAAAGCCGATTTAAAAAAATATGGTAACCAAATGAATACTGAGCCTGTTTTTCAGCTAAAAAATATTGTGCTTGTAATCAAAGTTTTTTTCTGTTACCAATTTAATATGCATGTGTTTCATAAAAGCAGCAAAATCTGGGCAAAAACTTTCAAGGCTCTGCATTTAGGAGATAAAAAATGATAAACTTAAAAAAATTAGTTATAGTTATTCCATGCTATAATGAAATGGAAATTTTACCCCAAACCATTCAAATAATGAGCAACTTAGTAAATGGTTTGATTGTTGAAAACAAGATTAGCCCATCCAGTAAAATATGCTTTATTAATGACGGTTCAGCAGATAAAACATGGGAAATAATTTCTGATACGGTTTTAAAAAACTCCCTATTCTCCGGAATAAGCCTTTCCCGCAACTTTGGGCACCAAAACGCTCTGCTCGCAGGTATGTATGAGAATGATGCCGATATTTATGTTACCATTGATGCGGATTTACAAGATGATCCTAAATGTATTACCGAAATGCTAACGTATATTGAAAAAGGATGTGATATTGTTTACGGTGTCAGAAGTTCCCGAGAAACTGATACATTCTTCAAGAAAACTTCCGCACAAATGTATTATAATTTGTTAAAATATTTAGGTGTGAACGTTGTATATAATTCCGCAGATTATCGTATGATGACAAGGCGTGCGGTTGATATCTTAAAACAATTTCCGGAAAAAAATCTGTTTTTAAGAGCGATTATCCCATTAATCGGTTTTAAGCATGCAAAAGTTTACTATGAACGAACTGCCAGAACAGCTGGTACAACAAAATATCCCTTAAAGAAAATGATTGCGTTGGCTTGGAACGGGGTGTCGAGTTTTTCCATTGTACCTTTGCGCCTCGTAACTATTTTAGGATTATTGCTGTGCTTCCTCGGTTTCGTTCTGATTTGTATGGTTATATATGATTGGGCATCAAACGGAACAGTTGCTGGGTGGGCTTCAACAATTACAATTATGACCATCTTCAGCGGAGTTCAGCTTTTTTCATTGGGAATGATAGGGGAATATTTAGCTAAAGTCTTTTTAGAGGTTAAAAACAGACCGCAGTATATTATAGATAAAAAAATCGGAACAAATAGCGACAATACATTGATTATAAAATAATAAAAATGCGTATGTTGACAATCTTTGATTTTATATGATATACCGTTGCAAAATTACGGAGGTTATTATGAATCTGATATCAAAATTAAAATCTTTTACAGAATTTGATTTATCTGCTTATTTGATTAAGACATATAAAAATATACCGACTATTTACAAAAAAACTTTTTGGACAGTGTTTATTGTTCTGAATATTGTATTTGCTTTCCATACAATTAATTTCTTTTGGAGTAATCACGAATGGCCATTGATGAAAGGACATATTTCTCCGACTAATTTTTGGTGGGAAGCACGATTTACGGAAACGTTATTATATTTTTTGATGGACTTCAAAATTTTACCGGTTTTGACGAACCTGTTCTCCTTTTTCGGGCTGAGTTTATCTGTGGTGCTGCTGGCTATATACTGGAATATTCCGAAGAAGCAATCAAATTATATTTGTTTTGGCTTAATAACTGCCTTAATGCCTTATAATTTAGTCTGGCTGTATCATGTGGCGCAATCATCATATTTTTGGGGTACCGCCTGTATTGTTTTATCGCTGATGCTATTTGAAAAGAAGCAGAACAAGCATGTAATACTATGGAGTATTCCGGTAATTTTGCTTTTATTCTTTGTTCTCGGCTTAAATGCTTCTTTCATTAACACCATTTTGATTTGTATTATAGGCAGATATTTTTTCAAATTTATCAACGGAGAAAAAATAACCTCTCTTTGTAAAGAACTTTCAATATTGTTTGCAGATATAGTCGGCGCAGTTTGTTTATTGAAGCTGGCTATTATATCTGCGGATAGATATGGAATTTTGAATTCTGATTTTTATAACGTGCAGCACATTTCCATTACGGAAATACCGGCAAAATTATTGACGATTATTCCCTATATGTATCAGCAATTTACTATAACTTATCCGTTTATTGACACAATTCTACTGGGATTTTTACTGATAGTATCAGGGTGGGCATTGAGCTTAGCACTTTGGAAATCAGTTAAAAGCAGAGGAATTATACTCGGAATAATCGGATTTGTCGGATTGGTTTTCGGACTTTTACTAGCCAGCCAGCTGACTACTCTTGTTTCTACGGGAACCGACATTCAATTTTGGCTCAGAGTATCCGGCTACTTCGGACACTATTATATTTTTTCGCTGATGTTAGCCATGCTTTATTGTTTCTGCAAAAAGGGTATTTGGCGCAATCTGCTGTTTGTGGGGACTGTTGTCTTGATTATGTTTAATATACAGCGCGATATGTATGCAATGCGCGTTTGGAAACAGGGACGTGATGCGGAAGATAAAATTATGGATCGGATTATGGCTCGTATTGAGCAAGTTGACGGTTTCAATTATAATCAGCGTTACGGTATAGCTTTGCTTGGTGATATATCAATGCGGCCAAGGTACTACGATACACCTATGAATAACAATGATGTTTCCGTATTGGGGTGGTCATGGCGTGCACCATGGGAAACCCGAAACTATTTTAATTTCTATGCTCCTTCCGATTTTGTTGCGGTAAATTACAACAATTATTGGAATCTTGAGTTTATAGATCGCTTGCTGCCGGTAATTTCTGTCGACACAATGAAATTCATACAAAGCAAGGCTAAAGCGTGGCCGGATATAAATTCAGTTTTTATTCGTGATAATATTATATTTGTGATACTGGATCCGAAATTGCTTTTTGAGTTCAAGCAAGGAATAGCGCAATATCTTCGGCAAAATCCGATACTTGATAATCCGCAAAAACTAAATCTATATCATCCGAGATGGGAAAATAAACTTGACTATGTTGAATTTATAACCGAAGATCGAGTCATACAAAATACCATGAATACAGCAGCAACGGTAGAATCGATTACGGATGATAGTATTACATTGATTTGGGACTGCTGCGGAAAAGAAACATTCGTGAAAAATGCAGATGGTGTTTATGAATTTTTACCGCAAAAATGAAAAAGGTCAATATTAAGCTGATTAGGCTTAGTATTGACCTTTTGTAGTGTGTCTAGCACTTCGGGCTGCCGATGCGGCAACGTGTACTCGTCCCGAAGCCGGCATTCTCAAGGCGAGAGATGCGGTTGGCGTGGCGGAGGCAGTTAATCTCCGGCATGGTGTAACCCTGCTTCAACATTTCCTCCGCTTCCTCCTGCATACGCTTGTTTTCGATTGCGTTATGCAGAGCTTTCCGCTCCTGTGCCTGCTGAAGCGCCTTAATTCTACCCTCTACTTTGTTCTCAGGAACCTGAATACCGGCAACCCACACTAACTTGACTTGATTCTTGTTCATAATCTAAAAAAATAATTGGTTTCTGTCTATATAATTAACACAATTAAAATCTTTTGTCAATATATTTTTTCAAAAAAATGTTGTTTTTATATCCCGTTTTGTTAATATCTGAATAAATACAATAAAATAAGTGGCTAAACTATGGAAACAAAACAAAAAAAATTGGGGATTATTGCCGGCGGCGGGGTGTTGCCGCAAGTGTTGATTGACTATTGCCGACAAACCAAACGCGAATATTTTGTGCTTGCTATCGAAAACAATGCCGATAAAAACCTTTTCACCGATGACATTCCGCATAAATGGATACGAATCGGTCAGGCCGGAACCGGTTTTAAGCTGATGCACGAGCAAAATCTGGAAGAAATCGTTATGATTGGCACCATCCATCGCCCGAGTCCGGCAGATTTGGTGCCGGATTTGCGTACTGCGGCGTTTTTTGCACGAATCGGCTTTAAGGCTCTGGGCGACGACGGAATCCTTCGCGCGTTGGTCAAAGAAATCGAATCGGAAAATATGCGAGTGGTCGGTATTCACGAAGTGCTGCCGGATTTATTGGTAAAAACCGGATGTCTGACTAAGACTAAACCGGATAAACAGGCACTTGCAGATATATCTCGCGGTGTTGAAGTCGGGCTTGAACTCGGGCGCTTGGACGTGGGGCAATCGGTGATTGTGCAGCAGGGTTTGGTGCTGGGGGTAGAAGGTATCGAAGGTACGGATAAATTGATCGAGCGCTGCGGCACATACTTGCGCAAAGGTGTCGGCGGCGTGCTGATTAAATTGCGCAAACCTCAACAGGATATGCGCATTGATTTACCGACTATCGGCACAAAAACTATCGAGAATCTGCACCAATCCGGTATGCGCGGACTGGCGATTCACGCCGGAAACGCGTTGATTGTCAATGAGCCTGAGGTGCTGAAGCTGGCGGATAAATACAAGATGTTTGTTATAGGTATTGAGCCGACGGAGGTAAAAAAATGAAATACTATTTAATAGCCGGAGAGCCGTCGGGAGATGCACTCGGTGCGCGTTTGATGGAAGCTATCCGCCGTCAGGATAAAGAGGCTGTATTTGCCGGTGTCGGCGGCGACAGTATGCAAAATCAGGGTTTGACGTCACTTTTTAATATCTCCGAACTGGCGGTTATGGGTTTAGCCGAAGTTATTCCGAGCATTCCGCGAATATTAAAGCGTATTGACCAAACCATTGCCGAGATTGTTCGGCAAAAACCCGACGTTGTCATCACTATTGACAGTTGGAGTTTCTGCGCGCGTATTCACAAACGTCTGCACAAGCTCAAATCAGGTATTCTGCAAGTACATTATGTGGCGCCGCAAGTCTGGGCTTGGAAGAAAAAACGCGCCCGCACCATGTATAAATATATAGATTTACTCTTAACCCTGTTTCCGCATGAGCCGAAATATTTTACACCGTATAATCTGGACACGGTTTTTGTCGGACATCCGGTGATTGAAAACGCCATAAGTCCAAACGAAAAATTTGCTGATTTCAAAAAAAATCACAATATTCCGGAAAGCAACCGAGTGTTGCTGGTGTTGCCGGGGTCACGCCATAATGAGGTGGAGCGTCTGCTGCCGGATTTTTTACAAGTTGTGGAAAAGCTGCACGCCAAATATCTTGATTTTTCGTTTGTGTTGCCAACGGTTTCAACGGTAGCCGAGCGCGTTAAAAAAATGGTACAGGAATCCGAACTGCCGATTTTAGTTGTAGAAGGTGAAAAAGAACGCCGTGCCGCGTTTCAAAATGCCGATGTGGCAATCGCCGCTTCCGGTACGGTGGCGCTTGAACTGGCAATTTTGAATGTTCCGCACATTATTGCTTATAAAGTTCCGAAACTGACTGAATGGGTGGCTAAACGGGTGTTGCATATTCAGTTTGTTAATCTTACCAATATTCTGCTCGGTTACGAAGTTGTTCCTGAATTGCTGCAAACAGACTGCAATCCGGAAAATATTTTGCAGTATGTAGAGCAATTTTTAAGTCAGAACGCATTATATAAGCGACAAATAGAAAATTTTGAAAAGTTGCGACGATTGCTCGGTATGGGCGAACAAACTCCGAGTGATAATGCCGCCGAAGAAATCATGCAGAGGCTGAAGCATGGCAAATGAAAATAACGTGGCGCAAAATCAAAACATATATTAATGAAAATTTTGCCGCCGAACAAGAGCAGCTTACGGCTTGGGTGCCGTTTTGCTTTGCCGCCGGTATCGCGCTTTATTTTGCCCTGCCGACAGAGCCGAATATATGGTTTTCTCTCGGTATATTTGAATTATGGCTGTTGCTGTTTTATTTACTGCGACGAAAGAATTTACATCTGTTGTTTTTAAGCGGATTAGTATTCTGTCTCGGATTTATGAATATTCAGGCACATACACTGTATCAAAGCAGAAGAATCGAAAATATTTCCGAAAAATCGGTTACTTATCTGCGTGGACAAATCAAAAACATCAGCCGCTCGGAAAAAGGCAAAATCCGGCTACTCTTATATAACACCGCTGATTTTGACAGGCAACTTAAAGGGGATTTTCGCATTACAATTATGCCTGCGCCGCAAAATATACAAATCGGACAATGTGTCGAAATGATTGCCACGATTTTTCCACGTGAACCACTGCCGATTTTAGGCGGATATCAGCTTGACCGCAAATATTTTTACGAAAATTTGAGTGCCATCGGCTATTCAAACAGTGAAACTTTTATAATCGACTGTCCGCAAAACACAACACACAACAAATTCATTACTGCGCTCAATACATTACGGCAGCAAATTACGCAGTATATCAGTACAATTTTAACTCCGGTTCAATGTGGAATTGCTGATGCGATTTTAATCGGTGAAAGGACTAACATTTCCAAACAAATCCTCAACAATTTCCGTGATTCCGGTCTAGCTCATTTTTTATCGGTATCAGGTTTGCATTTGGGAGCAATTGCCGGTTTGGTGTTTTTTATGGTTCGTTTTTTATTGGCGCTGTTTCCGGCGATTGCATTGCGCTTTGATATTAAGAAAATCGCCGCGATTGTTGCCGTTTTGTTCAGCGCATTTTATCTTTTGATTTCCGGTATGGCGATACCGGCACAGCGTGCGTTTATTATGACTACGGTGGTGCTTATCGGAGTTGTTTTCAATCGGCAGGCAATCTCGCTACGAATGGTGAGTTTTGCCGCATTGATGATATTGATTATTTCGCCGCAAGCTCTCATTTCAATCGGATTTCAAATGTCATTTGCCGCGGTTTATGCTCTGGTATCGTTTTATGAAAGCTACAAGCGGAGACCGTATCAAAAACGCGGAATTTTCAGCACAATATGGCTTTATTTGAGCGGCGTGGTGATTTGTGATTTTGTGGCGAGTCTGGCCACTGCGCCGTTTGCACTGTATCATTTTCACCGTTTGGCATTATATACCAGTTTGGGCAATTTACTTGCCGGTCCGCTCATCGGATTATATTTATTGCCGGTAATGCTGATGTGTTTGACGGCACTACCGCTGCATCTGGCGTTTTATCCATTGAAATTACTTGGGGTTGGATTGAATTTATTGAATCAAATTACCGATTGGGTAGCACATTTACCGCACAGCGTATGGCAAACCGACGCGTTGCCGTTTTGGGGCTTTATGCTGATTGTACTCGGCGGCTTTTGGCTATGTGTTTGGAAAAGAAATTGGCGTTGGTGGGGTTTAGTGCCGATAATTATCGGAATTGTTCCGTTGTTTATGGCGCAGCCTCAACCTGATATGGTATTTTCGCCGTATGCTGCCGATATTGCGGTACGCGACAATGCCAATGATTTGATATTGTTACCACGGCAGAATGACTCGTGGATAAAGAGTCTGTGGCAAGAGAATCTGCAACTTAAGCCTCTTTCTCGTCGTGAGCAAAACAATTTTATTGTTGACGACTTGCAATGCACGGATGAACATTGTATTTATAAAGACGCGGTAACTTTTGATGCCGGCGGCAACATTACGCTAAACGGAGAGCCGATTGATAACACCGCCGGCGGCTACATTTATCTTGGTAAAAATCCGCATTGGCAGCCGCTGTGGAACAACAAAAAACATCGAGCATGGAATAAGAGCAAAGATAAACAAAGTGCTGAATAATTCTGCACAGCTGTAATAATAACGCTTGCATTGCTATTTTTTATAACATAATATGCAAGCATTGTGCGGGCGTAATTCAATGGTAGAATAGAAGCTTCCCAAGCTTATAACGGGGGTTCGATTCCCCTCGCCCGCTCCAATAAAAAGCTCTCCTTTAGGGAGAGTTTTTTTGTTGGGCAGAGGGGAAGCGAACCCTGAGAGGGCATCAAGCCAAAAACAACCTCAAAATGTTGTTTTTGGTGCTGATGGAGCAGTTTTCTTAATGAGCAATGGAAGCGAAAACAACCGTAGCGAATTTAGAAAAAAAGCACACGAATTTATCGGCGTAAACGCCGTAAATTTTCCCCTCGCCCGCTCCAATAAAAAGCTCTCCTTTAGGGAGAGTTTTTTTGTTGGGCAGAGGGGAAGCGAACCCTGAGAGGG
>JAFSWL010000035.1 GCA_017444525.1 Alphaproteobacteria bacterium
ATAGCCGTCTTGCGGAATGGCTTGATATTTATCCTGAAAATATCTGTCATCACGGCTGATATATACCGGAACACGCCCGCTGACAGAAGCATCTAAATCTTCCGGCTTAACGCCCCATTGCTTAACCGTATAGCCTAAAAAGACTTTCTGATAAACATATTCAGCCAAAAACTCCAAATCTTTATCGTTAGACTGCCGAAGCTCCAAAATCGGCACTTTTTTATTAAACCCGAATTTTTCTAATAGCTTGATTTCTAACTTATCAGCTAAACTTTGCGGAAAAACCTTATGCAAACTGTCAAGATTAAACGGAATATTAACTTCAATTCCATCCATTACCGCTTTAACCCGATACATAAATCGATGCCACTGCGTAAACCGGCTCAAATAATCCCATACTTCCTTAGAATTAGTGTGAAAAACGTGCGGTCCATATTGATGAACGGTAATACCGGTCTCTTTATCCTTATAATCAAAGATATTACCGCCGATGTGATTGCGACGGTCAATAATCAAGACTTCCTCGTGCTTCTGTGAAGCTAAACGCTCCGCTAACACAATACCGGACAATCCGCAACCAACAATAAGATTTTTCACTTTACGCATTAATATCTCCTATTTAATTCCCAATTCCAAGCAGTTTGGATGATGTCTTTGATGTTGGTATATTTTGGTTGCCAACCCAAAATTTCTTTGGCCTTAGTATTGTTGGCGAACAATCTCGCCGGATCACCGGCACGACGCGGGGCATATTCTGTCGGGAATTTTTTGCCGGACACTTCTTCCGCCGCTGTGATAATCTCTTTCACTGATGTGCCGATACCTGTTCCGAGATTAACACAACCATTATAAGTACCGAGCTTTTCAACAGCTAAACTATGCGCTAAAGCCAAATCTTCAACGTGAATATAATCGCGAATACACGTTCCGTCCGGTGTGTCATAATCTGTCCCGAACACTTTAATATCTTTGCGTTCACCGCTGATGGCTTTCAAAACCAGAGGAATCAAATGGGTTTCCGGTGTGTGGCTTTCGCCAATTTTGCCATCTGCCGAGCATCCGGCCGCATTGAAATACCGCAAAGCAATATGTTGCAAGCCATAAGCACGCTCATAATCAGCAAAAATCTGCTCAATCGTTAATTTTACACGCCCGTAAGGGTTAATAGGAGCTTGATTATGCTGTTCATCAATCGGGGTATACTGCGGCTCACCGTACGTTGCACAGGTGCTTGAAAATACAATCTTTTTAACATTATGAGCCAGCATAGCATGAAGCAGATTAATCGTGCCGATCACATTGTTATAATAGTATTTCTCCGGCTCATTGACACTTTCCCCAACATAGGCAAATGCCGCAAAATGAATCACTGCCTCAATTTGATTGTTTTTGAAGAGATTATCTAATGAATATGGATCTAATAAGTCCGCGTGAACAAACTTTGCTCGTTCATCGACAGCCTCACGATGCCCGTAAATCAAATTATCAGCAACAACGACCTCATAGCCGTTATCAAGCAAATGTCTAACTGTATGTGAGCCGATATAACCGGCTCCACCCATCACTAAAATCATGCAACCTCCCGCAGGCAATTTTCTTTCATTTCTGTCTTTTTCCCAATTCCTTGGTACATAAAACCACTTTGGATAGCAGTTTCAGCATCAAGCAAATTGCGGCAATCAACAATATTTTTATGTCGCATCAAAGTCGCGGCTAAATCCAAATCCAAAGACTTAAATTCATTCCACTCCGTTAAAATAGCCAACACATCGGCATCTTTTATGCACGCATACATATCATCCGCATAATTGATCTTATCACCGAGCAATTGGAAAGCCGTTCCCATCGCCTTCGGGTCATAAGCCGTAATATTTGCTTTATGCTCTAGCAAATTATACACAATTTCCATTGCCGGACTTTCACGGCAATCATCGGTGCCGTCTTTGAACGCCAAGCCCAAAACCGCAATTTTCGGATTCTCAATCCATTTAACGGCTTCTAAAATCCGCTCTGCCATTTGTTGTTTGCGCTTGGTATTCCCGGCAATAGCGGCGTTAATCAATGTCATGTCAACATCATTCTGACGAGCCATGTATGACATTGCCATCGTATCTTTCGGGAAACAACTTCCGCCATACCCTGGTCCCGGGTTTAAGAATCTGTTACCGATACGGCTGTCTAAGCCCATACCTTTAGCAACTTCAGTAATATCCGCACCTGTTTTCTCGCAAAAGTTTGCCATTTCATTTATATAGTGAATTTTGATAGCTAAAAAGGCATTGGATGCATATTTAATTGTTTCACTTGAGCGACGTTTAACAAACAACATCTGTGTTTTGCCTTCAAATGGCTTGTACAGCTTTTTGATGACATTGCGCGCTCTTTCCGTATTTGCTCCGATAACAACACGATCAGGATGAAAAAAATCATGCAAGGCAAAGCCTTCACGCAAAAATTCCGGTAACGATACAACATCAAAGTCGACCAACGGGTTCCTTTTCGAGATCAACGCCTCAACAGCATCACCAGTTCCTACGGGGACAGTAGATTTGATTGCAATGACGGTATACCCATCCAAATGTTCCCCCAATTCAGTTGCGGCAGCATGAACATACTTTACATCCGCTTCTCCAGTTACCGGATGAGACGGAGTGCCCACTGCAACAATCACCACATCAGCGTTTTCAACACCTTCTTTCATTGAAGTGGTAAATCTAATCCTTCCCTCTGCAACATTTTTATGAAGCAATTTCCCCAATCCATCTTCATAAAGAGTGGTTTTACCAGCTTGCAAGGTTGCAATTTTTTTCGAATCACAATCCACGCAAGTTACTTCGTTACCCAGCTCGGCTAAACCAACACCTGTAGGTAACCCCACGTAACCTGTTCCTATAACACCTATCTTCACGATTAACGTCCTCTTTGCGTCTTGAAATATTCTATGGTCTTATCTAGACCTTCACTCAGTTTAACTTTCGGCTTCCAACCGAATTTGGTTCTTGCCAAAGTTATATCCGGCTTTCTTTGCGTTGGATCGTCGGATGGCAAATCTTTATAGACGATCCTTGACGTGCTGCTGACCTTTGCCATTACCATTTCAGCAAGTTCACTAATTGTAAACTCCACGGGATTTCCAATGTTAACTGGCCCAGTAAATCCTTTTTCAGAGTTCATCATAAGAACAATAACATCAATAAGGTCATCAACATAACAAAATGAACGTGTTTGACGTCCATCACCGTAAATCGTGATATCCCGTCCAGACAGTGCCTGACAAATGAAGTTGGAAACAACGCGTCCATCGTTCGGATCCATATTTGGTCCATAAGTGTTGAAAATACGTACAATTCTAATGTTAACACCTTCATGGCGATGATAGTCAAAAAATAAACTCTCTGCACAACGCTTACCTTCATCATAACAAGCTCTTACGCCAATTGGATTTACATTGCCTCGGTAAGATTCAACCTGTGGATGCAAAAGAGGCTCACCATACACCTCAGAAGTCGAGGCTTGCAAAATTGTCGCGTGGTGCAATTTTGCTAGTTCCAACATATTGATCGCCCCCATAACGCATGTCTTTGTCGTTTTAATAGAGTGGCTACCTTGGTACGCAGCAGGAGAAGCCGGGCAGGCCATATTGTATATCTGGTCAATTTTTACATCACTGATACTCAGCGGCTCACAAACATCATACTCAATAAAGCGAAAATTCGAGTTGTGCAATAAGTCA
>JAFSWL010000002.1 GCA_017444525.1 Alphaproteobacteria bacterium
CCGCCGACTTTTTGCGGTGCCCCTTCAAGCGAAGTCAGTTGATTATTTTCGCACGAAAAATATCCGCCGACTTTTTGCGGTGCCCCTTGCAAAGATGTCAATTGATTATTTTCGCAGTCAAAATTTCCGCCGACTTTTTGCGGTGCCCCTTCAAGCGAAGTCAGTTGATTATTTTCGCACGAAAAATATCCGCCGACTTCTTGCGGTGCCCCTTGCAAAGATGTCAGTTGATTATCAGAGCAGTCAAAACCTCCGCCGACTTTTTGCGGTGCCCCTTCAAGCGAAGTCAGTTGATTATTTTCGCACCGAAAACTTCCGCCGACTTCTTGCGGTGCCCCTTGCAAAGATGTCAGTTGATTATTTTGGCACCGAAAACTTCCCTCCACAATAACTTTGGATAAATCCGGTAACTTGGTCAATCCTTTACCACTTAAATCCAAATCTCCTTTAATCACGAAACCGTCCGGCAAGTCGTATAAGTCATAAAATTTACCATCTTGTTTAATAAACAGTGAATTAACAACATCAGCCATATTACTTCTCCTTTTATGCGAATCGCTATTTTATACTTTCAGTTTACCCCCCCGATTTTTTGTCAAGTACTTTTTTCTAAAATTTATATTTTTTTGAGAAGCATATATTTAGACGCAAAAAAGACTCACCCGTTATGAGTGAGTCTTTCTTAACAACAAAATCGGTTTACTTTTTGGCTTTTTTACTGCCTTTTTTACGCAAGGCGATTTCCAAAACTTCCGCAGCCGACGTAACCGGAACAATCTTCATCCCCGACTTTACATTGTCCGGAATTTCCGCCAAGTCCTTTACGTTTTCCTTCGGGATAATCACGGTTTTAATACCGCCGCGCAATGCCGCCAACAGCTTTTCCTTGAGACCGCCGATCGGCAACACTCTGCCCTGCAACGTAATCTCTCCGGTCATCGCCACATCGCTCTTTACCGGCGTTTTGGTAAATACCGACACTAGCGTGGTATACATGGCAATACCGGCCGACGGTCCGTCTTTCGGGGTTGCCCCTTCCGGCACATGGACGTGCACATCGGTCTTTTCAAACACCTCCGGCTTAATTCCCAATTCTTTGGAATGTGAACGCACCACCGAATACGCGGTTTCAATTGATTCTTTCATCACATCGCCGAGCTTGCCGGTTTGCGTAACTTTACCCTTCCCCGGCATATCCACCGCTTCGATAAACAGAATATCTCCGCCGACTTCGGTCCAGGCCAAACCGGTGGTAACTCCGATATGGTCTTGCTTTTCGGCCTCGCCGTAGCTAAAGCGTCGCACTCCGAGATATTTATCCAAATTCTTCGGTGTTACCTCTACCTTGATACACTTGCCTTTTTCAAGCAAAATTTCTTTGGTGGCCTTACGGGCAATGGTTGCCAGTTCGCGCTCCAAATTGCGCACTCCGGCCTCGCGCGTATAATAGCGGATAATATCGCGGATGGCATCATCGGTTATTACCAATTCCGAACATTGCACCGCATTTTCATCAAACACTTTGCCGATGAGGTGACGCTTGGCAATTTCCACTTTCTCATCTTCGGTATATCCCGAAAGCTGAATAATTTCCATACGGTCCAATAACGGCCGCGGCATATTCATCGAATTGGCCGTAGTCACAAACATCACGTCGGACAAGTCATAATCCACGTCCAAATAATGATCTTCAAAGGTATTATTCTGCTCCGGATCCAATACTTCAAGCAATGCCGAACTCGGATCGCCGCGCCAGTCATTGCCCAGCTTGTCGATTTCATCGAGCAAAAACAGCGGATTGGATACACCGGCTTTTTTCATGGATTGCAAAATCTTCCCCGGCATGGCTCCGATATAGGTGCGGCGGTGTCCTCTGATTTCCGCCTCGTCACGCATACCGCCGAGCGATGCCCGCACAAAATTACGATTGGTGGCACGAGCAATTGACTTGCCGAGCGAAGTCTTACCTACTCCCGGAGGCCCCACCAAACACAGAATCGGTGCCTTCAAATTTTTGGAACGCGATTGCACCGCCAAATATTCGACAATGCGCTCCTTGACTTTTTCCAGTCCGTAATGATCTTCTTCCAACACCGCAATTGCTTTTTCCAAATCGCGATTAAGCTTGGTCTTTTTATCCCACGGCAAATCCAGCAACCAATCCAAATAATTGCGAACAATCGAGCTTTCCGGTGTATTATTCCCCATACCGCGCAGTTTTTTAAGCTCGGAGAGTGCCTTCTCACGCGCCTCTTTGGTAAACTTGGTGGCATTTATACGCTTCAGATAATTGCTGTTTTCATCATCTTCATCGCCGTTATTCAACTCTTTTTGAATGGCTTTCATCTGCTCGTTCAAATAATATTCTTTCTGGCTCTTTTCCATCTGCTTTTTGACGCGATGCTTGATTTTATCTTCTACCTCAATCACCATCATTTCGGTATCAATCAGTTGCAGAATTTTATTCAGCCTGTCCTGCAGATTGTTAGCTTCGAGCAAAAACTGCTTATCTTCGGCTTTTAATGACAAATGAGATGCCACTGTATCTGCCAGTTTGTCATATTCGCTTATTTGCTTTATGGATTGAATCACATCATACGGAATTTTCTTATTAAGTTTCACATAATCTTCAAATTGGCTGACCACAGCGCGTGCCCACGATTCCAATTCCCGTTTATCGGCATTGCTTTGCGGATAGTTTTCGATTGCAGCAGAAATATAGGTCTTATTATCACGAAAAGACAGCACCTTTACCCGTTCCAAACCTTCCACTAACAGTTTGATTGTTCCGTCCGGAAGTTTAAGCATCTGCAACACATTGCACAATGTACCAACCTTGTACAAATCTTTTGCACTAGGCACTTCAATATCGCCTTTTTTTTGCATAATCAAGACCATTTCCGAGCCTTTATCATTTGCTCGTTGCACGGCTTCGATGGATTTTTCCCGTCCCACAAAAATCGGTACAATCATTTTCGGATACACCACCACGTCACGCAACGGCAAAACCGGTAGAACTACTTCTTTTTGCTTATTTTCCGCTTCCGTTTTTTTCTCTTTCATTTGATTCCATCCTTATAAAACAATCTTTATTATATATAGGGCGGCTTTTGCGCTTCGACAATAGGCAAACGCATTTTTCCAAAAATTTATTTTCCGTGTTTATTTTCCGCGAACGCTGATATCTTCCAACCGCTTTGCTTCAAACTTATCTATCTTCGTACTGGCATCTTCGGCAGCTTTAGTCAACAATTTACGCAACAGTGTGTCAGCAATTTCCTGTTCATCCTTATCGGCTGCAAACAAAATAAAGTGCATCTGCTTAACGGTTATCGGTAAAAACTCGTCATCTGAATCTGCATTGACATCAAGTTCCAAATGCATCTGCATTTTGTGATGCTCAGTATCTATTTCATCAACTTCAGCCTTAAGCAAACGTGGTAAAACCTCATAATCAGCCAACTTTGCATCATCGGTAACATAAAAATACACGCTATGAGAGAACAGTCCGGTTAACAAATCATTATAGTGTGCAGTCTCTACCCCGTTCCAAAACATCATTTTGCGAATATAAAGCAATTTTTTATCCGCCAATTTCTGCGGTTTAAAGGCTGTGTTGGCATTAACCTGCGCGGCAATTGCCTCAATTTGCTCCTCCGGAGCCTCACTGTTTTGATATTCTTGCACCAGTTCTGCCAGTTGTTCGGCAGTCATCGCCACCTCAGCACGCAAACTTACACACACACGATTTCCATCGGCCAATGTAACCTCATGTTTAGCATCAGACATATATTCATCAATAATGCGATATGCAATCGTATCCAGCGCATTAGCACTCAAATCACGATAGCGCGTTTGCACTATACCGGAAAGTTTAACCGCTGCCAAACCAGCCTTATCCACCGCCCGATTTTCTGCCGTCATCTTATCATCACCGGCATAACGTTCATCACAAGCCTCTCCGGCAATGGATTCATTGATTATCATTTCAACAGGCTCTGCTTTTGCTTCATCAAAACAGATAAAAACCAACAACATTGCCAAACAACTGACCAACGGAGTGCTCTTTATTCTTACCACCAACTTCTGTCTCCTTCGGCCTGATGGATTATCTCGCTCCATTCACCGACTGTCATTCCGTCAGGTGCATTCAAAAATAAATCATATTTAATTGCCGGCACTGTTTTGGTCGCCGTATCATACCAATCGACCTGGCTTCCTATAATATAATCGGCATCTTTTTTATCTTTCACCACCTTAACTTTATTCATTTGTTCCAAGCGTGATTTAATGGTTTCCACACCTTTATCCGTACCACCCGGTAAATCATCAGATTTTCGTTCAGTTTTATCGATATAAACTTTTATCGCTCCGATTTGCTTAAAAAAAGCAGCAGCCTCGGTTTGCATGGAGTTTATCGTGCGATTTGCGGAAATTACATAAATTTCAGGTGCGTCCGGAACATAATATTGATCTTCTCCGGTTATCACTTCAACATCAGCACAACACGGCCGTCTGCTTTTATCTTGAACTTTTTCCAAAACACGCGGTTTCAACACCACAGGTTCGGTTTTTCCCATACAGTTCGGTTGTTCACAGGCAGAAGTGCACGGCATGACTGCCGGCACACTTTGAATTACACTATTATTAGCGGCCGCGGTTTCCGCATTTTTATTACATTCGCTGCCAACACAAACACAACCGGCCAAAAGTGCCGCCGCACCAAACAAAAATGTTTTCTTCATTCTCGTCTCCTTTATCGACTCTCATACAGTACTTTATGACACACTTACCTTAAAAATACCTTAATATTTGTGAAGTAAAACTTGAATTATCATATATTAACGCTATACTATCGGCAATTAAACGGAGAATAATTTAAATGCTGATTACTTTTTTAGCTGTTTTAACGCCTCTTTTAGCACTTATCCGCCCCTTACAACGCAACGTTTTCTTTGTTTTGTATTATGCATCAATGATGTTTGCTGCGTATGTTACGGAAAGTTTTTATTTTCAAGTGGCGGAATTTTCACATAAAGCTTTTCTTATGTTTATAGTGTATCATTTGGCTTGTATTAATACGGTAACATTTATTGCCTACGGAGCGGATAAACACGCAGCCGTCAACGGCTCTTGGCGAATTCCTGAAGTCCATTTGCACGCATTGGAATTTTTAGGCGGATGGATAGGAGCCTATATCGCACAAAAAATATTTCGCCATAAAACCCAAAAAAAGAGTTTTCGCATAATGTTTTGGCTGATGCTTGTTTTACAGCTTGCCGCCGTTTATATTATTCTTAAATATTTGAACCTTATTTAATTCTGATAGGAGATTACAATGCGCTACGGTTTATTGTTTTTATTGTGTATATCAATTGCATCTGCGGCTCAGGCTGAACCTGTGCTTATAAAAAATCAGGATAATTCTTTATCTTTAAGCATCTATAACCGAAATTTAGCTCTGGTTAAGGATATTCGCGCCGCCTCATTGCAATCCGGCATAAACGACGTTATCTTTGACGGCGTTGCTAAGCAAATTCAGGCAGAAACCGCTATTATTTACGGTGACGGGATTGAAGTAAAAGAACAAAATTACAGTTATAACCTGATGTCATACAACAATTTTATCAAACAGTCCGTAGGCAAAGATGTTACTACCATACGCACAAATCCCACCACCGGAGAAAATATTTACGAAACCGCAACCTTAATAGGTGAAGCCTCCGGACGTCCGATTCTCAAGTTCGATTACGGCATCGATTCTGATTTTCCGGGACGTGTTGTATTTCCAAATGTTCCAGCCGGCATGAGTAACCAACCGACATTAGCCGCTAAACTAAATGCCAAACAAAGCGGCGAAAAAAATCTCTATTTGGCATATCTTACCGGCGGACTTGGTTGGCGAACCGATTATGTTGCCAACATACGCTCTGCTAGTACCCTTGATATGACCGGTTGGGTAACTATCAACAACGAATCAGGCATTGACTATGAACAAGCTAAAATTCAACTTATTGCCGGAGACATAAATGTTGTACGCCCGATAATGGCGCGTAATTTTGCAGCTAAAGGAATGGTTACTATGGCTTTTGCCGACAGTGCGGAAAACAGTGTCAACGTAGAACCGGAAAGCATCAGCAGTTATGAACTCTATACTCTGCCAAACATGACTTCAATCAAGGACAAACAGACAAAACAAATAGCTCTGCTTGAAAAAAAAGATGTTACTTATAAAAAAGAATTTAATCTGACAACTCCTCTTTATTTCGGCAATGAATATAATGAATTTGAAAAATATCATCCGAATATTACCTATGTTATAGAAAACACGGCGGCTTCACACTTAGGTATTTCGCTTCCGTCCGGTACCGTGCGTTTTTATGAAAATGATAAAAACGGCAATTTACAATTCATCGGTTCCGACAACATAAATCATACAGCTAAGGAAGATACTTTGAAATTACGTCTGGGAGATGCTTTCAATATTTCGGTCAGCGGCAAAATAACCAAAACCAAAGAAAAAGAATTGGAACGCCAGCCTAATCGCCTGTGCTATAAGCTGAAAATGCTTAAGACATATGATGTCGAAGTTACGGTAAACAATGCCGAAGATATCGATAACACCGTAATTCTAACTCAAAGTTTCCCTGAAGATTATGCTATTGTTAAAGAAAATATCAAGAGTTCCTCCAAAAATTCAACCGAACGCCAATGGAGTGTAGATGTTACAAAAAACAGTAAAAAAACATTGACTTATACCGTTGAGATTAAGTCTACTGACCATATATGTGATTAATTTGGTTAGTACAATTACAAGGACATTGACAAAGTCTCAAATTGTGTATTAGCATAGCACATACTACAAACGGAGAAAAATCATGGATGATGAATATATTAAAACATTAAGTTACGAAGAAAAAATAATATTCTTGAAAATTTTTTGCAGCTTAGTTCGCGCTGACAGTAACATTGATGCGGAAGAAATTACTTTTTTGAAAAGTATCGCAGCTCGCTACGGCGTTGATAATAACACAATTATCGGTATTATCAAAACCCCAAAAATTGATTATGTATCCGAAGCTGGAAGAATCGTCAATCGCCAGCATGCATTGCAATTGGTTAAGGAAATGTGTGTATTAGCCAACATTGACAATGATTTGGCCGATACCGAACTTGATATTGTGATTGACTGTGCTCGAGCCATGGGGGTAGAAGATAACAAAATAGTACTGATAAACCGTTGGGTTTTGGATAGCCTTATTTTAAGCAAAACCGGACAAATCATTATGGAACAAAACAATGGATAAAACAGAATTGAAACAAACTTTGATTACCCAATTTATTCCGTTGGATGAAGCGGCACAAAAAAAGTTGGACTATTTGCAAAGTGATGATGTTTTTACTGATAATCAATATGTGCTAGAAGAAGATACAAACAAAGAAATCGGCAATAAAGATGATTCTTTAATGAATGCATTCGCTGCTACCGTTAATTCTGTCGCACCGCATACCCAGCACCAGCCACAGATCTCGGAATACCATCCTCAACCGGCGACATCATCTTCGCAGCAACAAACAAATCAACCTTCTGCTACTGCATCCGACAGTCGGAGTATAGCGGCACGAATTGCCGCTTTGCGCGGTATTTCAATGCCGGGAGACTATTTGAAACGTAAAAGTTGATTTTTATCATCATACCGTAAAAAATTACGCTCTATTAAAGAAAAGTGTTATTTTTAATAAAGCATACCCCCTTGGTTCATCGTCATTCTGGGCAGACACTTTACTGTCGTATGAAGAATCCATTTTGTCCCTAGGGACGAAATGGATTCTTCATCTTTGCCTCAGTATGACGTAAACAACACTTTTCTTTAATTAAGCCCAAAATTAAAGGCTCGAAAGTTATCCGAGCCTTTAATTCTATTTTTTCTTATATATCTTACGATATTTTTCAGCGATTTTCCGCAGATTGCGATAAGCTGCCTCCGCATATTCCGGAAATTCGTTTGCCACCCACGCGCAAAAATACGGCGTTACGTTGCTACGGTTCAATGAATTGGGAATAACCCTGCGAATGGCATCCTTTTCGGCCTCTATGGAATAAAGGATAAAATCGCTTTCCTCTTTGGAAGGTGCTTCCACTCCTATAAAACCGATTTCGCGCTCTAACTTACGCAACGGTTTTCGTAACCGCGCAATTTCGTAGGCCCAACGCAAATCCGGAAAACGTTTCTCAATGACTTGCGCTAAATATTCCGAATCGATATAGGTTCTGAAAAGCAATTCTTCAATTACCTTGCAACTGCCGCTCTCCGCAATTTGCTTTATTGTTGGAATAAACAATATATTATTGTCCATCGAACAATTCCGCACCAAATCCATAGTAAGCTCATCATCATTCAGCGCTAACAATGAAAGTTGCACTGCAGGTGCTTGAAACTTACTGCGACACTTTGAGGATAAATATGTACGCAAAACCACACGATAACTGCCGGCAAAGGGTACGGTATTATCCTCATTTTCGCACAAAGCCACCAAACGATGTTCCAAATCCGGCGATAAGGTGAAACTTCGCACGTAAGCTTCCAGTTTATCTATAGCCGATTTTTCGAACAACATATTCTGATGGATGCTATCCAGAGCGGAAGGATAGAGTGAGAATCGGTTAATCGGCGAATATCTGCTGACTAAAAAGTCCTGCTCATAAACCGCAAGTTTGCGACTGCGACGAATGTTATCGAAATACAGCATCTTCAAACTATTCGAACCTGTACGCACACGCTCCAACTGTTCCTTATTGGGAGTGTAAGAACCAAAGTACACCTTCAGAACATACCCTGCCAACTTCGATTCACGGTCAAAACAATCGCACAAGGCGACAAACTCCTTTGTGCTGAGTCCGACTGTGCGAACCTTTAAACAGCACCATACACGATAAATAATATTCATGATAAATAAATTTTACACTTTTGTAGCATATTTCTGTACAAAAGTCAAGTCATAAATTTACAAAATCGACAAAAAACATTAAAGATGCAAAGCTTATTTATCGGCGTGAGTTGCCTTCCACTCAAACCATTTAGCAATCTTCACAAAACGGAAATATGCCAGATTAACCGATGCAATAAAGCCCCAACGTCCGTTCAAAAATTGACGTTTTATGATATAATAACAAAAGAACTGGCGGAAAAACTCGGTAATCAATCTAATACACGAATAATGTTTGCCCTCGGACAGCGCCGTTTCCAAAACCTGATTGGTAAAATTATTCAACTTATTTATTTGGTTGGCAATCGTTAAATAGGAATAGTGATGAACAATTCCTTTCAATTGTCCCACTCGCACGTCTTCAGTCAGTGCGATTCTGTCTTTAGTCAGCAAATCAGGCGGCATAGTGGCATAGTCGCGATGATACAATCGTTCCAAGTTATACATTTTGGTAAATGGCCGCGGTTTTTTGAACCCAGGAAACATATCGCCGATACGAATTCTGTATACCATATAAAGCGGGTCTTTTTTAACTTCGTTGATTTCTGCAATCAGTTCATCAGAAAGCACTTCATCAGCATCAATCATCAACAACCATTCATTAAGACATTGATTTTGTGCAAAATTCTTTTGATTAGCATAGCTTATCCAGTCGCGGTGCATAAATCTCACTTTGGTGTGACTTCTGGCAATCTCTTCCGTTTTATCGGTACTACCGCTGTCCACCACCACGATTTCATCGGCAACCTGTTCAAGAGCGTCCAACGTTTTTCCCAGTCGCTTTTCTTCATTAAAGGTAATTACATAAGCCGATATTTTTACCATATACCAAGTCTCCTAGTGTGTAATAATACACATAATTTCACGGCTTGCAATAGAAAATAAGTGTGTTTTGAACAATAATTTGGGACACAAAAAAGAGAGTAAGGACTATCAATTCCCTACTCTCTCTTTTTTGTTTTGTCAGGCGGTCAATATTTCAAGGCATTCCATCATCACGCGAATGTGATGCTTGGTGCCGCTTGTAACAACACCGCAAGCATGCTCTTGTCCGAGCACATCAAACATGTGGAACTCGTCAGATGTAACCAACTTTTCCAACTTGTCTTTCGCCATAAACATCGCCATCTTGTCCCTGCCGCGACCGGCCATCTTATTCTCTAAGGCAAGAATAATGACAGCAGAAATCTCATACAATGCGTATTCGATTTCTTTGGCACCCGAAATTGAGCAATTCCACCCTTCACGAATGTCGTTTGCCCAACCGGAACGGTAAAAATGAAGATCTTTAATCACTTTCTTGACATCGTCAGCAAAAAACTCAAACTTTGCCATACTATATCTGGGTTTGTTTATAGAGGGTGTGTCCTTGCGCACGTCCCGTTCCCTCTTTTAAGTTAACCATTTGTATTTGGCTAAAGAAAACCTCAATGCGCTTACCTGCTCTGGCTAAAACTCACCTGACAGAAACAACACATCATAATATCTTAATAACTCAAATACGTTCTCAATATAATATATTTCCAAAATTTTGTCAAGTATACATTAAAAAAATATTCCGGCACCATCTATCTGATGCCGGAACTTACAATATCAATTATTATTACAACGGACTAAAATTCACTCAATACTTCAGCACTTTCAGCCGCTTTATCAATGTTCACCATGGCAATTTTGTTATAGCCACAGTCAACGTGTACCACTTCACCGGTTACAGCCGCCCCCAAATCCGAAAGCAAGCTCAATGCCATATTACCGACCTGTGTTTGCGAAACATTATGCTGCAATGGCGCATTCAATTCGTTCCAACGTAAAATCGTACGGAAATCGCCGATACCGGAGGCCGCCAGGGTTTTAATCGGGCCAGCGGAAATTGCATTCACGCGCACACCCTGTTTACCCATATCCACCGCGGCATAACGCACCGATGCTTCCAATGCAGCTTTAGCCACACCCATAATATTATAGTTCGGCAACACGCGTTCTGCGCCCAAATAGGTCAGCGTCACAATTGAGCCATTTTCATTCATAATTGGAGAAGCGCAACGGCAAGCTTCCAAAAACGAGTAGCATGAAATGTGCATTGTATTCAAAAAATTGTCCAATGTAGTATCAATTGTTCGTCCACGCAGCTGATCCTTATCCGAAAAAGCAATTGCATGCACCACAAAATCTATTTTGCCCCACTTTTCTCCAAGTTCCTTAAAACACGCCTCAACTGATGTACTATCGGAAACATCGCATTTAATCAACAGCGGGTTATTCAGCTGTTCGGCAAGCGGACGCACCCGCTTCTCCAGCATTTCGTTCTGATACGAAATCGCAATTTGTGCACCATGCTCATTCAAAGCCTGAGCAATTCCCCACGCGATTGACTTATCATTAGCCAAACCCATGATAATACCTTTTTTACCGGCCATAAGTTGTTCTGCCATAGTTCTTATCCTTTTTTTAAGTTATTTGTTATATACTAAATTACCGTTGAGATACTTATACAGAATTAATCTCGTTTGTAAATCTTTTTTTGTGAGTTGTACGATGCCAAAGCTGCATATATTTGAAAAGCAACAGAAAACAATCTGGCTATTTGCCAAATATCTGTTTTATCGAATACAAGATGCCATGATCTTACGTTCTGCTGCTGCATTAAGCTATACTTCATTATTAGCTGTTGTTCCTTTTATTGCCGTTATTTTGGCGGTATTTGCCTTCTTTCCGATATTTGCCGATATGCGTACTCAGATACAGGAAATTCTTATCCGCTATGTAATGCCAGATACAATCCAAAACGTACAAAAATATCTGACTGATTTTATCGGTGCTGCCGGCAAATTAACCACTATAGGTTTGGGAGGTATAGCATTAACAGCAATTTTTATGTTGTCAACCATTGAAGATAGTTTTAATTTTATTTTCAAGATAAAGCGTCGCCGCAAAATAACCACCAAGATATACGGTTACACCTTTATAATCATAGTATGTCCGTTGCTTCTGGGATCCGCACTATATCTCAAAGGTTATCTTTTTACCATACGCTATCTGAATCCTGAAAACATTATAGGTTATGGGTGGCTGGCGGAAAATATATTACCACATTTGCCGACGCTGTTATGCCTTATGTTTGCTTATTTATTGGTTCCAAACAAAAAGGTGCATTATAAAAATGCTTTTTACGGTGCATTTTTTGCGTCTATTGCCATGTTGTTTCTGCATTTCGGATTCGGCTACTTTTTAGCGTTGAATGTAACTTATAAAACGATATACGGAGCGCTTGCTACCGTGCCGGTTTTATTAATATGGATGTATCTATGGTGGACAGTGGTGCTTTCCGGTGCCATTCTTACTGCTGCATTGGAAGAATTTAAGTACAAAAAGAGTCTCTGGAATACACAAAAAGCCTAAAACAGTTATTCATGCACCAAATGGCAAAGACCATTTTTTTGCAATTCATAAAGCAATTTTGCGTCGGCTTTATAAGTTTCATTATTGGTAATCGCTGTACGAGCACTGACTGAGCCGTCCTTATGGACGATTTCTTTAGCTCCGTATAAATCTATTAAGTCAGCATACGGTTCGAGAATACGTTCTCTTTCTGAGTCTTGCACCGAGCATTGCACGCTGTAATCCATAAATTTATTACCGAGAGTAATCTCGTTTACAAACGTTACGACACACTCTCCGTCTTTATACTGCGTCATCATATCCGTAACAATCGATGCATTTATCGACTCATATTTACTCGATGAACGTCCGTTATGGTGTAAAGAAGAATATTTAGAGCACAAGCTAAGTTCCGACATTAAATTTGAAAAACGATAATTTTCTTTATATTCCAGAATCGCTATATTCTCATCATGACACAAAGCTTCAAAATCATTATAAGTATCAATATCGGCTAGTTTTTCAATCGGTATATTCAAAACAAACAATGCAATACGCACCTTACATTTATCATTATCCATACCTACAATTTTTATACTTTCGATCGAACCGTTAACTTCGTGTGACACTTCATCGGGTGTACACAATCTTAAATTTGCGGCAAATACATCCGGCAATTTTTCGATCGCCGTATTTTTCTGCGTATGATGATTGTCAGAAGCCGTTATATCTAATAAATCGGTTTTCGCTTCTGCTGATTTGCCAGTATTATCAGTCTCTGGGTTTTCTGCATCCTCTCTATTATTGAAATTATCACCGTTTTCCATTGTTGAGGTTTCATTTTCCGAAACTTCTATCTTTTCAATCTCTGCATCATCAGCATCTACTGCATGTTCTACAGAGGTTTCCACTGCTTTTGTTGTAGATTCCGTATCACCAACTACGACACTGTCTTCCGCATAAGCCGGAAATACAACCAACAATGCCATACACAAAAAATAAAATATTTTCATTACACACCTCTCTGCCATATATTGCAGTATGAAAAATTTTAATCGGTTTGTAAAGTCTAAAAAGATAATAATCTAGCAATTTTACACAAATTAACCCCCAAAAAAAGGACGCATAACAATAATAGTTCTTGACATTTTAATTTTATCGTGTAAAAAGACCTATGTATTTGCTAGTGTTGTGGCTTATATTTCTGAAATATTCGCAACAATATGAAGAAACATAAGCATCAAATAATTGTTAATTGCATAGCCTAAATCGTCGTTGAAACGAAGTTTCAATACAGTTTATTGGTTTAACTTTAAATTGTTAGAAAGACAATGGAGAGATGGCAGAGTGGTTTAATGCAGCGGTCTTGAAAACCGTCGAGGGGGCGACCCCTCCAAGAGTTCGAATCTCTTTCTCTCCGCCAATTCAAAAAACACCCGTCAGGGTGTTTTTTTTGTGCTGCATTCAATGAGATACGAACTCTTGGACAAGAGTTCGACCACCAGCGAAAGGCAGACGGGGGTATGCCGGTCGGCATTAGCCGATGAGCGCAGGGGCGGCAAAGCCAATCTCTTTCTCTCCGCCAATTCAAAAAACACCCGTCAGGGTGTTTTTTTTGCGTTTTGAAGAATAGTTACTTGACAAGAACAAATCATTTTCTATAATAGAGTAAAATTAAAATTTTTTATATATGGATATACAAAATCAACTAAAGAAATTTAAGCTAAAGCTAAATTCTTACAGACTCTCTGAAGAAGAGAAGGAATATTATGTTGACATTGAGCGCCGAATTTTGGAATCGAAACAACTTCCTGTGTCGCAGCTTATTGCCCGCGCCAAACGCATCAAGCCTTTGGTCCGTATAGAGCGCGATAACGAAGCAGAATATCATTCCAAATACCACTCCATCAGTGACACGGATACTCTTTGTTTTTGCACTCCGTGTGATATTCGACAGCGTAGCTATCTTTACGATTTTACTCCGCAGAAAATTGTCCGTAGCAAAGATAAACCGCTGCCGGTTCCTTCCAGAACCAAAATCGGCGAATTTACGTGCTACCATGACACCGGTTCATTTTATAGCTGCTTAATGCCGAGCGTTGATGAAGTTCTGCAACAAATTCCTATTAAGTATGATTGGTTGGAAATTGATGCATTTGAGCTCATTTTTACCTCTGATAACTTTTCGGAAGTGTATGACAGCATTTTGGATTGCCACGTTTCTACTGCTGTTCTTTATCGCTTTGATAAAAGATTACCCGCGCGCATGCGAGAACAAACCGTAATTTTTGATGGTACCAGTTATTAGTATCTTCCGCTATGAAAAATCCTCAAATTTTTATCGAAAAAGCGCTGGGACTGGAACATGATACATTGATGACAATGATTCGATTCTTAAAAGAAGATTACGGAATTGATGTTATTGACGTTCTGACGGAAGATTTAGACGATCATAAAGACATTTCCACAGAGCTGCTTCGTCTAAAGCAACAAACAGAACAAAATACTATGTCGGTAAAGCTAGTCGCAGAACAACCTCAAAGAGAGAGAGTATTTTATGTGCCGCGCAAAATCGGAACCCCACGTGGATTTCCGCCAAATATGCGCCGCCGCAAATGAAACTCCACCGGCTTACGCCGGTGGTATCATTTTAGGTCAAGCCAAGCTTGTCCTAAATCTTCGCGTCCCTGATATTCTATATAGCGTTGTATCACTGCCTCATTAACCCCTACGGTACTGACAAAATACCCATCTGA
>JAFSWL010000036.1 GCA_017444525.1 Alphaproteobacteria bacterium
GATGGGTATTTTGTCAGTACCGTAGGGGTTAATGAGGCAGTGATACAACGCTATATAGAATATCAGGGACGCGAAGATTTAGGACAAGCTTGGCTTGACCTAAAATGATACCACCGGCGTAAGCCGGTGGAGTTTCATTTTTCACTCTATCAGAACCATTCAGTTAAGTTTACAGTGGCTTATTTATATTTGGCTGTAATAAACAAATTTACTTAAAAACACAAATTATAGCTTTTATGTACTGCACCGAACGATCAATATTTTTGATTTGCATATTTTTTATAAGGCATTTATACTATGGCATAATAATTTTTTGAGTGGTAAAAATGACATTGAAACTGATTTTACCTAAGATAGGTTGTTTATCCGGTGTTTGTGAGGCCGTTGCAGAATACAAAGCGGCTCCGTCAAAATTTGAAATTAATGCCGTTAATAAGATGATTGTAGCTGCAGATACAAATTATACCGAATATTTTGCAACTACAGAAAATGACCGTCTGGGAGTAGGGCTTGCTTCCGGGCGAGTGGCGCACACGGTTTTTTGGTTGGTTGACGGCGATAAGTATATCGGCACTTTTGATTTGCGGCATGAGTTGACTCCGGCTTTGGAACAAGTCGGCGGGCATATTGCTTATCAAATTCGTCCTTCCGAGCAACATAAAGGGTATGCGAGTGCCGGTTTGAAATTGTGTTTGCAAAAAGCATTGGAAATGGGGATTGATAAGGTTTTACTGACTTGCGAAGAAAGTAATGTTGCCTCATATACCGTTATACATAAAACGATGCTCGAATACAGCGGTTGCGAGATTGCGCCTACTTTTAAAAACGGTGTTCAGAACAGGCGGGTTTGGGTATATACGCAAAAACGCTGGGGCAAAATCCGCGCGGTGGCAATAGCGGTTGTGAGAAAAGCAAACAAAGTGTTGGCAGTGGCCTGCTATGATCCGGTGAAGAATGAGGAATTTTATCGCTTACCGGGTGGAGGAATTGAGTTCGGCGAAAAAGCGGCAGAAGCACTGCAACGCGAAATTAGAGAAGAAATCGGAGTTGAAATAAGTGTAGGTAAAAAACTCGGTGTTTATGAAAATATTTTTACTTTCGGTAACCAAAAAGGGCATGAAATTATGATTTTGCACGAGGTTTCGTTGCCGTTAGAATATATGCAAAAAGATAAAATTCCGATGTTGGAAGAAGAATTTGAAGGTCGATGTTATGAGTTTGTGGAAATAACAGCGGACAAGCGTATTTATCCGGCAATTTTCGGAGATGAAAAATGGCAACAATACATTTAATGGTCGGATTCATAGGTTTCGGCAAAACCACGGTTGCCAAAGAGTTGGAAGAAAAATTATCGGCGGTGCGTTTGACTCATGATGAATTTATGCGGGAACGTTACGGTCGCAATCCCGATGATTTTCAAGCAAAATATAAAGCGGTTGATGAATATATCCGCGGCGAAACAGCAAAATATATTGCTCAAGGTCGTGATGTTATTTTGGATTATGGCTTTTGGACGCATGAGAAGCGCAAAGAATATTATAATTGGGCGAAAACTTTGGCCGATAATGTGGTGTTTCATCTGACGGAATGCAATAAAGATGAGGCAAAACGCAGAGTTTTACAGCGAAGTTCGGAAGATGATTCGGCATTGTATATTGATGAAAATGCATTTGAAGAACTGTGGAAAAAATATGAATCGTGGAATGATAGGGATGATTATCCGGTTGTTTTTCATAATGCACCAACTACGTGCTATCTCTATCAATTGGTACAGGTAAAAATTGACCGTCCGCTGGGGAGTAAACATCCGAAATACGGCTTTGAATATCCGGTTAACTACGGATTTGTGCCGTACACAGAATCCGGTGACGGCGAGGAGTTGGATGCCTATGTTTTAATGGAAGATAAACCTCTTAAAGAGTATGTCGGACGTTGTATCGGAATAGTACATCGCACTGACGATGATGACGATAAACTGATAGTGGTACCGGAAGCATACGATTTGGACGATGAAATTATTGAAGAAGATATCGCCTTTCAGGAAAAATGGTTCAAACATATTTTATTGCGAAATTAGGTGCGTCTTTCATGACAATCTCCACCGAATCTCTCTTGATGTAAGTAGTGTGCTGAGCACTGAAACCTACGGCGGAGAGCATAACGCAAACCGCAAAAATAACAATTTTCTTTCCCATAATTATAAGATTTGTTGCTGATTTTATAGCGCATTTCTGTTATTTGTAAATATTTTTTTACAAATAAATATGGACAAGCGGCAAAGATTGGTATAATCTGCGCGATAGCAAATTTTTTAAAGCTTAATTTAAGGAAATAAAATGACTATCGGTGTGAATGAAATTCGTACAACTTTTTTGAATTATTTCAAAAAAAATGACCATAAAATTATTCCGTCATCTTCTTTGGTGCCGGATAATGATCCGACTTTGATGTTTACCAATTCCGGCATGGTGCAATTTAAAAATATTTTAGCCGGCAATGAAACTCGTGATTATACCCGAGCGACAACCGCACAAAAAAGTGTACGTGCCGGTGGTAAGCATAATGATTTGGATAGTGTGGGTTATGATGTGCGCCACCACACGTTTTTTGAAATGCTTGGCAATTTTTCGTTCGGTGACTACTTTAAGGATTATGCCATTCCTTATGCGTGGGAACTGCTGACTAAAGAATTTTGTTTGCCAAAAGAAAAATTGGCGGTTACGATTTATCATAACGATGATGAAGCTCATGATATTTGGAAAAAAGTTTCCGGCTTACCGGAAGACCGCATTATCCGTATTGCCACCAAGGATAACTTCTGGCAGATGGGTGATACCGGTCCGTGCGGACCGTGTTCTGAGATTTTTTATGATCACGGACCTGAGGTTTGGGGCGGTCTGCCGGGGACTCCGGAAGAAGACGGCGACAGATTTATCGAAATTTGGAATCTGGTGTTTGATCAATTTGAAGATTTACCGGACGGCTCACGTGTCAACTTAAAACGACCGTCTATTGATACAGGTATGGGATTGGAACGTATTGCTGCTATTTTGCAAGGGGTTCACTCCAACTTTGAAACCGATATGTTCCAAAATATTATTAAAGCGATTGCTGATATTGCCAATACCGATCCGAACGGGCCGCTTAAGGCTTCGCACAATGTGATTGCCGATCACTTGCGCGCCATCAGCTTTTTGATTGCCGACGGTGTTCTACCTTCTAACGAGGGACGCGGTTATGTTTTACGCCGCATTATGCGCCGCGCCATGCGTCATGCTTATATGCTCGGTGTCAAAGAACCGATGATTTATAAATTGTTGCCTACATTACAGAAAGAAATGGGTGCGGCATATCCGGAGCTTTATGCACGTGAAACACTGATTAAAGAAACAATAGAAATTGAAGAGGAGCGTTTCGGTCGCACGCTGGATAAAGGTTTGAAGTTGCTTGATGATGAAATTGCCAAATTACCTTCCGGTGCCAAACTGGGCGGAGAAACCGCATTCAAGCTGTACGATACATACGGTTTTCCACTCGATTTGACACAAGATGCGCTCAAAAACAAAAATATTGAAGTCGACGTTGAAAGTTTTAATGCTTGTATGGAAAAACAAAAAGCAGAAGCTCGCAAAAATTGGGCAGGATCCGGTGATGAGGGTGTAGCAAAGGTTTGGTACGGAGTTAAAGATAAATGCGGTGCGACAGAATTTTTGGGCTATAGCACATTGAAAGCCGATGGCGAAATTAAAGCTCTGGTGCAAAATGATAAAGAAGTAAATGAAGTAACTTCTGGTAACTTCGAGCTTGTTGTCAATCAGACTCCGTTTTATGCCGAGCGCGGCGGTCAGGTCGGCGATATCGGCGTGATTAGTTCCAAAAACTTTACGGCCAAAGTCGTTGACTGCAAACTTAAATTGGGAGATGTTTATGTGCATGTCTGCGAATTACAAAACGGTGCGGTGAAAGTAGGTGAGTTTGCCAATTTGGCGGTGGACTGTGATAACCGTGCGCAAATTTGCGCCAATCACTCGGTAACGCATTTGGCGCATAAGGCTCTTAAAATGGTGCTTGGCGACCACGTGGCACAAAAGGGATCATTGGTGGAAGCCGGCAGAATGCGTTTTGATATTTCGCATCCGAAACAAATTACGGCCGAACAAATCCGCCAAGTGGAAGATATTGTCAACGAGCAAATCCGCAATGATTTGCCGGTAAATACTGTGATTATGAACAAAGATGAAGCGGTTAAACTCGGAGCGATGGCTTTGTTTGATGAAAAATACGGTGAAGATGTACGAGTGGTTACAATTGGTGATGAAAAAATACCTTTTTCTCGCGAATTGTGCGGAGGTACTCACGTTTGTTCTACCGGTAATATCGGGTATTTTCATATCTTGTCTGAATCGGCGGTGGCTGCCGGTGTGCGCCGTTTGGAATGTGTAACCGGATGCGGTGCGGATTTTTATGTTCGTCATTTGGAAGATAAACTGCATACGATTGCATCCAGCTTAAAAACAAATATCAATGATTTGGAAGCGCGAATCGGCGGATTATTGGAAGAACGTAAAAAAATGGAAACCGAAATCTTTAATTTGAAAAAGAATTTAGCCAGCGGACAGGGTTCAGCTAACAATGAAATTGAAACCGTAAACGGGGTTAATTTTGTCGGCAAATTGGTTCCTGATGCACACCCGAAAGAATTAAAAGCGTTTGTTGATGACATTACGCAAAAGATAGGTTCGGGTGTAGTAGTATTATGTTCGGATAAAGATGGTAAAGCTTCGGTAGTGGTTGGAGTTAGTAAAGATTTAACCGGCAAATACAACGCGGTTGATATGGTGCGTACGGCAGCCGGAGTACTAGGCGGTCAGGGTGGTGGCGGTCGTCCTGACATGGCTCAGGCTGGTGGGGCCGATGTGGCTAAAATCAATGATGCAATTGCCGCAATCAAACAAATGGTAGCTTAAAACGTTTGCCCGGAGCATAGAAATCTCCGTTTGTCGGAGGTTTTTATGTGTGCTGCAATTATTTAAAAAACAGTTCGCAATAAAAGCAGCATGTTGACAATATTTTATAGTAAGACGATTGCGGTAAATGCAAAAAAAATACTTTTTTTATTTTAGTACTTGATTTTGACAAAATAATATAGTATAAACAAAAACGTTGCTATTTATTATTTACAAATTTTATGCGTATGAAAAAAAGAATAATTTGTGATGCGAATCTGAACAGTATCGTTGCCAACACCAAGGCAGACAAGGTAATTGCGGCAATTCGTAAGGAGCGTCCGAACTTTCTGTGTGATGCCCGTATCGAAGGTGAAGTGAAGTTGCGTAAAATAACTTTGCGAGAGCCAGCTTTCAATTCTCCGGCCGGCAAGCCGCTGTATGCGTTTGTTAAGCGTGCCAGCAAGAAACTGACTGCGATTGTTGATGTGGAGTCCGGTAAAGCCGAATTGCTTCCGACATCGGCTATCGATTCAACAGTTCCCGTAACCGGTAAGTTTACAATCGGAGGTGTCGATTATGATCTGAAAGATACTGTGAACGGCTTGCCGCGCTATCATGCTTGCGGTTGTGGGCATAAGTCCAGAGCAAAGGCGCTGGTGAAGAAGCGTTTGATGGCTGCGGTTGATAGGTTGCGTCTCTAGAAGATCAGAATATGACAGGGCTTTTGTTAGTATGCTTGCTCAGTCAGGCAAATCCTTCAAATGTACCGCATCCTGAACCGATTTCTCTGCCGGAGAATATAGTAGGTTTACCGGCAAAAAGAATTGAAACGGAATATTACAGGACAGCAAAAATCAAAATAGCTATGGGTGTTTTAGGATTTTGGCCTTTCATTGTGCCTACCGGTTTTAAGGAGCCTGAAAATAATGTTCAAAAAAAGCAAAACGCTGCTGTGAGCGTATCGTCTAAAGAGTACAACCGCCGCGGAAAGCGTAACAAATGAATATAAAGCGCACTCATTAATTTGAGTGCGCTTTATATTTTGTAACCTTTAAATTTCTGCCAAGATTTCTTTACTGAATAAATTATGTGAATACATTTTTCTGAAACTCCTTCGGCAATCTCTTGCTGACATGAGTATTTTGTAATAATGACATTAAAATGCAAGTAAATATTCAAAATTTTATGGATTTTAAATATTTTTGAGTTAAACTGCAGCTAATAAACGTTATTTATATGCAGAGGTTAGAATGAAAAAAATAGCAATTATAGGTGCAACTTCCGGTTACGGTCGTGAAATTTTAAATATGTTGGAAGAAAACGGTTTTTCTGCTAATGATATATTTGCGGTAGATACAGACAGTCCGCTCGGTACGCAGATTTCTTACGGTGAAGATGTTGATATGGATGTTTATAATCTACGTGATTTTGATTTCGGCTCGGCGCAAATCGCTGTATTCTGCGTATCGGAAGATTTAGTGAAGCACTATGTTCCGCGCGCGTTGGCAAAAGAAGTTACGGTAATTGATTGCTCTGGAACGTATGCGGCAGATTCTGAGGTTCCGCTGATTATTGCCGGTATGAATGATGAAAAAATAGTCGATGCCAAACGCGGAATAATTGCTTTGCCGTCGCCGCAGGTAACACAGTTGATGTTGCCGTTGCAACAAATTTTTAAGCGTTATGCGATTAAGCGTATGGTTATCAATACTTATATGGCGGCTTCGGTTTACGGCAAAGAGGCGATGGATGAATTATTTAATCAAACCCGTAAAATCTTTATGAATGAACCGATTGTTGATGATGAAAATGTTTTTCATAAGCAAATTGCATTTAATGTATTGCCGCAAGTAGGAGAATTTATCGGTGACGAAACCAAACAAGAATGGGAAATGAATGTCGAGATAAAGAAAATTATCGGGCAGAATATAAAAGTTCATGCCAATTGCGCGATTGTGCCTGTTTTTATCGGAATCGGAGCGTTTATCAATGTTGAATGCGAGCAAGAAGTGGATGTTGACGATATCCGCAACCAAATGCGTGATATAAAAGGAGTGGTGGTGTTTGATAAACATGTTGACTGCGGCTATGTTTCAATGAACGATGTACAGAGTGAGAGTGATGTTTATGTAAGTCGTTTGCGGCAGGATGTTTCGGTGGAAAACGGATTTAGTTTTTGGTCGGTAGCCGATGATTTGCGTGCCGGAATCGCACAAAATGCTTATAAGGTACTGAAACTTGTGCTGAAAAAATAAGGATAAATTAATGAAAAAATACTTTTCTAAAATTTTGTTTGTACTTTGGGGAGTGCTGCTGCTCGGTACGTTTGCGGCGAACGATACGTTTGCGGTGCAAGAGGCAAAACAAGCGGAAGAAAACACTGTTGAACAGAACAATGACACAACAGATTTCGGAGCAATTACCGCAGAAATCGACACAATTCAACAGGCTTTGCTCAATAATAACTCTCCGGAGGCATTGGATGGATATGTTTCTTATTTGAACAAGACTGACAGTGCGCTCAGCGAGAATCGCAAAGTTTTGGAAAAACAGGTTAAATTTATTCAAAAACAGCTTGATGCGTTAGGAAGCGGTCCGAAAGAGGGGGAATCCGAAGATGAAGTGATTACCAAACAACGCGAAGAATTGGCGCAACAGTTGGCTGCACAGGACAGATTGCTTAAAGAAACTGATTTACTGGTTATAAAAATGGAAGAGCTTGCCGGACAAATTCTTAATGTACGCAATCAGACTATTTACGGCGATTTAATGACTAAGCAGTCGGCAATGATTAATCCGCTGGTATTTTTTCAAGACTTAAAAGCATATGTGATTTTCTTTTGGGATATCGTAAAATCGCCGATTGAATGGTATAATTCCATACCGCAGGAACAGCGATCTTATACGCTATTCAGTATTGGTGTGATGTTTGTTATTTTGATGATTGCTTTGACTTTGGCTATATTTTTTAAGCGGTTTATTTTGCGTAATTGGGGGTATAATGCTGAAAACAAAACACCGTCTTTCAACCGCAAAGTAATTGCGGCAATGGCGGTCGCCGTTGCACGCGGACTGATTTTTGCATTTCTGGTCGGCGGCTGTATTCTGTGGATGGTGAGTACCAATATTTTTGGCGACACATTGCTGAATACGGTTTTGATGGTTGCGGCCTATACCTGTTTGTTGGCGATAGCCGAAGCTACGGTTTCGCGAGTGACATTTGCCCCGAATTATCCGAATTGGCGTTTGGTTAATATCGCCACCGAAAAAGCAACACGCTTTACGCGTATGATTTTCACGTTTATCATAATTAACTCGATTGCGGCTTTTCAGGTTGTGGTGGCGCAAAAAAAAGAATATTCAACTGAAACCGTGCATTTTGTAATGATGTTTTCGAGTTTTGTAAAGGCATTTTTCTTAATTTGGTTGGCCAAAATCTCGTTTGATACATATCGCGATGAAATAAAAGAAGATACGAATGATAATACCACTGAGGAAGAAGAAATTGCCATCAACAGCGGTTTCAGAATGATTCTGTTCAGCCATATTTTTTGTGTCGGTACATTTGCCTTGTCATTGTTCGGTTATCCGGAATTGTCGCTGTTCATTTTTAATCATCTGATTATCTCGCTGATTTTGTGCGGCTTGCTGGAAATAGTTCGCCGCTCGGTCATTGATATAATTAAGCGCATTGTTATCGGCGGACCGTGGATGCGAAAATATAAGGGCAGTAAGCGCCTTGCTGAAAAAATGGATTTCTGGCTGAAAGCTATTATAAATCCGACGATTATACTGGTTGGTCTGTTTATGCTGCTTAATTTATGGGGATTGCCGGGAGATTTTATGCTTTCTGCAGTTAAAAAGCTTTTATTCGGCTTTAAAATCGGCGGCATTCAGATTTCTCTGATTGCAATTGTCTTGGGAATCGGTGTATTTTTCGGCTCGCTGACGCTTATGCGGATTATTAAAAAGCACTTGGCCGAAAATGTTTTGCCGAAAATAGATATGGACGATGGAATCAAACACTCCATGATTTCCGGAGTCAGTTTTATCGGGTTTATTATTTCGGCATTGTTGGCGATTATTGCTGTCGGTATAGATTTAACCAACCTTGCATTCATTGCCGGTGCATTGTCAGTCGGTATCGGTTTTGGTTTGCAAGACGTGATTAAGAATTTGGTGGCGGGTATCATTATTTTGTTTGAGCGTCCCGTAAAGGTTGGAGATTGGGTTGTTCTCGGCGGAGTTGAAGGTACAATCAAGCAGATTAATATTCGTTCTACCGAATTGTTGAGCTTTGATAAAATGAGCGTAATTATTCCGAATGCGACGCTGATTTCTTCTACTGTTACCAATAAAACACACGGCGATTTTATGTCGCGGCAGAGCGTGTCTGTCGGTGTGGCATACGGTTCCGATGTTGAAAAGGTAAAAAATATTTTATTAAGCTGTGCAGCAGAAAACAAACTGGTAATGAAAAATCCGGCTCCTTATGTTTTGTTTAAGGATTTCGGCTCCAGTAGTTTGGATTTTGAACTGCGCTGCTATGTTAAAGATATTCGTAGCGGTTGGACGGTTCCGAGTGAATTGAGATATATGATAAACAGACGCTTTATTGAAGAAGGTATTGAAATTCCGTTCCCGCAAATGGTTGTTCACCGTGGCGATAAAGTTTCTCAAGATTCACAATTTTATGCAAAGCATAATGAAAATTAAAAATAATGCTTGCAAAAAAAGACAAAGTAATTTATTTATAACTTTGTTATGCCGGTTTAGCTCAGTTGGTAGAGCAACGCATTCGTAATGCGTGGGTCGGGCGTTCGAATCTCCTAACCGGCACCAATAAAGAAACTCCCTGAAAAAGGGAGTTTTTTTATTGGTATCGGAAAGGGGAGTAGAACGCCCGAGAAAGGGCGTTTGACAAGGAGGCACCGGCAGACGGGAGTATGCCGGTCTGCGGAGCAGAAGGCCGACGCAGGTAGTAAGCAAAGCGCATCACAATCTCCTAACCGGCACCAATAAAGAAACTCCCTGAAAAAGGGAGTTTTTTTATTGGTGTTTGGAGGAGGATAAATATATACATTTACATGATTTATTATGCAGAGCAAATTTTGATTTTGTATAATCTGATATTTTTATACATTCTATGTAAATAATTAATTTTTTATTGATTTTATCTATAACTTATGCTAGTTTGCTTGCATATTTTTACGGCAATTTTGAGGTTTTGTTATGGAATACATTATTATACAAGCCGGTGGTCGCGGTAGCAGATTGGAAACTTTAACTACAAATAAGCCGAAAGCTTTGGTTCCGGTTGATAATCTTCCTATGATTTTTCATCTTTTTAAGAGGTATCCACAAGCGCATTTCAAAATCATTGCTGACTACAAGAAAGAGGTGCTTAAGAAATACCTGAAGACTTTTGCAACAGTAAACTATGAAGTTATTGATGCAGATAAAAAAGGAACTTGTGCCGGTTTGAGAAAAGCGCTCGATACACTTCCGGATAATATGCCTTTTATGTTAATATGGTGTGATTTGATTTTGTCGTTTGGTGAAGGTAAATTTAAGCCAGATTGTAATTATATAGGTATTTCTAAAGATTTTGTTTGTCGCTGGTCTTATTATAATAATGCATTCAAAGAAGAAGCATCTTCGGAAAATGGTGTTGCTGGGTTATTTGTGTTTAAGAGTAAAAATGAAATTTCAGATGTGCCAGATGAAGGAGAGTTTGTTCGTTATTTATCCTCTAAAAATATGACTTTCGAGCGTTTTTATATGTATGGCGGTGTAGAGATAGGTACGATGCTTTCCTATTTTCAAAATGAGCTGAACAAGCCCAAATGCCGTCCTTTTAATCGGATAGAATTTAAGGAAGATGTGGTTTTAAAATATGCTATCAATGAGCAAGGACGCAAGCTAGCAGAAGATGAAATAGCATGGTATAAAAAAGTTGAGGAACTCGGATATAAAAATATTCCAAAGCTGTACGGATATAATCCATTGGTTATGGAAAAAATAAGAGGTCAGAATATATTTGAATATGCCTTTTTAACAACCGGATTTAAAAAGGCTTTGTTAAGTAGAATAGTATCAGCATTAAAAGATTTGCACAATCTTTTACCGCCGCAAATAGCCATAAAAGAAGATTGTGATAATAACTATATTACCAAAACATTTTCTCGCTTAGAAAAAGTATCTGAGCTTGTGCCGTTTGCAAACGATGAGTATATAGTGATAAACGGCAAAAAATGCTTAAATATTTTTTATTGCAAAGATAAGATTGTGGCGGATATTCGATCAATGTATCCGTCGGAATTTCGTTTGATACACGGTGATTGTACGTTCCATAATATGATGATTGAAACGGAAAATGTACGTCCCATTTTGATTGATCCACGAGGTTATTTCGGAGGGACAAAATTTTATGGTGATGTTGATTATGATTGGGCAAAATTGTATTACAGTGTTGTCGGAAATTATGATCAATTTAACCGTAAAAATTTTTCATTGGAAATTAAAGAGTCTGAAGTTGATTTAATGATTGTTTCAAACAATTGGGAAGAATTGGCTGACTATTTCTTTGAAATTACACAAACAAATCGGAAAAAGATTAAACTGCTGCATGCTATTATATGGCTTAGTTTGACAACCTATGCTTGGGAAGATTATGACGCAATATGCGGTGCGTTTTATAAAGGGTTGTTGGTTTTGCAGGATTATTTTGATGAAAAATGAGTTGATATTATCGGCATTACCACATACATGGATTTTTGATGTAGATGGTACAATATGCCTTCATAATGGTTATAAAAACGGAGGGGACATGATTTTGCCCGGAGTAAAATCTCTGTTTTCAGATATTCCTTCAGAAGATATGATTATTGTTCTGACTTCTCGAAATATATCAGAGAAAGAAAATCTGATTAAATTTATGACGGATAATGGTTTGCGTTTTAATCATATTATATTTGATGTTCCGATGGGCGAACGTATTTTAATCAATGATAATAAACCATCGGGATTAAAGATGGCGTATGCTGTAGATAAAAAACGTGATTCAGAATTAAATATTCTTTTGAAAATAGATGAGGAATTATAATGAATAAATTAATAGCTAAAGTTTTAACCTGTTGGATTTTGGATAAACAAAAAAGAAAAGAGGTTCGTCGTGCATTGCGTGGAGAATATCAGCAAAACAATGACAATATTATAGGTTATTTGCATTATGCCAAAATAAAGTCAGGCTTACAGCGGTATATCAATCCCGATAAATTTAATTTTGTTTTGCAAGACGGATTGGGAGATACGTTGATGTGTTTGTGTTATGCCGATGCCTTTGCTAAAAAAAATGGAGCGGATGTATTTTTCTTCATTCGTCCGAGCCATGAATTTATATTTAAATCATTGGGTAAACATAATTATATTGTTGTTGACGCTATGGAGCGTCGCAATTTTTACTATGGACTTGATATTAATTTATTTTCTACCCCTAAAATCGGTGATTTATTTTTTGCGCATCCACGCTTGACACCGATGTCTTTCTCACAAAGTGATAAAAAGGAACATTATGATTTCAGCGATTTTTGGGGCGATTTTTTGGGTTTACAAACATCATTACTTCAAAAACAAAAAGTTAAACCTTTGCCGGAAATGGTTACTGCTGCGGAAGAATTTATGAAGTTACATAATCTTCGGGCTGAAAAAACAATTCTTATTTCTCCGGAAGAGTGTGGGTATAAATCAGTGAGGGCCAAAATGTTTGCCGATTTGGCACGAACTCTTTCAAAAAAAGGGTTTACGGTTATATCTAATGTATGTGTTTCTAAAAATAAAATTCCTGGAACTGTGGAATTTTCAGGAAAATTCGAGTTATGTATGGCGCTTGCAAATATGTGTCGCGTTGTTATATCCGTAAGAAGTGGATTATGCGATATGATTTATGAAAAGGGTAAAAATCTTTATATTTTATATCAAACAAAAAAAGATTTCGATTTTTATTCAGTCAATAAAATATTTGATCGCAATGACGTAAACGAATATATGTTTTCCGACGATTCCATTGTTAAAAAAATAACGGAAAGTATATGTGCTTTATAGAATTAATTTGCCGAATTATTGGCGTTGAGATATGAATTGGCTATGTCGCCCCTGCGCTCGCTCGCTATCGCTCATCAGCATATTTACGTCTGTCTCTCGCTGGTAGTAGAACCGTTTCTCTAGGGTCAAATCCCTTTCACCGCTTTAAACTAAAAAAAGCGCCGCATGGGCGCTCTTTTTTATGGTTCGAACGTAACACTACCTGCGTGAGCAGGTAGATGTAGACAATCCTAAATCATCGCGCTATACTGCGGTTATGGAAGAAGTAAAGTATAGCAAACAAAGCGATTGCGTGTATCACTGCCACTATCATA
>JAFSWL010000003.1 GCA_017444525.1 Alphaproteobacteria bacterium
CACTAAGAAAACTTCGCCGCTTGCGGTAAAAACAACATTTAGAGGTTGTTTTTATCCTCCTCTTGCTTAAATTTACTTTCTTTGTTTTTTTCTATGGAAAATTTAAGCTTCGGTCACTCGTTCCCATCGGCTCGCTGAGGAAAGCTATCGCTTCCCTTGCTTGCCGGGGAACTTCGCCTCTTGCGCTGAAAAAATGCCATTAAGGGCATTTTTTCATGCGCGAGCCTACGACGGTCTCCGGTTCGAGTTACAGCGCCCACAAAACAAAAAACCTCCCCGAAGGGAGGTTCTGTTTGGTGGGCGCTGTAGGACTGGCTTCGCCGCTGCGTCGGCTATCAGCTAATCGCTGACCGGCATACTCCCGTCTGCCGGCGCCTCCTTGTCAAACCTACTCCTCGTAGGTTCGAGACTTCTTACATCACGAATAAACACAAAAGGCAGGAATAAATCCTGCCTTTTGTGTTTATGGTGGGCGCTGTAGGACTCGAACCTACGACCAGACCGTTATGAGCGGCCGGCTCTAACCAACTGAGCTAAGCGCCCGACAACGAGATGTATAATATGATAACTCCTCTTATTAGTCAAGGTATTTTTTATAATTATTTGTATATTTAAAAAAAGATCATTGTATATCATATCTAATTTTACAAAATATTCTTTATATACAAATGATTAGCTTTATCAACTATATATTTTTATTCAGAAAATTACCTGTTATATAATCAGATACATTGTTGCCTGTTAGCAAATTTTCCGTAATTTTCCGAACTTCTTCGGCAGTGTATTGCCGATATAAAAAGTCCATACGGAAAAAATCAGGATGCAAATCAGCAACTTCCGTAGCAATGCAATATGGTTTTTCATCAAATACCATCATCTGACAATTTTTCGATATTGCCTTAAATCTGCGGCCCTGTCTCTCCAAATCAAACCATTCCGGATGATGACTACAATGTTTACAATCATTATCACGTATGCAGCCGACACTTGTAAATAAAGGTACATCCTTATATATAATCAAAGAAGTACTTATATTCGATTTATTTATTATATTACAAATATTTGTTTTAATATCTTCAAGTGATAATGTAACTTGCGAAGCACCAATTTCAGAGGCCATTGCTATCGCCTGTGTATTAAGCATATAAAGTGATGAATCAAAACTAATATCTAATTGATTAATCGGTAAAATTTCTAATGTCCAGTAATTTGCTGCTTCCCATTTCTTATATCCCATTTCCAATAAACTTTCAATTACATTGCTATACAGGTCCGGATTGCGACAAATAGCCGGCAGTGCTAAACGAATTTTATTTTTCGGCAGTTTTTTCAAAACACTGATATTAATTTGAGGATCAAGCAAATAAATAATCTCGGCAAAATCATTTAAATCAAGTAAATTCAAATAATTAATATCATCAATCTTTATTTTATATTTTGATGTGTTTTTTTTGTTGTTTGCAACCAAAATATCCGGTAATTCACCATGATGTTTTTCTACTTTTATTTGGCTGTATAAGTCACGACGCAAGTTATTTAGTATTGAGACAGGAGTGAATAAATTTTGCGGATTTTCAATAACTAATGAATGCAAATTAAACGAGGTGTCGCCGGTTTTCGCAAACGCTGTATTAATAGCTTCTGTGTTTTTTTGCGGATTATTTGCCGGTACGAATGTGCCGTCAATGTTTGCCGCAAATTCGCCGGCGCAAGCAGTAATACGTTCACTTTTTACTTTAACTGTAACATCTATATCATTGTTATTGCGATATTCGTGTGGTTTTGGTTTGGTGTAGTGATAAGCACCTTTAACTGCGCCGGATGAAGCCAAATAAATCTTATCGCCAATTTTAAGTCGCGGATATCCGTGCGGTAACTCTATTTCCACCATTGCTCCGGTCGGAGCCTCAAATACGCTTTTGTTGCTGATATATAACTTCTGCACTGAGAATCCAAACGGCTTTTCATCACCGGCGGCATCTATTTGCAAACCGTCATACCGTGCCACCGTGTGGTTGGTAACAAAGCGCAATTTTCCGCAAGAAATACCGTCTACCGTACCGATAAGCAATCCTCGATGGCCGACAAAATTACGGTCGATTACAGCTTTATCTTTGCCATTGAAATGGAATTTGCACCACGGGCGAGAGAAAATCTGCTTAATATTTTCCTCTTTAAGCGGATTGGCACCTTTACCGTCAAGAATTTGCCGATAATAATCAGTGACGGCGGCAACATAAAGCGCCGATTTTTTGCGCCCTTCAATTTTGAGAGAATCAACCGGTATTTTCGACACATCTTCCTGCAGTGCCATATCTTTCATTGAGAACAGGTGGCTTTCCTTGCCGTTGCATTTAAATGCGGCGCGACACGGATACATACATTTGCCGCGATTAGCACTGCGTCCGTATTCTAAAGCCGAAAATTGGCATAAACCGCTGTATGAATAGCATAATGCTCCATGAATAAACGCTTCGGTTTCCAAGTTTGGAATCGCTGCTATTTCCTTTATTTCTGTTGCTGTGAGTTCTCGTGCCAACACCACACGCTTAAAGCCCATCTTCTGCAAAAACAGTGCACCTTCTTTGTTGTGTACAGCCATTTGCGTACTGGCATGCATTTCAAACCATGGATATTTCTCGCGCATAACCCGCGCCACGCCTAAATCCTGAATAATCAGACCGTCAACTTTGCAACGGGTGCAAATATCTAGACTCTCGATTAAATCAGGTAATTCGCTTTCCTGTAAAACAGTGTTGAGAGCCACATAAACTTTGCGATTTAAGCTATGAGCATAAGCCGTAAATTCATCAAGAGTATCGGCATCAAAGTTGGTTGCTGTTGCACGTGCCGAAAACTTGGATAATCCGAGATATACTGCATCAGCTCCGTAATAAAGAGCGGCATAACCGGCCTCAATATCACCGGCAGGTGCGAGTAATTCCTGTTTTTTCATGGTTAGAGTTCCTTAATATAAATTTTAAGTCAAGTTAAAGCAAAATTGCGTAATTGTCAAGAAAATGCGCAAGAAGAAAAGTATTCAATTAACTAAAAAAATCTGTAAAATTATATACAAATGCTTAGTTAAAGAAAATATAAAAAAGTGTTTACCACTACGTACAGTAAAAACAATATTTAAGAATATATAAAACCAAATAACACGATAAAAAAACAAAGGGTTTTCAATAATATGTACAACAAAAGGTACATAAAGAGAAAACCCTAAAATAGTTACCAATTATAAGAATTTTTATTTTTTAAAAATAACAACACCAGGTAGTTCCTTACCTTCCATCCATTCAAGGAAGGCACCGCCGGCTGTCGAAATATAGCTGAATTTATCAGCAACACCGGCATTAGCCAAGGCTGATACCGTATCACCGCCGCCGGCAACAGATATCAGTTTTCCGGCTTGTGTTAATTCAGCAGCGTGCTGTGCAACTTGATTGGTAGCATTATCAAACGGTTTAAGCTCAAATGCACCAAGCGGACCATTCCATACCAAAGTTTTGCACTCATCAAGCTTTGCTTTGATTTTAGCAATTGTTTTAGAACCGACATCAAGCAAAGTACCATTTGCCGGAATATTATCGATATCAACCGTTTTATGCGGAGCATTGGCGGCAAATTCTTCAGCAACCACCAAATCGTCCGGCAAAACAATTTCGCAACCGTGTGTTTTCGCTGTTGTCAGAATTTCTTTAGCTGTATCAAGCATATCCATTTGCACTAAAGAGTTGTTTTCGTTAATACCGTCAGCTCCCAAAACCTTAAGAAAAGTGTGAGCCATACCACCGGAAATAACCAATTTATCAACTTTTTTAACCAAATTGTTCAACAAATCGAGTTTGGTGGAAACTTTGGAACCGCCGACGACAGCCATCAACGGGCGATTAGGATTGTTTAAGCCAGAAGTTAAGGCAGCAACCTCTTCCGCCATCAGCAACCCCATGGCAGACGGCAGCAATTCCGGTGCCGCAACCATTGAAGTGTGAGCACGGTGAGCAGTTGAAAAAGCGTCAGAAACATACACATCTGCTGGCTTAACCAACTCTTTAGCCCAAGCAGTATCTCCTTTTTTCTCTTCATTATAATAGCGCAGATTTTCAAGCAGCAAAACTTCATCAGCTTTCATATTCTTAACGGCATTTACTACTACGTCACCGATACAATCATCAACAAAAACAACTTTATTGCCCAGTGCCTTTTCAAGTTCCGGAGCAACATAACGCAACGAATTTTTCACATCACCCTTGCCTTCCGGACGTCCGAAGTGCGAAATTACTACCACTTTGGCGCCTTTGTTCATTAATGTTTTGATGGTCGGTACCGTACGGTCAATACGCGCGGTATTGGTAACGTGAAAATTTTCATCCATCGGCACATTCAAATCGGCGCGAAGCATTACAACTTTACCGTTCAAATCACCCAAATCTTCAATAGTTTTATATTCTTGCATTTATTTTTCCTTTTCCGTTTTTATATTCAAAAACCCCACCGGTTAAATGATAACGCGGTGGGGAATTAAGAGCTTTGTTTTAGCCGTTTACTTTAGCCATATGGGCAATCAAATCCAATACTTTGTTGGAATAGCCCCATTCATTATCGTACCAACTGATAACTTTTACAAACGTATCGGTCAGCTGAATACCGGCTTTGGCATCAAAAATAGAAGTGTGAGCATCGCCCAAGAAGTCGGAAGAAACAACCGCATCTTCAGTATAACCCAAAATACCCTTCAACTCGCCCTCAGAAGCCTTCTTCATCGCGGCGCAGATTTCTTCGTAAGTAGCAGGCTTAATCAGATTGGCAGTTAAGTCAACAACCGAAACATCAAGAGTCGGAACGCGCATCGACATACCGGTCAATTTACCGTTGAGTTCAGGAATAACTTTACCCACAGCCTTAGCCGCACCGGTAGAAGACGGAATAATGTTACCGCTTGCAGCTCTGCCGCCGCGCCAATCTTTAGCAGACGGACCGTCAACTGTCTTTTGAGTGGCAGTGGTAGAGTGAACAGTCGTCATCAAACCTTCTTTAATACCAAATGTATCATGCAAAACTTTAGCAATCGGAGCCAAGCAGTTGGTGGTGCAAGAAGCATTGGAAACAAACTGTGTGCCTTTAACATAAGAATCTGTATTAACACCGCATACAAACATCGGAGTATCATCCTTAGACGGAGCCGACATAACTACATATTTAGCACCGGCATCAATATGACCTTGAGCTTTTTCTTTGGTGAGGAACAAGCCGGTTGATTCCACAACATATTCTGCACCTACTTCATTCCACTTCAAATCTGCCGGATTCTTTTCAGCTGTAACGCGGATAGCTTTACCATTAACCACCAGTTTGCCGTCTTTAACTTCAACTGTCCCATTGAAACGACCGTGCATGGTGTCATATTTGAGCATATAAGCCATATAATCTACATCAATCAAATCGTTAATGCCGACAATTTCAATATCATTTCTTGTTTGAGCAGCGCGGAAAACCAAACGTCCGATACGACCGAAGCCGTTAATACCTACGCGAACAACCATATTTATTCTCCTAAAAAATAATGTGCGGACTGCCCCGCACGGGCATATAATTTTATAAAAACTGGGCATAATTTATCATCAAAGATAAAAATTTCAAGCAAAATATTACGGTATGTCGATAAAATATACCCCCTCTCCGGTGCACCTTATCTTCGGTTACTTTTCCGTACAACCAGTTTACATATATTCATGGCATAATAAGCAGAGAAGAAGCTTTACTCATAAATGACATTATATTTAATAAAATATCTTCTATGGAGTTTGCTAATTGTACACCTGACCAGCTTTCCGATGTTTTAAAGAGCTTGAGTTATCTAGTAGAAAATGATTCTAAATTAGTTGATAAAGCCCTGAATCTAACAAAAAAAATTTATCACAAACAGATAAGGGTTGTTCTGACACTGTTAATCTTGCTTTAGATTCTATTGCGTGAAAGAGGCGGAACATGGTATGCCAAAATGCGGGAGGAAACCTCACTGCGCTATTTAAAAGCCATGACGGAACGAGGCTTGGTTAAATATGAAATTTTGAACGACAGCCAAGTGAAATAAATAGGCTTAAGCCCAAAACATCAGATGGATTATACCCCTAAACTCAATGTGGTAAGTATGGTGTATCCGGTACATTTTGAGGTTGTACGCAACGATGTACGGCAAGCAACATCACAAACCATAGCCAGAATACAACCTCAAAAACCTCAAGCCAAAGCTTCAACCATACCGCTGCGGCAAAACAACGAACAAACTCTGCCGCGTTTTATAAATGAAAATTCTGCGGAAAACACAGCGTAGTTTATTTTCTTTGTAATACGCAAACAAAAAAGCCGTCTGTTCCAGTGGTCAGCGGTGAACATTTAAGCCAACGTGTTTCATTGAACGGATAGGCTTGTTCCAATTTGCGTTCCCACAACTTTTGCATATCAACTGTGGTAAAATCTGGATGTTTCTCCAAAAATTGCCCTATCCGCTCCTCATTTTCTTCCGGCAGCACTGAACAGGTCATATATACAATCCGCCCTTTATCAGTTAGATGTCCGGCAGCAATTTCCAAAATTTCTTCCTGTGCCTGCTCTATGGCCTTTAATTGCTTAGGTGTAAGTCGATATTTGGCATCCGGTGAACGTCGCCAAGTACCGCTGCCGGAACAAGGTGAATCTACAATAAAGCGGTCAAATAAATCATTGGGTTTCAACGCTTCGATAACTTTAATATTCTTAATGCCGAGCCGCACCGCCCTATCTTGCAAACCATTCATCCGTTTAATGTTTTTATCATGAGCAATAATTACACCTTTATTATTCAAAAGTGCTCCGAGCATCATACTTTTACCTCCGCCGCCGCAACAATAATCAATGATTTTCAAATCTGCGCGGACATCACATAAAATAGTTCCCAGCTGCGAGGCTTCATCTTGAACTTCTATTTCACCGTTTTGATAAGCAATACAATTTTGCAAATTTATCCGTTCCGCCGAGCGCAATCCGTACGGAGAATACGGAGTATATGAAAAGAACAATCCCTCTTTTTGCAGTTTGTTTTTAGCTTCTTCACGAGAAATAAAATTAGCACGAATGTCTGCTGATGCAGTGGTATTAAGTGCCGATACCAATACCGGATTATTTATTTTTTCATACAACCATTTAGGACATTCATTTTCAATATTTTCGGGATAAACTTCCTGATTTAAGTGTGACAGTTTTTCTTTTTCAATCTTATCAAGCGGTTTCAAGCCATATTCCATACCGTCGGCAATAATATCAAAATCTTCATCTTTAAGATAAGTTAAAAGCAGCATACGCGCTTCACAACAACCGCAATCAAACTCCAACCGGCTGCGATGACGAATGATATCCCACACCGTATTAACAATAAATTTACGATCTTTCGAACCAATATATTTTCGTGCACGTACATATTCTTTTATGATATTGTCAGCCGGATATTGGTCTTGCAACACTTTTTCCAAAATTTCGAGCACCGCCTGATATTTAGCACTTATTTGCATAGTTTTCTCCTTTATACGGCACTATAAACAAAAAATCCTCCAAAAACAACCGGTTTTTGAAGGATTTTTTTAATTTAAAGCAGAACTGTGCCACCTTTTTTGTTTTCACCGATAAGTCGGCACGGGCTTATGGTATCTTTCGGAATCATCTCGTGTTCGCAAGTAACATAATGATCCAAGTACTCCGATGAGGTCAGATACCCCCACGATTTATCCAACCATAAATCGGTTGCAATACCGAATGCCTGCAGTTTCATCAGCGCATCGTTGGCGGTCTCGCGTTCACGTCGCAACTCATCAAACATCTCCTTTTTGGGCAATGATATTCGCACCAAATCAGTAGACATCTGCTCGGCAGCGGCCTTGGCTTGATACCAATTCTGCGGAGTTTCTTCACACAGACGGAAATAGTTTTTGCCGAACTGGATTCCCCACAGCTGGTGCTTACGCGGCAAAATCAAATCATACGAAATTTTGAAAATGCCTTCGTCAAGATACACCAATGGATAATGTACCGTAAGTGGTTTGTCAGTAATGCGGCGGCTGATCAAACGAGTATAGCCGTTTTTAATTGTTTTGGAAATCAAACCGGCCTTTCCGTCGGTCATATCAACCACAATCGCCTCGTCTTCGTCGTCTTCCTCACTCCAATACCAACCGTCTTGCCACGGCTCGGCATCAATTCTTTTGGACTTGAGAAACTCGACAATGGCGTTAAAGCCGTCTTTACAGGCATACGCTATGTCCAAATCGGCGGTATCCGGCATATATCCCTGACACAGCTTATCGGCATAGCTTCTGGCCGTAAACCAATCTGCACCGCACTCGTGAGTAAGCTTATACACGCGTTCGCCGATGGCAATTCCCCAGATTTTCATCTTCCATTGGAGGTCAACATACGGCAACAAGGTCATCACTCCCGACAGCGGGTCGCGATAAGCGATTTTAAACGGTGATTTTACCGGCCAGATAAATCTGGTGTGCTTCAGCTCTTTCATAACTAAAGTTTTTTATAGGGTTAATACTTATTTTAATAATCTCATGAACGCTTTAAGAATACCATATCTTCCGACTTTGTCAATCTTTTTTTGACAAAATAAACCGAAGAAATATCTCCGGCTTGCTCATTATTTATTTTGCGGCTTACTCCACGGCTGACCGTTCAGTAAAAAATCAGGTAGTTTTTCTAAAGAAGAAGCTCCCGCTGCTTTAGCGTGGCCGCCACCTCCGAATTCCGCAGCTATTTTAGATACATCAACATCGTTTTTGTAGGTATAAAAAGTCAAATTCCAACGATTTTTTTTATTCATAAAAAAATTAACCATAAAATCGAAATTTCTCACATTATCAAGTGAATCAAAAAATTCCGATTGTCCTTGAGCCATGTTAGAACAAATACAGTGTAAACCTTTATATTCACTTTCAAATGCCATACCGCGCACCAGACGATAGTTACGATGGCGCACCCAAGATAAAATAGCATTTCCCTTCTCCACCATTTCTTTGATATTTATTTCGTTATTAATCAGCTGATTCCAAATTTTATCAGTCGGACGATTAACCCCGAAAGTTTGCACCGCATATTCAAACGGACGCACCCGACGATCGCGCAAATCATAAATATCATTCAAGCCGAGCAAACGCAAACCTTCCGGTAATTCCTTATCCGGATAGAAATATTGCCATGTCAACACCAATGCCGCCGTCCCTATTTCGCGTTTACCTTTAATCGGCTCATATTCACTGCCTTTCATCAGTTCCTCATATTCGTTGATAACCGAAACGTGATGGTCTATCCAAGTGAGATCGATTTTTTTATTCAACTCAAGCATATATTTTACCGGCAATGCTATATCGCAAATCACTATTTTATCGTGTTTTTCGATTTCTTCATACGGGATTTCCATATCATGATTGAGCCCCATCAATTCCGTTTCCGGAAATTTAGACTTAACAATTGCAGCGGAACCTTTTCCGTCGTGGTCGGCAATATGATATATACAAAGCATCTTTTTCTCCTCACAGTTCAATGGTTAATCCGTCATACGCCGGTTGCATAAACGGCAAGCATTTCCGCATAACCGCATCATAATCGCAATCTGGCCCCAAATGCGTAAAATACACCGCTTTCGGCCGTATCTGACGAATATAGTCAAAATCAATTTCAATACCGGCATGATACAAAGTTGGTTCAATAGTCGTCAAGGGCATAATCAAAACATTAACATTAATTTTTTGCAAATAACCCAAAGTTTGTGGCGGAATAATTTTATAATCCGGTATCAACACCACCCTACCCTTGTTTAAGCAGTATCCGGTGGTCGGCACCGAATGCCCGACAAATTCCAGTGGCATGACCTCAATATCGCCGATATTAAAGGCTTTTTCATATTCAATTATGTTTGAAACCAACTGCGGACGGGCGGTTATTTCCGATGATGATACATCCGTAAAAACATAACCGAAGCGTTTTCTTATTTCCGTCAAATGAGATTTCGCAGCATAAATATTCAAAATTTTATGCGTGTTATAAGTGAAAGCCCGCAAATCGTCAATTCCCATAATATGGTCAGCATGCGCATGTGTATATAGCACTCCGTCAACATGATGTATACTATTATCAATAAGTTGATTGCGAATATCCGCCGAAGTATCAATAATAAGTTGCGTATCATCAATTTTTAAATATACTCCGGCTCGTCCGCGACGATTTTTCGGGTTATGCGGATTGCATTTTCCCCAGCTGTCTGAAACTGTCGGCACTCCGGGGGCCGCCCCGCTACCTAATATAATTATCTTATCCGTCATTTTTCACCTTATCAAATAAAGTCAGAAAATTATCGGTAGTTATTGCCGCAATTTCCTCTATACTTTTATTTTTTATCTCTGCCAAAACCTGTGCTGTATTGATAACATAAGCCGGTTCATTGCGTTTGCCACGGTGCGGTGTTGGGGCCAAAAACGGAGAATCTGTTTCAATCAACAATCTGTCATCAGGTACTGCTGCAAATATACGCCTTAACTCTTCGCTTTTCTTAAATGTTATAATCCCCGATGCCGAAATATAAAAACCGATTTCCAATGCTGCATTGCATAATCTTTCGGAAGATGAGAAACAATGTAATTCACCTTTAAACGGACATTTTTTGTAGTTTGCGGTCAGCAACGCAATCATATTGTCATCGGCATCACGGCTATGAACAATCAAAGGCAATCCACTTAGTTGTGCCGCTTCAATATGAGCCTGAAACACTTCAATTTGCCGCGACTTTATATCTGCATTATAAAAATAATCCAAACCACACTCACCGATACCTACAACATACGGAGATGTAACATGTTGCAAAATTGTCTCAGAAGTAAATATATCGTATTTATCTGCCAACTCCGGATGCAAACCTGATGTCGTATAAATATTTTTATGTCTGGAGCAAAAAGTGATAATTTCCGATGTTTTCTCAACATCATCACTTACGTCGAGAATATATTTGATTTTCATCTCCCGAGCCCGCAGAACAACATCTTCTCTGTCTGCGGCAAAATCTTCAGAATTTATATGGCAATGGCTATCCGTAAACATTTTTCTACAATACTTTACATATATTCGTCAGTAAATTCAAAAGCATCAAACGCTTATCCATATTGACACTCATACAGTCAGCAAAATCACGATGTGTTTTTTGCCAACATCGATACAGTGCCTCTTTATCTTTGCAATCTTCCATATGTTTTTTGATAAATTTTAATATAAGTTCTTGCAATATATCGAATTTATCATTATCCTTTACAATTTCTTTAATAAAATCAAACAGTTGTGATATTGAACAACGATTGCCGGCACATAATAAAGTATTCATATTTTCCATAATTTCAACCGCATCTGTATCGGCGTATAAAATAGCTTTACCGATACTGCCGTTACTCATTCCCGCTAATTTTCCTATCATTGCTTCGGTCAAATTCGGACGATATCGTCTTAACAGACTGGATACCGTTGATGTATCAAGTGTATGCACAGGTAACAATGCGCAGCGAGAACGAATGGTTGGAAGCAAATTTCCAATATTATGACACACCAATAACAAAACAGTCCTTAGCGGCGGTTCCTCCAAAATTTTTAAGATGGCATTGGCCGCGTTTTGATTCATATCGTCAGCACTGTCGATAATCACCACGCGCCAACCGTCATTAAATGAGGTTTTAGAAAGAAATTCGCTAACTTTGCGCACATCATCGACACGAATATACGCCGAGCGTTTCATTCCGGCCAAATCTGCATCACTTAATGCTTCACCGTGTTTGATAGCACTTTGTATTTTCTTTTTATCGGCATCAATATAATCACGTTCAATTACCATTAAATCCGGATGTGAGCCATTAGCAACCTGCTGAAAAACCGGTGTTGACTCCGCCACATTGAGAGAAGTATAGCCATTTTTTTTCTCATCATCGGCAGACAATAGAAAACGAGCAATTTTATAGGCCAATGTAGCCTTGCCGATCCCCTGTGGTCCGCTAATGATAAAAGCGTGATGCAATGTATCGTTTTTATAGGCATGCAAAAAGAACTCTTGAGCTTTATCCTGTCCCAAAAGAAAATTATTGTTGCGCGGGGTTATAAGCTGTTCTTCTTCAATCAAATTCCGAATTTCTCCGTTACTGTTTCGACAATACGCCGATGAATTTCCTCAATTGCAGCATCGGCATTAATTACAACACAACGCTCAGGATCGCGTTTGGCAATTTCCAAAAAACCTTGGCGCAGATTATGATGAAATTCTATTTGCCGGCTTTCAAAGCGCAATTCCTTAACTTCCATTGTTTGCGCCTTAGCAAACGAACGACGCATTCCTTTTTCCGGTTCAATGTCTAAAATAAAAGTCAAATCAGGCTTAAAATCTCCGGCTACGATTTTATATAACCCTTGTAAAGTTGCAAAATCGACACGCTTCTCATAACCATAATATTGATAAGCTTCGGTTGAATCGGCATATCGGTCAGAAATTACCCATTTTCCTTTTTTCATTTCCGGCCACACAACTTTATTAAGATGATTGCGACGATCAGCACAATAAAGAAGACATTCGCTAATGGCATCAAATTTGTCTTTATCACCGGTTACAAGCAATTGTCGCAAAATCTGTCCTTCCGGTGTACCTCCTGGCTCTTTGGTAAGCACCGTCTTAATACATTTATTCTGTAAATATGCGGATAAGAGACTGGCTTGAGTTGATTTACCGCACCCCTCTCCTCCTTCAAACGTAATAAAACGCCCGAGCATTATTTGGCTCCGAATATAAAGAATTTAACATTAGTCCAGAATCTTCCCCACAAGCCTACTTTCTGAACATCAGAAGCAGCTATTAACGGAATTTCCAAAGCGTTCTGACCCTCGGTTTCTATTTTCAATGAACCGATTACATCACCTGCTTTTATTGGTGCTTTAATCGGTTCATCAAACTCTGCGGTTGCTTTTATTTCATCTTTTTGACTGTTTTTAACCGTTTTTATAACATCGGATGCAACTGCTAAATCAACTGTTTTATCTTTACCGTACCAAACTTTTGAAGATGCTACGGTCTGTCCTTTGGTAAACAATTTATAATTCTGAAATTCGCGAAAGCCCCAACTCATCAAGCGTTCACTTTCTTCGGAACGTTCTTTATTACTATTCATCCCGCTCATAACTTCAATCAAACGGCGGTTGCCTTTAACCGCAGATGCCGCCAGACAAAATCCGGCTTCTTCAGTATGTCCTGTCTTTAAGCCATCGGCTCCGCTCATGGTATATAAAAGCGGATTGCGATTGCCTTGCTTTATATTGTTATAAACAAATTCTTTTTCCTTAAAATAGTGATATAAATCAGGAAATTCCTTAATAATATGGCGTGATAAAACAGCCAAATCTTCCATCGACATTTTTTGATCAGGATGTGGTAAACCTGTGGAATTGGCAAAACTGCTGTTCTTAAGTCCGAGTTCTTGAGCTGTTTTATTCATCAATACGGCAAAATCATCTTCCGAACCGGATATATTTTCTGCAACAACTATACAAGCATCGTTACCCGACTGTATAACAATCCCTTTGATTATATTTTCGACACTGACATTGTCTCCGATGGAAAGAAACATAGTGGAACCTCCGGTAGCAGCTCCACCTTTGCGCCAAGCATTTTCACTGACGGAAAATGTATCGTCGAGCTTAATTGAACCGTCTTTGATTTTGCTCATCAAAATATAAACTGTCATCAGTTTGCTCATTGAAGCCGGCGGAACTGCTTCCTCAATATTTTTTTCAAACAAATATTCACCGGTATCATAATCCATCAAAATGGCATTGCGCGCTGCAGTCTCATAAGCATTTGCTTCAACTCCGCATATTAATCCTAATGCCATAAGTCCGTAACTGTATTTATTTAGCTTCATAACTTCTCCTACTTTTGTTCTATGATTGTATCCTTAAATCCATAATACCTGATTTTTGCTTGTGCAACCTGAGCCTCTTCACGGCGGCTATATGGCCCCATCGAGACACGATAATACTTTTTACCATCTTTTGTGTATGGCACTATGTGACTGCTGCCGTATTCTTTTAGCCTCACAAGTTGCTGATGCGCTGCCGTATAACTACTGAAGGCACCGGTATGAATATAATAATATCCTTTCATATATTGGTATGTGTTTGACTTAACCGCTTTAGAGCTCTCTTTTTGAGGATTTGCTGCAGCGGTTCCGTAAACTCCTTTGTTATCAGAGGTTTTGATATCTGCCGCATTCATTACACCGAGCGCGCCTGATTTAACTTTTCCATCAGCCGAAGCAGCACTGCCGTACACCACTGGCTCTGCCGTTTGTCCTGTTGGTTTATATGTTCCTGTTGCTACTTTTTTGCCTCCGGATTCGGCATATATTGCCGCCTCATCGGCTTTTTGCACTTCTGCCGATATCTTACGGCGTTCTTCCGAAGATTCATATAATGACGGAGCCGGAGCTTGAGCAAAATCTTGTGTCGGCGAAGTAACACGACCGGTCAGCATAGCCTCTTTAAGTTCTTTACTCTCTTTAGCCATAATCTCAACCCGTACACGTGTTGTTCCTTGTCCCATATAACCTAATAACTGTGCACCGCGCTTAGACAAGTCAATTATACGATCTTTAACATACGGACCACGATCGTTAACCCGCAATACCACCGAACGTCCATTCTGCAGATTTGTTACTTTAACAATACTCGGTAGCGGTAAAGTACGATGTGCTGCCGTCAGAGTATTCATATTATAACGTTCACCGTTTGCGGTTTTTTTACCGTTAAAATCCTCGCCATACCACGAAGCCATGCCTTCCTCGATGTAGTTATAATCCTCTTTCGGATAGTACCAACGTCCGGCAACCTTATACGGATTACCGACTTTGTATATACCGCCGTAATCTTTGATGATACGAGCTTGCGCTTCCGGAGACATCCCAGATAATTCTGGAGTTCCTGTTGTACAAGAACTCAGACACAAAATACCGCAACACAGTAAAACAATTTCTTTCAATAAACGTTTTATACCCATTTCTAGTCCACTAATTCATTGTTATCAAGCTATATGGAGTTTCCATATTATTCAAGCATAATTATTATTTATTCTATTTATTTTGCATTCTTTTGGTCGGAACCGGAACCTTAAAACCATGACCGGCATCATAATTTTGAATTTTGTTCAAAAGACGATAATCCGGATATCCGTCTTCCGGCAAACGGGCTTTATGCTGCAAAAATTTTACACATTCGCGGGTTTGTGGCCCCAAACGTCCGTCTTCTTTAATTTTTTTGGAAGATACTTTGTTATAGAACTTCTGAATTTGCAGAATTTCATCACTGTTCATGGTATATTGTTGCTCGGCCGTCAACGGTGTCCATTTTTTATTGCTGTCGGCAATATAATCAGCCAGCGTGGCAACCGCAATAGCATAGTTATCCGAGCGATTCCATATCATTATACGATTAAAGTTAGAAAATACCATATAAGCCGGACCTTTGCGACCATCAGGTAAAATAATAGCCCCTTTCATATCGTCATCATACGGCAATTTCGAGCCTGAATATGTGGTAACTCCCAATTTTTTCCATTCATTGATTTTTTTGGTATTTTTGCGTCCGGTATTTTTCAAATCGAAATCCCACGGCAGTTGAATCCTCATTCCCCACGGCTCATCGTGCTTCCACCCGAGTTTAGTCAGATAGTTCTCGGCTGAAGCCATGGCATCCGGAAAAGAATTCCAAATATCAGGCACTTTATCGCCGTCATAGTCAACCGCATAATTGTTATAGGTTGAAGGCATAAACTGGAAATGCCCCATTGCACCGGCCCACGAACCCAGCATTTTATCTTCGCTTAAATTGGTTTTATCCATTATTTTCAACACATTATACAGTTCGGATTTAAAAAATTCGGAACGGCGATTTTTATAGCTCAAATTAGTCAAACTATCAATAAGATTATGTTTGCCTTTGTTTTGTCCAAAATTGGTTTCGACACCCCAAAATGCCACGATGTAGTTGAGCGGAACATTATATTCTTCTTCCATTTTGGCGTATTTTTTCTTAATGTCTTTATAGTGTTTGCGCCCCTGTTCAACCCGTTGTTTATTGACTAAGCGATTAACGTAAGTACAGGTTGTAAGCACAAATTCGGCCTGTTTTTTATCCTGCTTAACCACATCCGGCGCTTTATGGTAATAATTTTTACCCTTATAGGCTTTATCCAGAGTTTTTTGTGAAATTCCTTTTGCCAACATTTCCCGTTGCAAATTTTGTATGTATGTATTCCATTCTTCCGGAGGTTGCGTTGTATCTTGCGGTGTCGCCGCACAAGCCGGTGTACTTATAATTGCGCAAAACAAAACAAAAATGTAAAATATGTGGTAAAAAGTTTTTCTCATAAGCTCCTCTTTATTCCTAAACAATCATTTTAAGGCAAATAAATTTTAAAGCTATTAAAACCACATAATTATCCCCTGTTATATTGCACACAGGGGATAAAATTTTTGTTTTATGAAAACCGATTATAAATTATTTTGCAATGTGTCGACCATAATTTTATTGGCAAACGAATCTTTAAACATACTTGATGAACCATCAACCGTGTCTTTTTCGGCGCTGTCTGTTGATAAAATATCCTCTTTAACCGATTTTGCCGTCTTCTTTTCCGGTATAGTTTTTTTGATGGTTTTAGTTTTTGGTAATATAAGCTTGGTCGCATGTTTACCAATATGTTTATTCAGATTTTCATTACCGACAACCACTACATTATATCCGTCCAAAAACAGCCCGCAAGCACCATCTTTCGCCAAAATTGCATTATTGGCATCAACCTGAACATAACATTCTTCGGTATTGTCATTCAGATACGCACGCCGTGTTTTGAGCAATGATGTGTCTTCCTCATATTCGCTTCCGACAACACCGCGCGTTGTCACCCATCTGTCTTTCAAGCGATTACCCTCGCCGTCATATATCGGAATATCCACTTGTGAAAGCGTAACTTTAGCACCGTAATAATCCTTTGCTTCTATCGGAGTCGGATCCAATAAACCTTCTCGCGCGTCGTCTTTATAATTGTCTTTGTAATTGCCTTTATATGTATTGCCGCAACCGGTCGGCAACATCATCATTGTCGCAAACATTACCGAGCCGAACGCTTGTTTAAAATGTTTTTCCTTAAATGTCATTTTCAACCTCTTTCTTATGTTATCCAAAATATAGCACGTCTCTATAATTTTGTCAATATAGTTTTCAAAAATATTGTATAAACCCGCAAAAATAATTGCATCATAATTTATAACGGTTAATATACAAGCTCATAAAAAGGATGGATTATATGCTTAATATTCTGTGGACTTCGTTTTTCTTAATCAGTTTTATTGCTGCTGCCGTGCAGAGTTTTTGGGTTGGCAACAGCGGTATTTGGAGTGAAATAAGCAATCAGCTTTTTGCCGCCGCTACCAATGCTTTTCAACTTTCGCTTAATCTGACCGGTATGCTTTGCCTATGGTTAGGATTGTTAAAAATCGCCGAAAAATCCGGCTTGACCGAGTTGCTGGCTAAAGCTTTGCGTCCGTTGTTTAAAGTAATTATGCCGGAAGTGCCGACTGACAGTCCGGCCATCGGCTCGATTGTGATGAATATGGCTGCCAATATTTTGGGGTTGGATAATGCCGCCACCCCGATGGGGCTGAAGGCTATGGAACAGTTACAAACACACAATAAAAAGAATGATACAGCTTCAAACGCCGAAATTATGTTTATTGTCATCAATGCCTCGGCAATTACGGTATTACCGATTTCAATTTTGATGTATCGGCATTTGCAAGGCTCTGCCAATCCGAGTGCGGTATTTGTACCGATTCTGTTGGCAACTTCCTGCTCTACCGTTGCCGGTTTTCTGGCAGTTGCCTTTACGCAAAAGCTTAAAATTTTTAACCGCACGGTATTGGCTTATTTAGTCGGGCTGATGGCGCTTGTCGGCGGCATGTGTGCCTATTTTTATCATTTATCGCCCGAAGCTCGATTGCAATATTCGGAAACTTGCGGTAATGCTTTAATTTTATTCTTTATCTTCTTGTTTTTACTTATAGGTTTTATAAAAAAACTCAATCTTTATGAAACTTTTATTGAAGGTGCCAAAGAAGGTTTTCAAATTGCCGTGCAAATTATCCCGTATCTGGTGGCGATGCTAACGGCAATTGCCGTTTTACGCTACTCCGGCGTATTGAACGGCATTGTTTGGTGCTTTAGCCAATTCTTTGAATTTATCGGGGTTGATACCGGTTTTATTCCGGCTTTACCGACAGCTCTGATGAAACCGCTCTCCGGTAACGGTGCCCGCGCTATGATGCTTGAAACCATGCAAAATTACGGTGCCGACAGTTTTCCGGCGTTTGTGTCATCTGTAATGCAAGGATCGACCGAAACCACATTATATGTAATTGCTCTCTATTTCGGTGCGGTAAAAATTGCAAAAACCCGCCACGCTGTGCCGTGCGCTTTGTTTGCTGACTTTGTGGGAATTACGGCGGCGATTGTATTTTCTTATCTGTTTTATGAAGGGTAAACCATGAAAGTTTTGGTGCAAAAAGTATTATCGGCTTCGGTTACAGTGGATAACCAAATTGTATCGCAAATCGGTAACGGTTTTCTGCTGTTTGTCGGTGTGGAAAAAAAAGATACGGCCGTACAAGCAGATTATTTAGCTAAAAAAGTTGCCAATTTTCGTATTTTTCCCGATGAAAATAATAAAATGAATTTATCGCTATCTGATGTCGGCGGTGGGATTCTGGTTGTGTCGCAATTTACGTTGGCTGCAGATTTAAGCCGCGGCAACCGGCCGGGATTTGATACAGCCGCCACGCCGCAAGTGGCTGAACCTCTATATGAGTACTTTGTGCAAAAACTGCGTGAATATAATATTCCCGTACAAACCGGAATTTTTCAGGCAGATATGAAAGTCACATTGGTCAACGACGGCCCCTGTACCTTTATTTTACAAAAATAATTGACTTTAAATTACTTGTTTCCATAAGTTAAAATTTTTATTTTCCAAAATTGTGACATTTGCCGGACTGGTTGACGATATAACTGCATGGATTGCCGTTTCATGGCTGAATATTATAAAAAAGTAATAATAAACATAAATTTAAGTCTACTAATTAGTTGCTTTCCATAACGTCTGATTTTTCAATAAAATTCGCGAATCGAGATAAATCGCGTTATTTTATTTATAATCAATCGGTTACTTAGCTGATTATTTGCA
>JAFSWL010000037.1 GCA_017444525.1 Alphaproteobacteria bacterium
ATAGCGCGATGATTTAGGATTGTCTACATCTACCTGCTCACGCAGGTAGTGTTACGTTCGAACCATAAATCAGCCACTAAAAAAGCCCCCTTTCGGGGGCTCATTAGTGGCTGCTTCACCTGGACAGTGCGCGCGTCTTGCTTCGCTTGCGCTTGCTTCGGTCACTCGTTCACTAAATTCGCCATCACTTTCGCTCTGGCTCATTAAGTGCACTTCGCCTGTCGTCCAAAAACAACATTTTGAGGTTGTTTTTGTTCCTCCAGCGCATCTTTCGCCTTATCGGCTCAAGAGCTCAGATGGCTGTCGCCACTGAGTCATCGCCACCGACACTTTTGCGCCGGTGGCTCCCCGAACCACTTGGTTCTTCACCTCAGGTAAATCAGCCACTAAAAAAGCCCCCTTTCGGGGGCTCATTAGTGGCTGCTTCACCTGGACTCGAACCAAGATTGACGGAGTCAGAATCCGCTGTCCTACCATTAGACGATGAAGCAATTTTCGCTTTACTTGCGTTATATAAGATAAAAAAAATCACTTGTCAAATACTTTATGCGGATTTTATCGGCTTTTTTTTAAAATCATAAGCGCATTCTCACACCCGACACATTAAAATATCTTGCATAAATCTAATGTAAAGGCTGCTTTTTACGAAAAATACATTTTTCCAATCTATAATGCGCCTATCTTATCGGCTATTCGGCATCTCTCGCCGCCGGTTGATCTTTCAATGCCGCTTTTACCCGAGTAATGCGCATATTGTCGATTTTCATAACCTCATATTGACAATATTCGTCTTCAGCTATATCGCCGACTTTTGGTTCTTCACCGATAAGATTGAACACATATCCGCCGATTGTACTTTCTTCTAGCGCATGATACGGCAAATTCATTTCATCATACGCATCTTCCACCAAGTAAACTCCATCAAATTCATAAATTTTATCATTAATCTTTTTAAAAGGTTTATGTTCGGCACCGTCGTGTTCATCCTGAATTTCACCTACCAGCTCTTCCAAAATATCTTCCATCGTCAATAAGCCTGCAGTTCCACCATATTCATCAACAACAATTGCCAAGTGGATATGCTTTTTCATCATTTCGTGCAAAACATCGGAAATAGATTTATTTTCCGGAACAAATAAAATCTTACGCACAATGCGTTTTAAAATATCTTTATGCAATGTATCTTTATTCTCTAATAAATCACGAATGTGAATCATCCCCAGAATCTGGTCTTTATCTTCGGCACAAAGCGGAAAACGAGTGTGTTTATGTTCACGTACAAAATCCATAATTTCTTCATAACTGTCATCTTGATAGATGCAATTCATATCTTGGCGCGGAACCATAATTTCATGGGCGCATATTTCTGAAAAATTGATGGCATTTTGAATAATTTCGCTTTCGGTATCATCAATCACCCCACCTTTTTGCGAAGCATCAATAATCAGCTTAATTTCTTCTTCTGAATGAGCATCTTCGTTTTCATCGGCCTTTTCAATCCTCATCAATTTCAAAATCCACATAGATACGTGGTCAAAACACCAAATGATAGGAGTGCAGATTCTGTTAAAAGTATACAACGGGATAGCCACCATCAGAGCATAACGTTCAGTATCCTGAATTGCCATAGACTTTGGCACCAGTTCACCCAAAACCACGTGCAATAAGGTAATAAACGTAAAGGCAATACCAAAACTGAGAGAATGCAACAAAATGGTTTGTCCGGTAAAAAAGTCACGAAATAAATCTTCAAGCAAACGCGAAAAAGCTGGTTCGCCGAGCCAACCTAAACCCAATGATGCCAATGTAATACCGAGCTGAGTGGCACTTAGATAGGTGTTCAGATGTTCATTAATTTCCAAAGCAATTTTGGCACGTTTATCGCCAGACGCTGCAAGTTCTTCCAACTTGGTACGGCGAATTTTTACTACGGCAAATTCGGATATGACAAAAAAGGCATTACAAAAGACAAGAAATAAAACTAAGATTAAATTTATAGTATAGGTCGACACGGGACTCATGGTTTGAAATTACAATTTACCTCATTCTGTTAAAACAATAAAACTAGTATATAGGATAATCCAGACATTGTCAATAAATGATTAAAATTCTTCTTATTTTACAATTTTCTTGATTTTCAGCGATTGATTTGTTATTATCATCTTGAGTTGATAACTTTAGCGACGAAGTGTTATGGCTGAGAGTAAAAAAGCAAAAAAAAAGCGACTGCAACAAATTAAAGAGCAGTTCCGTGCCGTGCGCGCCGGTCGGCGTAAAGACGAAATAGAAGATCATAACGGTAAACCGTTTACTTCAAAAAACCTGCCTTCTCTGAAAAACAAATATAACCGTAAGCGCTTCCCTAAAATTCTGGAAGAATATTAGATTTGTCTTATGTAATCCCCATGTGCAAATTATAAAGATTATCCTGTTTTTTATTGTTTGTTATGTTGTTTCATATTTGCAAAGTGATGTTTTTATTGCTGTGCACAAGCAATGTACGGTAATTTAAGTGTATTCCAAATGATTTTTCATCTTGTTGTCATCAATAAAAACTGTTTTTCACAAAATGCCTTTTACACAGTAATTATTCATTTCGGTTTGAGTTTCTGATTTATTCTCTTTGCGCTGAAAAAAACTTTGTTGTGCTACGCTATTACATATCCGCCGTCACTGTCGAGCGTTGGGAAAAGTACAAATATCTTTTGAGTTTTCTGACATCTTCATTTACCGTAATATTCGGAATGTTGATTGCCGTTTTTATGTATAACGCCCAGGCATCGCAAATGATAGATCAAGCAAAATATGCTTATAATTCGGCACCGTATGATTCGATTATAGATGAGAATTTCGTACGATCGAAAACTTTATGCTTTAATAATCCCAATCCGAAAAATGTCATTATTATATTTGCGTTGGGAACATCATTGCTGTCTGCTGAGCAAACTTTACAGGAAACTTACGGAAAGACGCTTAATAAACGTCTCCTAAACAATTCTAAGTTTTATGAAGATTTCGTACTTTCAAAAAGCTCAAAAAAAAGAGAGGCCGACTATTAATCCGCTCTTTTGAAACTATTAATTCGTCAGCTCTTCGTCTTCGTCATCGATAATAATAAATTCGTCATCACCGATAACGTTCAACACGGTGCGCGCCCTTTCATCCAATAAATCCAAATCCAGACTTGATGATGACAGTAATTTCACCTTTTGATCCAGTTCCATCCGGCGCTGATGATATGTCTGCTGCAATTGCTCAGCCTCGGCCACCTTGCTTTGCAAATATAAGTACTTCAGATAGCCGCGGTCGCCACGAATCGCAAAATACGAAAAATAGGAAAACAAACAAATCAGCAGAACCAAAACGGCCGAGCTCTTGCTTTTATTGACAATGTAAGACCAAATTCCCATACTCTTCCTGCTGTCAGTTATTTTTCAATATACGACCATAATTTTGTTAAAAAATAGTTATTTTTTCTCAACTAATAAAAATTTTTCCCCTTAGATACGAAAGTAGCGGCGCGAGCATCTACCAAACGCCCGTCCTTAAGTGCAACTTCCCTATCCATGCGATGAGCCAAATCAATATTATGAGTAGCAATCAATGCCGAAAGTCCGGTTTCTTTAACAACTTCCAATAATGCCTGAAAAACATTATCCGACGTGTTCGGATCAAGATTTCCGGTAGGCTCATCTGCCAAAAGCAAGTGCGGTGTATTGGCTAAAGCTCTGGCTATGGCTACGCGCTGTTGTTCTCCACCGGAAAGTTCTGCCGGTCGGTGATTTTCCCGTTCTGCCAGACCGAGACGTTTTAACAGCCACATTGCTTTATCTTTAGCCTCAGAAAATTTCACACCTGCTATCAATTGAGGCAAAATAACATTTTCGGCAGCGTCAAAATCCGGCAACAGATTATGATACTGATAAACAAATCCCAAATAGTCGCGCCGCAAAGATGTTCGCATATTATCGCTGCTGCCGGTACATAAATCGCCGTTGATATAAACTTCTCCAACTGTCGGTTCATCAAGCAATCCGGCTATTTGCAACAATGTTGACTTTCCAGAGCCGGATGGACCTATCAGGGCCACTATTTCTTTCGGTTTGATATCTAAATTAACTTCGCGCAAAACTTGCAATTGTTCATTACCTTGCCGAAATGTTTTGCCGACATTCTTCAATTGCAGTGTCAAATTACTCATAACGCAATGCCTCCGCCGGATTAAACTTAGAGGCGCGATACGCCGGATATAAAGTTGCTAAAAATGACAGAAACAGTGTTATCGCCACTACCAGCAAAACTTCCATATTATCTACCTTTGCCGGCAACTGCGACAGAAAATAAATTTCCGAAGAAAATAGTTCGCGACCGGAAAGGTTTTGTAAAAGTTGTCGAATATTTTCTATGTTATGGCAGAACAACAATCCCAAAATTACACCAAAAGAAGTGCCGACAACTCCGATAAAAGCTCCGTCCATAAAGAAAATGCGCATAATCATCGCCTTGGTAGCTCCCATTGTACGTAAGACTGCGACATCACGGCTCTTATCCTTCACCAGCATAATCAGACCGGTAATGATGTTAAACGCAGCAACCAAAATAATCAGCGTCAATATTAAAAACATCACATTACGCTCAACATCTATTGCGTTGAAAAAAGCCGCATTAGTTTGTTTCCAGTCATAAACATACGCATCAAGGCTAACGCTTTTTTCGAGCATGGCGCGTGTTTTGACCAGATCTTTTTCATCTTTAAGGCTGACATCAATCACAGACACTGCATTTTTAAGCCCGAAATAGTTTTGTGCAGCCTCCAGAGGCATAAAAATATAGTTAGCATCATACTCATACATGCCCATATTGAACATACCGATAACACGATATGCTTTTATCCTCGGTACCGTACCGAACGCGGTTACTTTACCATTCGGCGAAATGAGCGTTATTTCATCGTTAATATAAACCCCGAGCTTGCGTGCGAGTTTATCCCCTAAAACGACCACATCACCATTAAATTCGGCCATATCAATAGATGAAAAACCATCCCTCATAACTTTCTTTTTCAAAATATCTTCAGCGGTTATACCGCGAACCATTGCCCCTTCAGCCATTTTCCCTGATGATATCAACAGCTGTTTTTCAATCAATGGCAAAGCCAATTCTATTTCATCAATACTTTGCAAATCGCTGACCGCTTTTTTATAATTATTGAACGGGAAACCTGCAGATGAAGTAATTGAAATATGGCCATTAATCCCCAAAATACGGTTCAAGAGTTCTGCCTTAAACCCGTTCATAACCGACATAACGATAATCAATGTAGCCACACCCAAAGCAATACCGGTAAATGCGAAACCGGTAATAACAGAAATAAAGCCCTCTTTTCTTTTTGCACGCAAATAACGCCAAGCCGTCAGGCGCTCAAATTTCGAAAACAAACTATCTCTCCTTACATATTTTCTATGAATTTATATTTATTTATGTTATTTTTCAATTACGAATATACGGATATACACAGCATTACAAACCAATCTTTTGATTCAATTTAAGCAAATTAACGATTGAAAATATTAAATAAAATTGATCAAAAACAGTATCTATTTTAGCTTTATTTGTGTTTGAGTGAAAGAAAGAATCGGCTTCAAACATATTATAAGAGGTAGGAACGGACAACAGCAGCTTATTGTTATCAAAACAAAACTGCACGGATTTTCCATCGTACAAATCCCGTAGTTTCAGCATGCGTTCCATAAATCCGGTTGTAAGCAAATAGCGCGCTTCTATCTGATCATCTGAATATACTTCAAAAATTTTTTCAAAATGGCTGTCTTCCAATCTGACATTTTGTAAACCGGCAATCTTATTTAGGGTATTACCCAAAATTCCACCATCTTTCAACACAACGGTTCGTCCTTTGAAATTTTTATTCATTTCAAGCAAAACGCATATACCGCCAAACACTTTCTTCTTAACTTCAAAATTCCGAAAATCGCGTTTTATCTGCAATAATTTCTCTTCAGCAATACTGATATGCACTCCGTTATAAGTACCGCAGAAAAAGTCATATCCAATACTCTTATTGTAATTTTTAAACAAATTGGAACGACGCAATAGCGTATCATCTATTTTACCTTCAAATGTATAAGAAAATGAGCCAAAGAAATCAGCAAATATCGGCATAATCTGCGGTTTGACTTTTTTATGACAGCGATAAAACGGACCGCAAGCTAAGAGTATCACAATGCCGGAAAGTGCCAATATAATCCCCACTGCGCTATCTTGTAAAATACCGTTATACCATAAATACCAAAGCAATGGATAAAAAACAAATGCCATCAGCAAAAGTGCAACAAACGCAGCGACATAGCGTTCACGAGTATGGTTGCTCTGTTCTAAAATCGGGTACAGTTTTGATGTATAATAATCATCAAATTTTCGTTTTAATTCAATATATTCTGATGTTTTCTTAATGTTTTGCATATTGTTGCCGTCCGGTTTGCGCTATTGCCAATAATTCCAACATTTGTTCTATAGCCGTGTTGAGCTGCAAAAACTTATCTTTATTTATTTTGCGGCTCCAAAACTTATCATTATCAAAATAAAGTTGCGCTCCCTCAAAATACAAACGCATAATGTCATCATGTATTTCAACATACACATTCTTAGCTCCGAGGGTATCTTTCAAATCCAGCACTCGTTCAAAAAACAATGTTGGCAGCAAATCTTCTGCCAAAGCAAAACTATCAGCAAAGATATAAAACATTTCTGCCAACGGTGTCAAAAGATTACCTCCCACATTCTGCAAATCTGGGAATTCATTTTTACGGTAAAAACCTTTTTTCTCAAATAGTAATACCTGACCGTTAATTTTCTTTTTAAAATGAAACAACATTATGATACCGGAAGATACAGTGCGTACATGTTTGATATTTTTCCTACCGGTATCGATACTTTGATATATCGTGTCACGCATTTCCATAGACCAATTTGGATATTCGGCCATAACGTTGTGTTTAGCATAAACCGCATCATGCGGCGGTATAATCGGAGAATGAACCAGCTTCACTTCAGTATCTTTCAGGTGTTTCCAGCTACCGTAATAAGCTAGAAACGTATCAAAAGCATCTTGCTTTGGCGCTTTGTAGTACTGATATATAGGATAAAATATGAACAAGATACCGATAACATTAACCAGCAGCAACTGTTCATAATTAATCGGGTGTTTATTTATCAGAAAATTGAAAAAACTGATGAGTAAATTAATGCATAGCAAAAAAATAATCGTCCACAAGTATCCCCAGAATTTTGTACGATATTTATCCTTTATTTTATTTATATTTTCTACCGTCGGCACAATTTCCGAAAAATAATATTTTTCAAACTCTGACAGTTCCTTTTCATTATCTTCAACAAATACAACCATCGGTTCCCCCGATTATTTAAAATAATCCTTACTGTTAATAGCTTGGCGTTCGGCTTCTGTTGCTTGGAAAAACGGCATATTTTCATACGTAATGCCGAGAATATGCGCAACCATACTGCTCGGAAAGATATCCACAAGGTTTTTGAGCTCGTTAACATTTGAGTTGTAAAAACGGCGGGCAGCGGCGATATGTTCCTCCACTTCATTCATACTCTGCATTGCCGTCATCATGGTATGATTTGATTTCAAATCAGGGTAATTTTCCAAAGAAATTTTGAAGTCGTGTAATTTCTGATTCAGCATATTTTCCAAGTCAATTTTTTCTTTTGGTGAAGTAACAAAAGAACTTTGCATAGCTTTGGTGCGAATGCTGGCAAGCTCGGTCATCAATGTTTTTTCATGTTCCATAAACTTAGCCGCCATATTCAGCATGTTCGGAATCAAATCATATCTTTTTTTGAGCTGAACATCAACATCAGCCATTGATTCTTGCACTTTGTTGCGGGTTTTAATCAAGCGCGCATAAAGCACATAAAAGAACAAAAGCACCACCACGGCAACAATTAATATCGTACTCATTTATTCATCTCCTTATAAATAATTTTAATATTGATAGTATATCTGCACATTTTTAAAAAACAATGAAATTTTTCATTGCCTATTATACAAAAATATGTTATAATCTTGACAAATAGGAGAAAAAAATGGTATCGCAACGCGCAAAATTCTTGCTCAACAGCATCAATCAGCAGATTGATGGAAAATATAAATCGTCGGATGAAAAAAGCGATGAAAAGATGCGCATGCCGGAAGAGAATACCCGTTTGGAGCAAGAAAGAAAACAACGCAAGCAAGATATTATCGCTGTAAAGATTATGAATAAGGAACATCAGCGCCAAAACGAGCGTATTGACCCAGATAAACAGCGTGCACGTGATGCCGAGCGTGTGTTGGGGCGTGAGATGTATAATCGTGCCCGAACAAAAGTCTACGGCTCTTAGAAAAATCAAAAAACTTTTTTGCAGAATATCATGATGCATATCAGGATATTTTTTTTGTGAAACTTATATATTTAAACGCAAAAAAGGCAGGATTTTACTCCTGCCCTTTTTATTTGCTGTTTTTCGCTTAAAGTTCAAACTCGGTAACGCCGTCATAAGCGTAGCGATACATCTGCTCAATTTCCTTAAACAGCGGATAGCGCGGATTGGCGGAAGTGCACTGGTCATCAAAGGCCAATTCCGGCAAATCTTTCATTGCCTCTTCCCAATCTTTTTCAGCAATACCCCATTCCTTGATGGACGGAGCAATATTAAGTTTCTGCTTCATTTCCTGCAATGCCTTAATCAGATTTTCCACCGCCTCATCATCGGTTTTACCTTTAAGCCCTATACCACGAGCAAATGCCGCATAGGCCGCCTTTGTATTCGGAAAACGATATTGCGGGAATGTTGCCTGCTTAATCGGGCAATCGGTCGCATTATAGCGAATTACCTGACAAATCAACAAAGCATTGGCAATACCGTGCGGAACATGAAAACGTGCGCCAAGTTTGTGCGCCATCGAGTGACATACACCCAAAAACGCGTTGGCAAATGCCATACCGGCAATGGTTGCGGCGTGGTGAACTTTTTCACGCGCTTCATGATCTCCGGTTTCATATGATTTAACGAGGTTTTCATAAATCAACTTACCGGCCTCAATCGACAAACCGCGAGTGTAATCGGTCGCCATGCAAGATACATATGATTCGAGTGCGTGCGTCATCACGTCAATACCGGAAGCAGCGCACAGACCGCGCGGCATGGTCAGCACTAAATCCGTATCAACAATTGCCATACTCGGAGTCAGAGCATAATCGGCAATCGCATATTTTACACCGGTTGCATCATCGGTAATAATTGCAAACGGAGTAACTTCTGAACCGGTACCGGATGTAGTCGGAATGGCAACCATCTGTGCCTTGACCCCCATTTCCGGAAATTCAAAAATACGTTTACGGATATCCATAAAGCGGCGAGCCAAGTCCTCAAACTTCAACTCCGGATGCTCATACATAATCCACAAAATTTTGCAGGCATCAATCGGCGAACCGCCACCCAATGCAATCAATACATCCGGTTCAAAACTTTCTACCATATCGCGGGCTTTGTTAATGGTGGTCAAATCCGGATCCGGCTTAACATCACTGAAAATTCTATATTGAATACCCAGTTCATCCAAAACATCGGTAACTTTTTTGGTGTATCCCAAATCAAACAATGATTTATCGGTCACGAGGAAAGCCTTTTTACGTCCTTTCAGTTCCTTTAATGCAAACCCTAAACAACCTGGTTTGAAATAGATTTTCGGCGGAACTTTGAACCACAACATATTTTCCTCACGCTTTGCCACAGATTTAATATTCATCAGATGTTTTACTCCCACATTTTCACTAACCGAGTTTCTGCCCCAAGAACCGCAGCCCAAAGTCAAAGACGGTTCCAACTTAAAGTTATAAATATCGCCGATACCGCCTTGCGCCGACGGACAGTTAATCAAAACACGACCGGTCGGCATGGTGTCGCCATAAAGTTTGATACGCTCGTCGTTGCGCGGATTAGTGTACAATACCGAAGTATGGCCGCAACCGGCAAATTCAACCAACGCTTTGGCTTTAGCCATGGCATCGTCAAAATCTTTGGCGCGATACATGGCTAAGCACGGCGATAATTTTTCATAAGCAAACGGCTCATCGGCACCGATTTTGGTAACTTCGCCGATTAACACTTTGGTGTTTGCCGGCACTTTAATCCCCGACATATCAGCTATTTTTGCCGCCGACTGCCCGACGATGCCGGAATTTACCTTACCGTCTTGAATAATGGTAGAGCCGACCTTTCTGCACTCTTCATTGTTCAAAATATAGGCACCGCGTTTAATAAATTCGGCCTTAACTTCGTCATATATCGAATCAACAATCACTACCGATTGCTCGGAGGCGCAAATCATACCGTTGTCGAAAGTTTTAGACATTAAAATTGAACTTACGGCTGTTTGAATATCAGCTGTTTCATCAATAACCGCCGGAGTGTTACCCGGACCGACGCCGATAGCAGGAGTGCCGGAAGAATAAGCAGATTTAACCATCCCCGGACCACCGGTAGCCAGAATTAAATCAGACTTTTGCATTAAGTATTGCGTGCGCAGTAGTGTAGGTTCGTCCACCCATGCGATAATATCTTCAGGAGCGCCGGCCTTAACCGCTTCTTCCAAAATAATGCGTGCCATTTCAATAGTGCATTTTTTTGCTCTCGGGTGCGGAGAAAAGATAATGCCATTACGAGTTTTCAGCGCAATCAAAGATTTAAATATAACCGTTGAAGTCGGATTGGTGGTCGGAACAACACCGGCAATCACACCAACCGGCTCGGCAAATTTAATCATACCGTTTTCTTTATCATCTTCAATCACACCGCAAGTTTTTGTATTTTTATATTTGTTGTAGATATATTCTGATGCAAAGTGGTTTTTGATTACTTTATCTTCGGCAATTCCCATACCGGTTTCTTCTACTGCCATTTTAGCCATCGGAATACGCACCGAACTGGCTTTCAATGCCACACGGCGGAAAATTTCATCAACCTGTTCCTGAGTGTATGTAGCAAATTTTTTTTGCGCTTCACTTACGCGCTTAATCAATGCGTCAATGTATTCTTGTTCTTGTTTTTCATTAATAGTATTATCCATAATTTCCTCCTGTTAAACTGCCGTTATAATAACGGCATCAAACAAAAAATAAATATTTTTTATACATTTTTCCTCACATTTTGTTACCAATTATAACATACCACCTTGAAAGCCCTAAAACCATACATATTTAGGTAGAGGTTTTATACAACAACAAAAGGAGATAATCTATGAAATTTAAGTTTTTATCAGTTTTGGCGGCTGCCGCCGTTATGTTCGGAGCTGCCACGGTTAATGCCGGTACTACGCAATCTGCAGACAAGCCGGTAAGTCAAGTCAGTGCTGTGCAGAATATGCCGGAAGATACCATGGTTTATATTCAAGGTTATTTAATCCAAAATCTCGGCAATGAAATGTATACTTTTCAAGATGACAGCGGTACAATAACTGTTGAAATCGACGATGATTTGTTGGCCCCTGTTGCCACAACACCCAACACTTTGGTATGGATTGCCGCCGAAGTTAATAAAGACGGTAACGTAACCTCTCTGGAGGCGGAAGAAGTGCAATTTTTGCCGACGCAGGCTTCAAAATAGCTTTTATTGAACTTGACTTTTATACCTAAAACAAATATTTTTAAATGGTACGAAACGTCGCCGTTTTGATATACGCGGCGGCGTTTTTTTGATTTTTTATAAGGAAAATACAATGCGCAAATTAGTTGTTCTTATCGGTATTTTTTTGTTGTTTTCTTTTGCAGCTGCGGCCGAAAACATCAAATATGGTTATAACTCCAGCGGAGAGTACGTTCCAACCAAAATTGACGGTAAACAGGTTGAATACGGTTACAACTCTCGCGGTGAATATGTTCCGACCAAAGTCGGTAACGATAAAATTGAATACGGTTACAACTCTCGCGGCGAATATGTCCCGACCAAAGTCGGTAACGACAAAATTGATTACGGCTACAACTCCCGCGGCGAATATGTCCCAACCAAAGTCGGTCACAAAAACATCGGTTATGGCTATAATCAGCGCGGCAATTATGTTCCGGTGAATTTAGAGTAATCTGCTGTATTTATAAGCACAGGCTTGCAAAACCGGCAAATACGCTTTAGGCAGAACAAAATCGGGCGGAAAGACATTGTCTATCAAATGGTTAACATCATTGTCGGTTGCTACCGATTGCGGCACAAAATGTCGGCAAAAAGCATAACTTGCCGCCGCCAAATCATTCACCTCATATCCAATGATTCTTAAGAGCTCCTCCACATCATTTGTTGCCACTTTGGCCGCATCATTGGCATCATACCACAGACCGATACCTTTGCTTGCCAAATATTGCCACGGAAAAGCCAATCCTGGATCAGGTTTACGTGTCGGAGCAATATCGGAATGAGCCACCACGTTGACAGCCGGTATTTGATAATGATTGATAATCTGTCGGCTAAGTTTGATAAGACTTTTAATTTGCAAATCAGCGTATTTTTGTTGTCCTAAAGTGGGTGAACTCAATTCTATCCCTACCGAATACTGATTAAGCATTTTCATCCCGCGCCATTTGCTTTGTCCGGCGTGCCACGCGCGTTTTTTTTCGGAAACAAGCTGCAACACTTTGCCGTCCGTGTCTATGATATAATGTGAACTTAATTCACGTTCACGCAAAACCTCAATCATATCGGCGGCAGAATGCGCACTGCAGTGCAGCACCAATGCCCTGACTTTGGCTCCGTGCGGACGTTCATCAAAATAAGGTAAAAATTCGCGTATAACTTTCATATTTTCTCCTAAAGGCAAATGCAGGAATATTGCGTTGGATAATCTTTCGACGCAGCAATCAGGTTCAAGTGTGTATTGCGGCGATAGCTGAAATAACCGTTTTGCGGCGGATAAGTATCTATTCGGCAATTGGCGATATTCTGAATGCCGATGTTTTGGAGTTGTGTTTCAACATAGCCGCTCAAATCAAAATAAAAATGCACTCCATCGCCGTCAGCCGTAAAGTATTGCTCATTGGCAGCCGAAGCCTGCAACAATTCCTGCCGCATATCGTCTTTGACCGCAAACGATTTTTGCTGCATACAAGGACCAATAGCCGCGGCGATATCTTCCGTTTTTGCTCCGTGTTCAAGCATCAGATTTATCACATTTTGCACAATACCTTTATAAGCACCGCGCCAGCCGGCATGCGCCACCCCGATAACTCCGTGTTTATAGTCCGCCAACAGCACCGGTGCACAATCGGCGGTTTTAATACCGAGCAAAAGTTCGGACTTGGTGGTTACTGCCCCGTCGGCATAAATCTTAAACCACGTCGGTTGCTCAGCATAAATTACGTTGGCAGTCACACCTTGTCTGAATGTTACCATATTTTCCGGTGTTTTATTAAAATGAGCTGCTATAATTTCAAAATTACGACGTAAATTTTCCGGCTTGTCACAGCTGCTCAAATTGGTATTGAGCGATGTATATTTTCCGACGGAAACTCCGCCTGTCGCACCGAAAAAACAATGTTTTTCTTTATCAAGATTATCAGCCGTCCAACTCATTTGTTGCCTTAATAAATTGTCTTGTTCATTTTCTGATATTCATCAAACAACCGTAAACATTCCTCACGGTCAAGTTCATTAATTTCCATAATCATCTTATCGCAGCATTTATTCTCGATAAACCGATAGATAAAATCGTCGCGAAAACCGATGGCTTCAGCATCTTGCGGCCGACATCCGAAATAAACTTTTTTGATGTTGGCCCAAATAATCGCCGCCAAACACATCGGGCACGGGTACGCCGTGGTATAGAGTACGCAATCGGATAAATCATAACTGCCGATTTTTTTGCAGGCCGCGCGAATGGCATTGACCTCGGCATGGGCTGTCGGATCGTTATCGCGCAACACCGAATTGGACGACACCGCCAAAATTTCTCCTTTTTTATTAATGATTGCCGCACCGAACGGACCGCCGATGTTTTCATTCATGGTTTTACGAGCGCGCTCAAGCGCCTGTTGCAATATTTCGTTCATTTTGCTTTTCCTTTTACATAGACACCTACTTAAAGTTTAACATTATCATCTTTATAAAAAGTAAAAGAAAGAAAAAAACCGCCGCACACGGCGACGGTCTTCTTAAACTATGTGCAAAATTTATACGTGCACGATGCCGCGCATGAAGGCATAAACGGCAAAGACGGCAATCAACACCATAAATCCGGCGATGATTCCCTCACCCACGGTAAAAGCGCACTCTTCTTCGTCATGCTCTTTTTTAGCCCATACATATACCGGTATGCCGACCACCATAAATATTACGGCAAGTAACAAATATTGCAAACCGGCGGCATAAATCAGCCACAAAGCATATCCTGCACCGATAATGGACGAAAACAATGCTTGTGCCCGGCGGATATAAAAATTGCTCGGATATTCGTGGTCTTCGCAAATTTTCCACAAATAAGCACAGCTGGCAAAATATGCCGGCAAGACCATCACTCCGGTAATGCTGAGCATAGTGTTCCACGCGTTGCCGGCAAAATAAACCAGCAGCATAAACAACTGCATCAGCGCGCTCGTTACCCACAATGAAACCGACGGCGCTTTATGTTCATTTTCTGTGGCAAAAGCAGTCGGGAATGTACCATTAACAGCAGCTGCCTGCGGAATTTGCGCCGTTACCATGGTCCATGCTAACCAGCTTGTCAGCACCGAAATCAGCAAACCGATGTTCATCAGCCATGCGCCCCATTTTCCGACCAAAACTTCCAGAATGCCGGTTGTCGACGGATTGGCGATTTTTGCCAGCTCGCTCTGGTGCATTACCCCATACGGCAACACAGACAATAATACATAAATCAGCAAGCAGCCCACAAATCCGAGAACAGTAGCGTAGCCTACGGTTTGCGGAGATTTGGCATGTTTAGACATTACCACCGCGCCCTCAATACCGATAAATGCCCACAGAGTAACAAGCATAGTGCTTTTAATTTGGGTTGATAAACTACCTAGACCGGCGGAACTGACCGTCTCATTGCCCCAAAAATCAAACTCAAACATATTAAAGCGGAACATAAATGCAATAATAACAATAAACAACAACAGCGGTACGATTTTTGCCACCGTGCCGATTAAGTTAATGACGGTAGCTTGCTTAATTCCGCGCAATACCAACCAATTAAATCCCCAAATCAGTAACGACCCTCCGATAATGGATAGCAAATTGTTGCCGCCGGCGAAATGCGGCGGAAAAAAGTAGTTGAGAGCATCCATGGTTATCACGGCATATCCGACGTTACCGCATATTTGGCATAACCAATACGACCAGCCGATGATAAAACCAACAAACGGACCAAATCCGGCGCGGCTGTACATATAAATTCCGGCAGTTAAATCAGGCTTTGCTGCCGATAAAATTCGAAATGTGTTGGCAATAAAATAAACACCGACACCGGTAATGAGCCATGCTAACAGCACCGCTCCTACGGAAGCCCCCGCCGCCATATTCTGCGGCAAACTGTAAATTCCGCCGCCTATCATTGAACTGACTACAATTGCCGCCAATGCCCATACGCCAAGTCCCTGTGCATTATAATTATTTTGAGAATTGGCCGGTGTAGCAACTTTACTTTCTCTTTTCAGCATTTTGATTCCTTTCATGATTTTAAGGCGGTGTTTTTTTGCACCGCCCCTCCTTTTATTTATGCTTTTGCCGGCTCGGCAGTTTCAAAATTAAGGAATCCCAGAGCGGTCAAACAGTAGCCGAAATGCTGGGTTATATTGATGTAATTATGCCACATTTGGAACTCGCTGTGCTTTTCCACACCGCGGATATCCAACTCGTGCTGCAGTGATTTGTTCAGCCACATTTCAGCGTGACCGCGGGCAATATCATCGTCTATGTGTGTATCAAAATATTCCACATACTCGGCCGCCCAACCGCCGATTAATTCTCCTTTCGAATCCTTGCCCCAACAAATACCGACACCGGTAGCAATCGCCTTATGGTCGTCGTGACAAGCACCATTGCCGGCCATAATTACTTCCAGCACTGCACCGTGTTTGAACTGATTGGCCACACGGTCAACAGGCACAATGTTACCGTAAATTTCTTTCGGTAAAACAGAAGTATACGGAATAACGTTAAAGTTTTCGATTTTTGCCTGCATCAAGGCGGAATCGTAACAAAATGTTTCAAACGGTTGCGGCGGAATACCGTCATTGGCCTCGCCGGCACCGCCGGTTATGAATGCTAAAGTCGGATAACGAACACCATAAGTCATCTTTTTCTCCTTTCTGATTAAAACAATATTATCCGCAGATGACTTATGCCTTTTAGATTGGCTTTCAATATAAACTTTGCGTCAGGAACAATAAAAAAAGCCTGCATTAAAACAGGCCGTAGTTTGGAATTGAAAAATATTTTATTTATCCGTATGCTCGCCGATTTGCGATTTTAAGGCAAATAAACGGGTTGCCACCCCCGAGTTTTGATTTTGCATAAACTGCTTTCGAGACGGCATATATTTTCCCTCATTTGTTATAGCGACTGAATTAATTCTTTTTGCAGAATTACATCTGCTTTTCGTATTTCTTTATAAATCCTTCTACATCAAAAAACATCTTTTCTATATTTTGCAATTTATCGTCATCCCAATTCCACCACTCTATTTCCTGCAGTTTCTCAATAATATCAGGAGCAAAACGATATTTAACCACACGTGCCGGCACCCCTACCGCAATTGCATAAGGCGGGATATCTTTATTGAGCACCGCGCCGGCGCCGATGACTGCTCCGTTTCCGATGCTAACGCCATCTAATATACAAACATTCATACCAATGAAAACATCGTTTCCGATGGTAATTGGTTTACGCTCGACAATCTTGTTTTCTGCAGAATAAGTCATTCCATTTTGTTTCTTGTTTGAATAAAAACAGGGAGCAGAAGAAATTCAGTTTGTTGGATGAATACCATAACCGCAAATAAAATTCGGACCTATGGAACAAAACTTACCTATTTTAGACATTGATATACATGAATTCTTTGCAACATATGTACCCTTACCTATATCAACGTCGGAATCAATATAGTATGGTCTATATAATCGTACACCGGTAAATCTATTATCATCAGGATATAATTCATCCGTACCTTTAATTGTAATTGAAAATAACGGGATAATACCGAATATCTTAAATTTGACTTTTCTTTTCATTAAACACCTTCCCAAGCTTTCATTGTATCTATTTCATCTGCAAAAACATATAAAAATCACAATTTGAAACTTTACTTTTTAAGTTCGGCGCGAATCGCCGTTGTCGAGCGTACCGGTAACAAATCTTTCGGTATGCGGTTACTTACAACATAACGTACACCCAACCCTTCAACAAAAGCTCTTTTTTCCGGACTGTCACCATCAGAATTAACAAAGAAAAATCCGGCTTTATCCGTTTGAGTTCCTCGGCAAAATCCAATTTGCCGGAACCGCGCGCCACAAACGCCTGATGCACAAATTTTATGGACGAAACCATATACAAACGCTCGTCTTCGTTATACAGAGTCGGGCGATGTTTGAGTTCTTCAACGGTTTTATCGGAACCGATGGAACACATAAATCGCCGTATTGCGCAGCCTCTTCAAAAATGCGAATATGTCCGCTGTGCAACACATCAAAACAACCTGAAACAAAAACTTTAGTCATTTTATTATCCCTATTTACCACGGTATTTTTTGATAACTTCAATTGCTCGACTAAAGTCTTGATTGCGCTCATAATCCTCAATTTTTACCGGCAATTTGCGGCGCCAATTCGGGTGCTTATCTCTATCCGTCCCCGGTAGATTTTGCAACACCTCAACCCCGAAAATATCCTCTAACTGTGCCAAATAAACCGCACTTGCAGACGAGGCCGTGTAGGCCTCTACCGCTTCCATAATTCCATTTGGATAGCCTTCGCCATATAAACAATCACCCTGCCGCGGTTTATCCGCCGGCCAAACTCCGGCCCAATCAAGTGCCGCCAGCAGACGTCGACGCTCATCTTCTCGCCCTTTATATTGATTTTGCCGCTCCTTATCGTCAAGCATTTTAAGGTGATACATAGTTTCTATATCATAGCCGAACCAACGCATTTTAAGCGGTGCCATATCGTGAGTTCCGACCGAGCAAAACGCATTTTGCGGAAAATCAAACGGAGCCTTAAAATCACCATTGCCATTCCAGCGTTCCGCCCACAAAACACTCAGCGAATAAATGCCGCGTTCATGAATTTTATCGATGAATCCGTCAGGTACATTACCAATACTTTCACCAACCACCATACATTTATTGAGATAGCTCTCCAACGTCACAATGCCGAGCATATCATCAAAATTATAATACACATAGGTACCGTTTTCCGCCTTATCCGGAATAATATAGAGACGCATCAAGCTCATTACATGATCTATGCGCAGTGCTCCCGCCCCTTGCATTGCCGCGCGCAGAATTTTGATAAACGGCATATAGGCCGCTTCTTTTAATCGGTACGGATTAAATGCGCCCAAACACCATTTTTGTCCGGTAGGAAAGAATATGTCAGGAGGTGCACCGGCACCGCAATTTTTGATAAATAAATCATTACCGCTCCACAATTCGGCGCTGTCTTTACACAACCCAACAGGCAAATCACGATACAATCCGATAGTTAGACCAGAATCTTCAATCGTTTGATAAACATTTTGCAATTGTAAATCTGCAATATATTGCATGAATTTAAAAAATAAAATCTCAGACTGATGCTCTTTTTTAAAGGTCGTAACAGCTATTGAATACGGGCTTTGCAACTCTTTCGGCCATGCTTGCCAACCGCCGTATACTTTATCATGATATGCCGAATAAATGGCTTGATATGTTGCCAGATTATCCAAATCTGTTCCTGCTGCAGCACAATACTTTGCAAATTTTTTATATTCTTTACTTTGCGGTTTAGTAATAAATTTATTGAATATTTTTTGCAATACGCTTATTTTAAGATCATAGGCCAAGCTGTAGTCTATGTCAGCTGTTTGCCGCACCGTCTCAAGAACTGCGGTATCAACATATTCCGGTTTGTAACCGTTGACTTTTTCCACATCTATATATATCGGATTCAAAAACAAGCGGCTGATAGAAGAATACGGACTGGCATTTTCCGGATAGTCGTGAAACAAAACATTCAGCGGATTTACCCCTATGACATCAGCACCTATTTTTCCACACATTTTTGCAAAATCAGCCAAATCGGTAAAATCGCCCACACCCCAATTACGTGCACTTTTGAACGAATACAATTGTACAGCAAATCCCCATGGTCTGCGATTTTGTAAAACTTCCGGAACATAGCATTTATCAGGCGTTACCGCCAACACAGAACGTGAAATATTGTTGTTTGCGCTGAGTTCTATCTCGTAATACTGCGGAGGCAATTCCGAGAGAATTTCAAAATTCATGTGTGCATATTCACGATGTCCGCTGCGATGTACGGAAACAATTTCAGAAGTATAATCAACTTTAAGCGGTTTACCGTTATGTAAAACCCGCAAAGACAAATTATCTACATTTTTGATGTCGAGCACTGCACTAAAGGTCTTGCTCTCGGCGCGTACAACATAAATCGGCTCCAATACATATTGTCGACGTTTGTTTTCTATTTTTTGCAGCAACTGCTCACTGTCCGCTTTACCCTTAAGCGAATAACCGAGATAATTTATCATCTGCTGTAAAGTTTCATCATCTACGGTATAAGTTTTATGATTTTGAGCGGCATCGCTGAACGTTTTGGCTATCCCTATTTTTTGCAATAATTCATTCCAACAGTCCGTCATATTTTTACTCCGGTTTTACTATTTCCAAAACAACTACGCTCCAAGCCGGCACCATAAATTCTTTATCGGTTTTAATTATTGAGCCGCTTATTTCATCAGCACTGTCCAGCACAACCTTAACCTGCATATTTTTACAAAATGACGGTAGACGCCACTGCCTCGAAAATTCATTGGCATTGCATATCATCATATACGAACATTTTTCATGATACACAAAACATGAAATACTGCGCCGGTTTTCCACATACCAATCCGTGCTTTCAAATTCGTTGCCGTCGCTTTTCAGCCACATCATATCCTTGATTTTGTAGCGTGCATACTTTTCAACAATGCGCCCGTCAAAAAACTTGATTCGCTTAAATATATTCATTTTGCGACGCAATTCTATCAGATATTTCACATATTGGGAAATATTTTTATCATCTTCATCGATGGCTTCCCATACAATCCAAGTCAATACATTATCCTGACAATACGGATTATTGTTACCGAACTGAGTATTGCCAAATTCATCGCCGGACACCAACATCGGAGTGCCGAATGACATCAAAAGTGTTGCCAACATCGCCTTTTTGCGCAGAAGCCGATTATATATAATTTCTTTATCCGCGCTTTTGCCTTCTGTTCCGGAATTCCAGCTCCAATTAGCATCGTTACCGTCGCAGTTGTTCTCACCGTTGGACATATTGTGCTTTTCATTGTAGCTGACTAAATCGGTCAAATTAAAACCGTCGTGTGAAGTAACAAAATTGATACTGCTCCACATATCGCGATTGGCATATCCGAAAATATCACTCGAACCGGATATACGACTGGCAAACTCTCCAATCTGTTTTTCATCACCGCGCCAAAGACGCCGCACCACATCACGATAGCGATCGTTCCATTCTGCCCATCCCGGAGGGTATGCACCGATTTGATAGCCATCCATGGTAGCATCCCAGGGTTCGGCAATAATTTTGCAAGAGCGCATACTTTCATCTTGACGCACTGAAAGCAAAAAACCGCTGTCTTGAGTAAATTTACCGCGTACACGGCTCAAACTTGTCGCCAAATCCAAACGAAAACCGTCAACGTGCATAACATTGTGCCAGTAGCGCAATGAATCCATTACCAGTGTCAACACATACGGATTTTGTAAATTGAACGATGCGCCGCAACCGGTAGTATCATAATAAAAACGTTTATTTTCAGCCTGCAAAGTATAATAACTTTCATTATCAATACCGCGATAACACAATGTCGGCCCCATTTGATTACCTTCAATGGTATGATTGTAAACGACATCTAAAATAACTTCTTTATTATGCGCGTGCAAAATTTTGACCATTCTCTTAAATTCATCAATATCATTGCCATTCATATATTTGGCTTCCGGTATAAAATATGAAAGTGTTTCATAGCCCCAATAATTATCAATATACATACCGCCTTTTTCACCGAAAAACGCAAACACCGGCAGTAATTCCACAGCCGTTACGCCGAGCCAGTCAAGATAGTCAGTTATACAATCAGCAGCCATTCCGGCAAACTTACCGCGAATTTGCGGCGGAACTTTCGGATGCAGCATAGTGTAACCACGTACATGCGTTTCGTAGATAACGGTATCTTCAAACGGAATTTGCGGATATTTATCATCTTCCCAATCAAACGTATCTTGCGTAACCACAGATTTCGGCACATAAGGTGCACTATCTAAGGTGCTGAATGATAAATCTTTTTGCGGACTGTCGGTATCATAACCAAAAAGTGCTTTATGCCAGATCAATTTGCCAATGAGTTTTTTTGCATACGGATCTAGCAATAATTTGTTGGGATTGAAACGTTTACCTTCTTGCGGTTTATACGGTCCGTATACTCTATATCCGTATACCTGTTCCGGTTTTATACCTTCCAAATATATATGCCAGATATTGTTATCATTGGTGCTTATAGCAAAACGTTTTTCTTCCTTAGTACCATTGCGGTTAAACAAACAAAGCTCCACCTTTTCGGCATTAGCCGAAAACAACGCAAAATTAACGCCTTTACCGTCGAAGGTTGCACCTAAAGGATATGCTCTTCCAGATGAAATTTTTATCTCCGTCATTTTTTATCTCATCGGTTTTAAAACAATCGTAGAAAGCGGAGGTAATACCAGTTCAATAGAATAAGGCATATTATTTATGCCGTAATTCTGCGCCTGCTTCGGTCCTTCATTGCGTACACCACTGCCCCAATAATTTTTATCATCGCTGTTAAAAATTTCCTGATATGCACAAGCCTCACGCACTCCGACACGGAAGTTGTGACGCACCACCGGTGTAAAATTACATATCACAATCAAATAATCATCAGGATTGTGTCCTTTACGGAAATACGAGATAACACTGTCATCGCAATTGGCATAATCAATCCACTCAAAACCGCGCGAGTCGAAATCTTCTTCATAAAGAGGCGCATTACCTTTATACATTAAGTTTAAGTCACGAACACAATTTTGCATTCCTTTATACATAGGATACTCAAGCAAATGCCAGCGCAAACTTTCATTAAAGTTCCACTCCCAATCCTGTGCAAATTCGTTGCCCATAAACAAAAGTTTTTTACCGGGATGTGTCCACATAAATCCGTAATATGCGCGCAAACTGGCAAACTTTTGCCACTCATCTCCTGGCATTTTAGAAAGCATTGAGCCTTTTCCGTGTACCACTTCATCATGAGAAATCGGTAAGATAAAATTTTCATTAAAAGCATACAACAAACCGAATGTCAGCAAGCCGTGATGATACTTGCGATGCACCGGTTCATGACTGATATAGTGCAATGTATCATTCATCCATCCCATATTCCATTTAAAGCCGAATCCAAGACCGCCGGCAGAAACCGGACGCGATACCATTGGCCAAGCGGTTGATTCTTCGGCGCATGAAAATGAACCTGCCGACTGCGAATAAATCAGTTCATTCATCTTACGTAAAAAGGCAATTGCTTCCAGATTTTCGTTACCGCCGTATATATTCGGAATCCACTCACCGGCTTTGCGGGAATAATCCAAATACAACATAGAAGCCACCGCATCAACACGCAGGCCGTCGATATGAAATTCTTTGAGCCAATAAAGCGCGCTCACGCATAAAAAGTTACAAACTTCGGTGCGGCCGAAATTATATATCTTGGTTCCCCAATCTTTTTGTTCTCCCTTGCGCGGATCGGCATGTTCATATAAGCAAGTGCCGTCAAACTCGGCCAAACCGTGTCCGTCTTTAGGAAAGTGTGCCGGCACCCAATCCATAATCACGCCGATACCGGCCTGATGGAATTTATCAATCATATAGCGAAAATCATCAGGATTACCGAAGCGTGAAGTCGGCGCAAACAAACCGGTAATCTGATACCCCCAAGAAGCATCAAGCGGATGTTCACACAGTGGCATAAATTCCACATGAGTGAATCCCATATTGCTGACATACGGCACCAATCTGTCGGCAAATTCGCGATAGGTCAAAAACTCGGAGCCGTTATCTCCTTTGCGGCGCCATGAGCCCAAATGCACTTCATAAATTGACATCGGCTTATCATAAATATTATTGTTTGCGCGATAATTCATCCAGTCGTCATCACTCCAATGATAGTGGTTGATATCAAAAACTATTGAAGCGGTTTTAGGGCGTATTTCCGAAAATGTTGCCATCGGATCGGCCTTTTTTAAAATATTGTTTTCTCGAGTCTTGATTTCAAATTTATAATATTCACCTTCAACCAGTCCCGGAATAAAGATATCCCAAACACCGCAACTAATATGTTTACGCATAACATTTATACGTCCGTCCCAGTTATTGAAACTGCCGACAACAGATACACGCTTAGCATTAGGTGCCCACACGGCAAAAGCCACACCTTTAACCCCGTCAATTTCTAGCAAATGAGCTCCGAGTTTTTTATACATTTCACGATGATTGCCTTGAGCAAACAAATAAGCATCAATATCACCGATTGTTGCCGGAAATCGATAGATATCCTCAGCTTCATATACGTGTCCTTGGTCATTGGTTATTTTGAATTTGTATTTGAATTCTTCTGTTCTATCAAAGTTTATCTGGAAGAAACCACGTGCATCAAGTTTAGTCATTTTTCCAAGTGATTTTTTGTTGTCATCAATCACTTCTATTTCATTTGCAAATGGTTGGTACGCACGAATAAAGACCTTTTTCGACCCCTTATCACGATGTATGCCAAGCACCGCAAAAACATTTCCGTGATCGCCGTTCACAATAGCATCTATTTCTTCTTTAGGCAACGTGTTATCCATAATAAACTCCTGTATAATATGACCGAATACTCGGTTCTTGCAACTTTTTGAATTGTTAAAGTGTTTTATACATCTATATCTTTATATCTATAAAATTGCAAGTGAAATTACACTGAAAAAGAATGGTTGTTATTATAAAATATTTGTGAAAATTTATTTTTAAACCTTAATGAATAATTAATTTGCACACCTCTAAAAAATTACATATTAAACTATTGACGCTTGGTAAAAAGTGATTATACTTAAGTATGTAATTTGAACTATTATAAAATTATGGAGAAATTAAAATGTCTACAAAAACATATAATGAGAACAGCATTCGCGAAGCTGCTTACTATTGTTGGAAAAATGCCGGTTGCCCGAGTGGTCAGGATGAATATTTCTGGAATATGGCAATCAATCAATTATACGGCACAACATGCAACAAGTCTACTTCTTGCTCTTGCAAGACTTCTACTTGTTCCACTTCCAGTTCAAGCTCCAGCAAAAAAAGCAGTACGTCTTCTTCTAAGAAATCAACTACTTCTAGCAAAAAATAAGAATTAATCGACTTTATAGTGCATTATTTCTGAAAATATCTGCTTAAATCAAAGCAGATATTTTTTATGGGTTGTATTAAACAATTTTGTTGATTTTATACGGATGAAAATCACGTTGTGCTCGCTAAGCCTCAGGCTAATATGTCATGGCATCTTCAAATTAAAACGATAATTGGGAGATCCCCTGACAAAACCTTATAGTTGGAAAGAATGTATCCAATATTATGTACTGTACCATAAAAGCTATGACTTTAGAGTTTTCAGTAAAATTATTGAATACACTTTTTTATAAAAAAGAAACCTTGAGAGCAATTATTCTCAAGGTTTCTTTTTTTTATAATGCATCGTTTTTTACCGTGGTTTTAAGCACCATATTAATCTTGCCGGCGGAAGTTTCTTCCTCAAATACCTCCAAAATTAAGCGATAATAAGCCACCACATAAGGCGACTGTGTGTTTTCATCGACAGTCAATAACGAGACATCGGCCTTATACGTAAACTTTGGCATACGCACAAGTTCTTTATCGTTGTTATCAATCACCGAAAGAGCATTACTCCAAAATGCAATCGGGATATGATATCCGCCGAATGTCATTCTTGTCTGTCCCAGTGCATCGGAAATACGCAGATTACCCTTCTTTTCTTTCTGTTCGATGAAGACTAATTCATAGCCGTTGCACGGAACTTCACCGACACGGATATCACGCACCGAAGTCCAGATTGTATCTGTCAATGCCAAAGTGTCTTTAGCCGCACGAATCATATCCAAGGTAAGTTCCTGAACCTTGCCGGAGGGAAGCGTAATATACGCTGTCGTTCCCTTAACCCTAATGTCATCTAAGGTTAAGTCATTGCCATACTTTTTCTGCTCCCACCAATCGGTAGTGCAAGATGTCAGCATCGTTCCCAGAACGAGCATAACCCAAAATTTTTTTGTTCTCATAATTTCTTGATAATTGTTCGTTAAGTATGGTTATAACGTTTTTTGTACAAAAAAGCAAGCATTTTTTACAAAAACATTATGATTAAAGTATTATTCAAAAATATCCTTACCTAAAAAATCTGTCATCAGCTTCTTTTTTTCAGAGGAGTCTACATCATCCATTTGTACTTTTATTTTAGCTGCGGCCTTTTTTTCGGCATTTGCTTTTTTTTCAGCTTTGGCAACTTCTCGCGCCTTAATTTTATCTTGTCGCTTTATCTCAGCTTCCGCACGCGCAATATCTTTCAAACGTTGCAGCTCCGCCTTGACTTCCGCTTTGGTGAGTACAAATGTTTTGAAAAACTCCAAAGCAAATTTATAAATTATCGACTTACGTTTTTTTATATCATTATCCGTGAGCATCAATTTATCCTGTTCGCTCAAACCGGTATCAATAACAAAATCATAAACAGGCATGGCTCGATCAAACCATGGTCTTACCTGAATATTATCGGTTGCGTCAATATAAGGTGTATCACCGGTGCCGCTGGAATGTATGCGTGCCAAGGTGGTTTTACCGGAAGTTATTTCCAAAAATACTTCACTGGTACGCCAAGCTTCATGCTGTCCTTCAGTATTATAGAAATAACGATTATGAGCCCCGAAAGAAGTCAGAACATACAGCATTCCCTCCGCACCGAGGACTTTCTTTACAATCGGCACCACATAATATTTGGACTGACTGCATTGATGTGCTGCCTCATGCTGCGTTTCCGGCTTAGTTCCGGAAATTGTCCACCATACAACTGCAAATCGCTTGCGTCTAAAAATACCGCCGGTCGAAATAATACGAATACCCGAAAACTCTATTTCTTGATTGTATTGCTTTTTATAATGCGCTTCTACGTCTTGTTTTGATATTGCAATTGCCATATTTTTTTACCTCGAATGTGTTCAGCTTAAAATAAAAAATCAAACTTTGCAAGAGCGTTTTGCGCGGTGTACAAGATATGCACTCAAAAAACTCGGATAACGCGGTAAATACGAAGGAAGTCTGTTTACGCGGTGTACACAAAAGGTACATAAGCAAAACTGCGCAGAATGGCTCCGATAGAAAAAGAGCGTTTTGCGCGGTGTACAAAAAGGTACATAAGCAAAACGCTCTTTGATTAGCGGACCATTATCCGCAGTTTTTAGTTGGCTTTTTTCAAGGCCTCACCCAAAGCCTCTCCGAGCGAAGAACCGCCGGAAGTGTTAGAATATTCTTCCAGAACTTTCTTTTCTTCATCTACTTCGAGAGCCTTGATTGACAAGCCGATTTTAACATTTTTCTTGTCAACCGAGGTTACTTTAGCTTCTACGGTGTCGCCTTCGTTGAAGTTAGCCGGATTTTGCAAAGCTTTATCTTTGGAAAGATCCGCTTTTTTAATTACGGCGTTCAAACCTTCAACTTCAACCGTAATGCCTTTATCATCAACAGCCTTGACCACAGCCTTTACGGTATCGCCCTTCTTAATATTGGCGAGTGCCTGATTTACGCTGTCTTCGGAAAGCTGCTTAATACCGAGGCTGATGCGTTCTTTTTCAACATCAACATCGATGATTTTGGCTTCAATTTCCTGACCTTTGGTGTAGTCTTTAACAGCTTCTTCGCCGGACTTTTCCCAAGAGATGTCAGACAAGTGAATCATACCGTCGATTTCATCGGTTAAGCCGATAAACAAACCGAATTCGGTAATGTTCTTGATTTTGCCGGTAATAACCGAGCCGACCGGATGCTCATCAACATAAGCTGCCCACGGGTTCGGTTGGCATTGTTTAATGCCGAGGCTGATACGACGTTTGTCGGCATCAACTTCCAAAACCTTAACTTCAACTTCTTCCGAAGTGGAAACGATTTTGCCCGGATGAACGTTCTTTCTGGTCCAGCTCATTTCAGAAACGTGTACCAAACCTTCGATACCGTCTTCGAGTTCAACAAACGCGCCGTAATCGGTAATATTGGTGACTTTACCTTTATAAACTTCATCAACTTTATACTTATCGGCAACTGCTTGCCACGGGTCGTTTTCAAGCTGTTTCATACCGAGGCTGATACGTTGTGTATCTTCGTTGAAACGAATCACCTGAACTTTAACGTTTTGACCAACCGTCAAAACTTCGGCCGGATGATTGATACGTTTCCAAGAAATATCGGTAACGTGCAACAAACCGTCAACGCCGCCCAAGTCAATAAACGCACCGTAATCGGTAATGTTTTTAACCACACCGTCAAGGATAGCACCCTCTTTGATGCCGTCAATCAATTCGGCACGAGCTTCAGCTCTGGTTTCTTCCAGAACAACACGGCGCGAAACCACGATGTTGCCTCTGATTTTATCCATTTTCAAAATTTGGAACGGTTGCGAAATACCCATAAGCGGAGTAATGTCTCTAATCGGGCGAATATCGATTTGCGAACCCGGCAAGAAAGCGATTGCGCCGTTCAAATCAACCGTAAAGCCGCCTTTTACGCGACCGAAAATGATACCGTTAACACGTTCGCCGGCGTTCATGGATTTTTCTAAGTCAACCCATACTTCTTCACGGCGAGCTTTTTCACGAGAAAGTACAATGTTGCCGTCTTTGTCTTCATATCTGTCAACCAAAACTTCAACCACATCGCCGACTTTAAGTTCCGGATTGGTGCCGAATTCGCGTACCGGAATGTTGCCCTCAGATTTAAGGCCGACATCAACCGTAACATAATCATCGGAAATTCTAACGATTGTACCTTTAACAACGGTACCCAAGATGCCGTTTTCACCGAATTGTTCGTTCAATAAATCTTCGAAATTCTCGGTCATTTCCGGCATTTTAAATTCTGTATTTGTCATATAAATTTAGTTTTCAAAAAATTGCCAACTTTCATAAAAGCGGACTTGTGCGAGGTTAAACAACAGCCGTTTATAAGCGCACCCTTATCAACAACTGCCTTTCTTATACACAAAAAATATTATTTTTCAAGTGTTTTTTTACGCGTTTTACAGATATTTTATACAGATGCCGAAACAACAAAATCCGCCCGAAGCTGTTATGCGTAGGGGGTGTTAGGAGTGTTACAGATAAGTCTGTGCGAGTTTAAATTATAGAGAGTATGAAGAAATCATTGATTTTTGTTTCTCTGGTATCGTTTCTGGCAGGTGGTCTGACTATGACACGGTTCTATCAGCCAGAAAAGGCAGATAGCGAGGATAATAACCTCGTATCGGTTAACTGTACCGTTGTAGAAAACGATGCTGTCACCATCAAGTTTACCGAAGTGTGCCGTTATCGACACTCGGTAACGATGGAGCGATCTATTAAACCCACTACTGAGTGGAAGATCGTTGGCGAGCAGGCTTCTGCCTCCGGAGAGGGCTATTTCCCTCCCCAGTGGGGAAAACCGATTGCCTTTAAGCAGTCATCTGCTTCCGAGGAAGTCTTTGTGACCGTCCATGCGGATGGCACAGAGAAGGTAACCCCTATAAAGGAGGCGTTAGCTCGTACGTGGTCGTCTGCCGAGGTAAATTAATATTCTCTAATTTAAAAAAGTCCGCGGTTTTGTTTCAAAAACAGAGCCGCGGATTTTTTTATATCCTTATTCCTTACAAGTCTGTTCAATGTCGGCAAGGAAGTCTTCTAATTCCTGCTCGTGTTCAATTTCTTCTTTTAATATTTTCTCGGAAATGCGATAAGTTTCATAATCACGTCCGTGTGTCAAATCGCAGATCCCCTCATAACGTCCGACAGCACAGCGCTCTGCCTCTAAATTATCATGCAAAAGCCCCACGACATTAAAGTTGCTCGGCGTGATATATTTACAGTGCGCCAATTCGTTCCAACTCATCGGCTCCAATACCGGCACTCCTCCTAATTGAATAATCCTGTCTGCCAGCCAATCGGCATGTTTCAATTCCTCCGCCGCGTGTTCTTCAAACTCTGCAACAATCGCCGGACGTTCTTGTCCGTAAGCAACTTTCGCTGCTACCCAATATTGATAATAAGCCAGCCATTCTTCCGCATATGCTTCGTTTAATACTTTAAGCAAATTATCCAAATCGGTACGCACAATTTTTTTTGCCATTTCTCCCATTGATTTTCTCCTTTTACATTTATTATACGTCGCAGAGATAATCATTGTATTGCAAAAATCAATAATGGAATTTTACGACATATTAACTTTCGTCGACTATATTGCAAAACAAAGGAGAATGCGATGATTTTAGTTGCACCGAGTTTACTTGCCGCCGATTATGGCCGTTTGCATCAGCAAATCCGTATGGTTGAGGACGCTAAAGCCGACTGGCTGCATTTTGATATTATGGACGGGCATTTTGTACCGAACTTGAGTTACGGTGCCGATTTAGTGCGGCAAATGCGTCCGGTCAGCACATTGTTCTTCGATGTACATCTGATGGTTGAAGAGCCACTCAATTTTCTGCCGATGTTTGAACATTGCGGTGCCGACCAAATCACGGTACATTATGAGGCTTGCTCCAATTTGCCGACGGTTATCGACTGTATTCGGCAACAGCATATTAAAGCCGGAGTTTCAATCAAGCCGGATACACCGGTTAAGTTGCTAAATCCGTATCTGGACAGCATAGACAATATCTTAATTATGACGGTTGAACCGGGGTTCGGCGGACAGAATTTTATGCCTGAAACGCTTACAAAAATAAAAGAAACAGCACAGCTTATAGGCGATCGTGCCATAACACTTGAAGTCGACGGCGGCATAAATCCGCAAACCGCAGAATTATGTTTTGAAAACGGAGCTGATGTGTTTGTGGCCGGAAACGCAATTTTTAAGGCACAGAATCCAGCAGAGATTATCAGACAACTGCATCAATTGGGAGAAAAATGATGGCTAAAATTTTGATTGTGGAAGATGAACAGGCTATATCGGTATTGCTCAAATATAATCTGGAAAAAGCCGGTTATGAAACAATTTGCGTGGCGCAAGGAAATAAAGTTCTGCCGACTGTTGAAAAAAATACACCGTCGCTTATTCTGCTTGATTGGATGCTGCCGGAAATATCCGGTTTAGAATTATGCAAAATTATTCGCAACAATCCGGATTTGAAAAATGTACCGATTATAATGTTGACTGCTAAAGGTCAAGAAGAAGACAAGGTAGCCGGTCTTTCCGCCGGCGCCGATGATTATGTTACCAAACCGTTTTCCATTCCGGAACTGTTGGCACGCATCCAGACCAATCTGCGGCGCGCCGGCAATATAGCATCAGCAATCAAAAAAGAATACGTTTTTCGTGATATTGTGCTGAAAAGCAACGAGAAAAAAGTTTTTCGCGGTGAAAATTATATTCAGCTCGGTCCGACCGAATTTCGTATTCTGCAGCTTTTAATCTCTAACCCGACACAGGTATTTTCTCGCGATGAAGTATTGAAAACCGTGTGGGGTAACAGTATTTATGTGGAGCCGCGCACTGTAGATGTGCATATCCGCCGCTTGCGTAAAGCCCTTAACGAATTCGGTCCCGATTATATCCGCACCATTCGCTCAACCGGCTATTCGCTTGATGACCATCAGATTGAAGAATAATCTATTTTTTATTTTCATACATGGCGGCGGCGCTGATATAATCAAACTTACCGCTGCCGAGCAACGGCGGATTTGCTGTATAAATTATCTCGCGCGGAATCCATAATTCGCTGACACCTTGCTTTTGAAAATACTTTTTGATTTCGGCGACACTTGCTTTATCGCTCGCCGTTATCAACACCAGCTTTTCGCCTTTCTTTTCGTCTTCAACTGCAATAATTCCTTGTTTAACGTCAGGATACAGCGCATCTAAGAGTTGATCCACTGCCGTCAATGACACCATTTCTCCGCCGATTTTAGCAAAGCGTTTGGCGCGTCCGCAAATCGAAACAAAACCATCTTTATCAATACTGACAATATCGCCGGTGTCGTACCATTCATCGGCCTTATCCAAAATCCTAGGTTTATCGGCGCGCATATAGCCGAGCATCACGTTATCGCCCTTAACCAACAGCCGACCACCCTCTGCAACGCCATTTACCTGCTGTAGCCGATATTCAATATGCGGCAACAAACGTCCGACCGTATTTTCTTTATAAAACATCGGAGTGTTAACCGCAAGTACCGGAGAAGTTTCGGTGGTGCCGTACCCCTCTAAAATTCGTACTCCGAATTTTTTCATCCACAGTTCGGCTGTGCGGGTTTTCAATTTTTCACCGCCGACCACGGCAAAACGCACCGAAAAAAAGTCGTACGGATGAGCGCGTCGACCATAGCCGTATAAAAATGTGTCGGTACCGAGAATCGCTGTAGCTTGCAAACTGTAAGCAATTTCAGGAATAATACGATAATGTAACGGTGAAGGATAAAAATACGTTTTGACTCCGTTCAGCATCGGTAAGATCGTACCCACAGTCAATCCGAAAGAGTGAAACATCGGCAACGCGTTCAAAATCACATCGCGACTGGTAAACGGAACCACCAAGTGAATTTGCGTTACATTGCATAACAAATTGCGATGCGAAAGCACTACACCTTTAGGTAGTCCCTCCGAACCGGAAGTAAATAATATTGCCGCTGTATCGGTACTTTTGGCAGTAGATTTGTGGCGTATAATATAATTTAGCAGACCTTTCAGTTTATCCGATAAACTTATTTTTGCCGCAATATCTTCCAAATACAGCAATTCGCATTCAGCCTTTCGAATGCACTGTTCCAAGCGCTCCAGTTTGCCCTGCTCAATGAATTTATGTGCCGTTATAATTTTTTTCAAACCTACAGTTTTCAGACAAGAAATAAATTGTTTGTCGCCCAGTGAAAAATTAAGCATTACCGGAATTTTATCGCGACTTTGCAAAGCCCAAAAGCTCACTAGACCGGCCAAGCTGTTAGGCAACAAAATTCCAACTTTGTTCTCCTGCTTTGTCAGCTTATCAAATAAAGTACTCAGCACATAAGTTTTTAAGAGTAATTGTTTATAATTCAGAGTTTTTCCGCCGATATCGGTTGCCAAAGGCTGTGTTGAACCGTATTTCTTCTCCGCGGACAACAGTGAATTAAACAGCGGCATATTGTATTTTTCAGTAACATACATCATTTCGTTTAGCATATCGTGCAACTGCAGTGCCGCTTTTTGGCGGCGTTCGCGTGCCGATGTATCAGCCGCAGTTTTAATCTGGCGAGGCGGTAAAATAGTCAGAGTTATTGACGGGAAATAATGTGCTTTTACCAAACTTTTTATATATGAAAATTTAGAATATTGTGCGCCGTCAATACGCACCGGCACAATCTTGGCACCGGTCTTTTGAGCAACAACTCCGGTACCTTCATAGATTTTCATTAAAGTTCCGGTTACACTGATGCGCCCTTCCGGAAAGATCATTACCGTACGTCCCTGATTAATCACATCCATCAAAGTACGCAAAGCCAAAGGACTGGCCGGATTAAGCGGGCAAAAATGCACTAGGCCGTCAAGCATTTTTATATACCATTTTTGCCCCCATGTTTCATCAATAGCAAAAGTAATTTTGCGCGGCAAATATACAGCCACCAAAATCCCATCTAGCAACGATATATGGTTTGCCACAACCAGAGTACGCGATTTCGAATTTTCAAAGTTTTCCAAGCCGTTGACTTTTACCCGATACATAGTTCCCAGTATTATATATAATAAAGAGCGGACCAATGAATCCGGTAAAAGTTTGGCAATATAACAAGCCATTAATAAACTCAACACCGCCATCACTAAAAACAAGTCAACAATTTCCAGCCCCAGAGACAACAATGCTACCGAACCGAGTGCAACCGATACCATCGCTAATGAATTGATAATATTGTTACCGGCAATTATCGAAGCCACACTTTTTTGGGGAGCACGCTTTTGCATCAGAGCATTAAGCGGAACCACATAAACACCGCCGGCACAGGCAAACAAAAAGAAAAACAGCAACAAACCGAATCCTCGCGGCATAACTGCAAAACGAGCAAGAGATAAAGTTTCAGCAGGAGCTGTAAAGCCTGATGCCAAGAAGTATATGACAAAGGCGCATACACTCATGCAAAAAGCACTGAGCGGCACATACAAAACCGAAACTCTGCCTTTCAGTATTTTATTGCACAGCAGTGAGCCTACTCCAACTCCTATAGAAAATAAAATAAGACACAACGTAACGACTTCCTGTTCGGTGTTCAAAACTTTGCTGCACAGCGGAAATACATTAGTCAAAACAAATGCGCCGAGCATCCAGAACCAGCTAGCACCGAGAATGGCACGAAAAATTATTATATGTGAGCGTATCAGTCGATAGTTATCACTAATTTGCTTAAACAAATTAAAATTTATTCGCAAATTTTCATCCGCACCGGAGGCATTCGGAATTTTATATGCGGCAGCCATGCCAATCAACGAACATATTATCAACAACGCAATACTGGCATTTACCGATAGCACCGTACCCAAAATTGTACCGAGTATAATAGAAATATAAGTGCTGCCTTCGACATAGGCATTGCCAGCAATCAATTCATCCTGACGCAGAAGCTGAGGGAGCAATGCATATTTAATCGGCCCGAAAAATGTTGATTGTGTTCCCATAAAAAACAAAATCAAAATCAACAACGGTATACTTTTGGTTATAAAAACAGCACCGGCACCAATCATTAAAGCAAACTCGGTTACTTTCAAAACCCGCACCAATACAGCTCGATTATATTTATCGGCAATTAAACCGGCCAAGGCCGAAAACAAAAAATACGGCAAAATAAAAACACCGGCAATAATGTTTGAATATATACCTGAAACTTGCTCATCAGCCCCCATCTTAAATGCTACAAAAGTCAACAACGTCGTTTTAAACAGATTATCATTCAATGCACCGAAAAACTGCGTAATCAGGAGCGGCATAAAGCGCATTCCTTTCCATAAATCTTTTGTCATACATACCTCATTTTGAAACTAGAAATTCCAAGACAGACCGAACAAAGCACGATAATCATTTTTATCCGCACGATGCTCCGGATTCAAGCGAACATCCAATTCACCGGATATACGGATATTATCTGTCCAATCTTTGTTTAAATACCATGCGAGTTTATACTCGCGTCTGTTGTTTCTGATGTCTGCCGTATAGCGGTTGCGATAAACTTCATCGGAATAATAATCGCGCCCCGAGGCAAAATCCACATACAATTTACCGTGTTCCACTTTAAGCGGTGACGAGAGCCTGAACCCGAAATCAGTTGTCTTGTCATACTTATAATTTGCATCAAATGCAAAGCTGTCGCTGATTAAGTCAGAAGTTCCAAGCAATGAAGAATTGAAGTTTTGAGCTCTGGTGAACCCAGCAAAATAACTTCCGCTCACGGTTAATTTAGGAGTTGCGTTCCAAGCGGCGCGGACACCGGTATGATAAGTTTGGCTTTCCGGTAAGGCGAAGGCACCATCACCGTTTATACCAAGCAAAGCATCATTTTCATACAATATCCCTGAAGATAACGTTAACTTCCAAGTAGCTTTCGGACGATACTCGATTTCCGAGTTGAAGCCGTATGCCTGTTCATTAAATTTATTGTCATGATAATCATAATCGCCGTCATATAAACCGTTGCTTCCGCCGATAGCCTCAAATCTCAAACTCAATTTCGGATTCATTTTACGCTCATAATGTGCGCCGTAAGCAGAATTAAATGACATAAACGGATTTACCAAATCGGAACCGACAGAAGCGGTGTTATTATATTTAGTGTTCTCGCTAAAGAAAAATCCGGCAGAACTGTTTGCAAAATCATAGGTCATATCGGCAAACCCCATTCCGTTGCCGTTAAGCGGGCCTTGAGCATATGCCATATGCATATTACCCATATTTTCGTGTTTTACCGCTAAAGACGGAATAATATGATTCACATCTTCTTTTAAGGCCTTATATCCGGAGTGGGTTACCGCTATATAGTTCGCAGTCGGAAACTCAAACGGACGCATATAGCGGTCAAAGGCCGTTATCGTATCAGGCAATGCATCATCAATCGCATCGGCCAACATTGATGTAACCGTCAATGAAGAATCATCAAGACGCACCGAAGAAGATGCCACACTATCGCCGGAAACAGTTGCCACTGCATTGGTTCCTATAATCGGAGAAAGATAGTATGTTACGGCCTTACCCAAATCCAATAAACCTGCGCCATAAGTAGAATCATAATGTTCGGTATCATGATTATAACCATCGCCGTTGGTATTGGCTGTCTCCATCAAAATTTCGATAATTTCAGATGAATGCAAAAACGGATAAGCCGTGTGCAAAAACGCAATACTTCCGGAAACAACCGGCGTCGCCTGCGAAGTTCCGTGCATACCGAGATACCCGCTATCGGCCGAGGAATATATATCACTGCGCGTATCAGTGGTAACTTCTCCGCCAGGAGCCGTAATACAATATTTTGCCGTACTGCCGCAGGCATTTGAAAATTTTGATTTGTGATAAGCTCTGACAGTACCGTCATCATTGAGCTCAACATCTGCCGACACAACAACCAACATCATTAATTTACCTAAATCAACTGATCTGCCGTTGACTGTCTGTACTCCCAAATTTTTGATACCTGCTTCCAAATCCGGTTCTTTATAACCGTCATTACCTGCAGCTTTAACCCAGATTGTTCCTTTATATGCCGAAAATGATTGATAAATCAGTTTTTCGTAGCTGTTTACGGTATAGACAGCAGCAGGCAACATTCCGTAAAACAGGTTATCTTTATAGCGCTCAACCAGACTGGCATTGCTGTTATCCGAAGCCGTTCGTCCCAAACTCAGATTAATTGCCACAACTTTATCATCAACCAAACTCTTAATCGGAGCTTCTATAGATGACGTAAAATCCCAACGCACGGCATCAATTTGAGTATTACTGAAAGCTACGCCCATAATTCCTGTTTGTGTTCTATCCCAATTAGCAGCAATAATACCCGCTACATGTGTACCATGTGCATAAGAACTACCGGTCAACGGATCTTTTCCGCTCAGTGGCGTAGGATCATCTTTACTCTGTTCCCAATCGTAATCTGTCGGATACATTGCTGCCCACTTATCCAAAACTCCTTCGCCTTTAGTGAAGAAATCTGTTCTTTTATCTATCACAACTTTGATTCCATTGCCATCATAAAGTTCTCGTTTTTGAGAATAGCAAAGAGAACCGACACAAGTCGAAGTGATATCCCAGCAATTGCGTTTTTCTCCATGGCATGGTCCATAATCAAAATTATGCCCAAAAACTTTTGTTCCGTTTGTGCTGCCGGAATCAATAAATTCTTTATGGCTCGGATTCACACCGGTATCAATCACACCGACAGTCACTGATTTTCCTAGGCGATTTACCAATTGATTGTTGGAATCGTATCCGTAAAATCTGGTGTAAGCTTGCGAAGCTTGAATAGAATCATGAAAATTAACAGATTTATAAGTTATACCATTTCTGGTATTTTCAGAGAAATACTTGCCGTTATATTCGCGACTACTGCGAAAATCATCAATTGTATAATAATGGAAAGATGCCGAATTTGCCGCAGTATATCCACTTGAGTTGAGATATCCGACCATGCGTGCTCTGATATTGCTATCGTGAGTACCTATGTTCTCACTACTACTTCCACCTCCGGTGTTATCGCCTGTATTACCTCCGGTGTTATCGCCTGTATTACCTCCGGTGTTATCGCCTGTATTACCTCCGGTGTTATCGCCTGTATTGCCGCCGGTGTTATCGCCTGTATTGCCGCCGGTGTTACCGCCTGTATTACCTCCGGTGTTATCGCCTGTATTACCTCCGGTGTTATCGCCTGTATTGCCGCCGGTGTTACCGCCTGTATTGCCGCCGGTGTTACCGCCTGTATTGCCGCCTGTATTATCTCCGGTGTTGCCGCCTGTATTACTGCCGGTGTTGCCGCCTGTATTGCTGCCGGTGTTGCCGGTATCATCGCTTCCGCCGCCACCACCGCCACCGCCGGCTGCTATTGCTACTCCTCCGGCAATACCGGCTACGACCAAGCCTCCAATGGCATATTTGCCAACGTTCGAAGAACTTTTGTACATGCAGTTATTGTTCGGATTTGCACCATAACGCAACAGCAAATCATACGCCCCCCAAGCTTTATCATAATAAGCCAAACAAAGTGCTGTAACTCCGCCGCTGTCAGCCGAATCAATATAATACCCTCGATTGAGATAGTAATTAATAGTGGCAATATCTCCGCGCCGCGCCGCCGCATATATTTTGTCGGCTGGACCGTCAAAAAAAGCGCGTGCCTCTGCACAACAAAGACATCCGAATAAAACCAATGGCAACAGATACTTGTATTTCATATAGCAAACACTCTTGTTAACATTTTGTTTATAATAGAATATTTTTGCATAAAATGCAAGCACAAAATCCCTCGACAACATCTCTTTGATTCACAGGAAAAAAATTGTCGATTGACTTGTTGATAAATAGATTTTATTTTTTATTAGAAAGGATGATGTTTATGAATATAGATTCAATCAAAGTAAATCTGCAGTATTTTCTGCCAAAGCATCTGCTAACAAAGGCGGTCGGAATTTTGGCTGCTGCCAAGCTGGGCAAAATTACAACTGCTGCAGTGCGTGGTTTTATCCGCGTTTATGATATTAACACCGCCGAAATTAAAGAAAACCTTGAAGATTTTGCAACTTTCAATGACTTTTTTGCCAGAGCATTAAAACCTGAGGCCAGACCAATTGATGAAAGTGCCGACAGTTTAGTGTTTCCGGCAGACGGTAGAATCAGCCAATTCGGCAATCTTTGCGGCAATTTTCAGCTGCAAGCCAAAGACCATTATTTTACAATCGAAGCACTGCTCGGGAATAAATCAGATGCCGCTTATTTTACCGACGGAAAGTTTATGACCGTGTATCTTTCTCCGCAAGATTACCATCGTGTTCACATTCCTACTGGAGGTAAGCTCCTCAAAATGACGTATATTCCAGGAGAATTGTTTTCGGTTAATCCGCTGTACACATCCAATATTCCCGAATTATTTTCGCGTAATGAGCGCGTAGTTTGCCTGTTTGATACGGATATCGGGAAAATGGCCGTAATACTTGTGGGTGCAACTATTGTGCGCAGCATCGCTACTCAATGGGCCGGAATTGTAGCTCCGAATAAATCCGATGAAATTTATATCGAAACTTATGAAAATAAAAATATCTCGTTTTCCAAAGGTGATGAAATTGGAAAATTTATGATGGGCAGCACTGTTATTTGTTTGTTTGAGAAAAAACAAGTTGATTTTATAGCCGGCTTGCAAGAAAAACAAAAAACTCGATTCGGTCAAAAGATGGCTGTCATGACAACCCCAATCTCTGTCATAAAATCTCCGAATAAGGTAAAGAAAAAATCCCCTATTCGAGCCGTCCGAAATAAATAACCCACAAAAAAACTGCCAAAAGCAGTTTTTTTTGTGGGTTTTTTGATTTATTTTCAGATAATATCTATTAGACGCTGTTTAAGTGCCTCGGCATCTTCAAGCCGATAATAATTCTTGTTGCCGGCGTTTTGCGGAAAATAATCCACAATATCCAACGCAAAAATATTAGATTGCTGATTTATAAAATCACGGCTGAGATTAATAGCTTCGGCATTGCTTGTCAAATATTCTTTGTATTTGGCGATTGCCTCTTGAGCTTCAGTGATAAAATTATTTTGCTCACCGAAAATGTTTGTAAATGCAAAAATAACGGCCACCATCGCAATAATAAGCAAGCTGCATACACCGCCGACATAAATACTACTGAATACCCAAATCAGCATCATTGCCAATAATGTCAGCACCTTAGTCGGTACAGTTATATACCAATGACTGAAACGATGCCGCAATATCCATATATAGAAGGCATACATCAACGTTGTTGCCAGTAAAATTATCAATGTTTGCGCAAAGTTCACGCTAATGAACGCAATAAATATTTCAGTTAATAACAGCATTGACGTACTGAACAAAACATAGCTGATGTTATGAAAAATATGGTATTTTCTGATTTGCCTCATCGTAATCTTTTCAAATATTTTTTTGGCTTTTTTGAAACGTATATTGTTAACATTATTAACTTCAACAGTATTACCCTGTTTGTAAAATATCGTTTTCAGTGCGCGACGTTCGCCTGAAACAAGCTTAGCAGAATCGGCTTTCTTTTTTAGCAAATACACACGATTATCACTTTCTTGCAAATCAATGGCACCTTTGCGAAACAAATCCAATATTTGCGCAACAAAGGAGGTCCTGTCATATTTATTGACGACAATACTATGCATCAAAGCTCCATTATATGCAGGAGTATATTTTTTACTCTTACGCTCTTTTTTTAGATTTATCAGCGATAGTGTAAAAGACAGTAAAATAGTAAGTAACCCCAGACCTGCATAAACTATATTACCCCAATTAATCAAAAAATGCGAGAATCCTTTGTTAAAGCCTTTGATAAACATTGCATCATCCATAACCGCCAGCAAATACATGCTTTCTCTATTGAGCATCGGAGTAATGTTTGAGAAAGCAACTACGTTTTGACTTAAATCAAAACGTTTGGTACGTTGCTGCGTCATATGCTCAGGAGTACCAACCAGCGCTACCAAATCATTAAAGCCGTATCCGCTGGGAGCACTGACAATAGCATTGGCCGAGGTTATCAAAATATTCATCGGCCGTCCGGTCAAGCTCCAGTTCAAAAGCTGGTGCGTATCGACAGGTGTCAATTTATTGTTGATGGTATAATTGAAGACATAAGTATAGACACCGGCATCAAGACGTTGATTATATTTAGGTTTTATTACGATGTTATCTCCCACTTCTTCCACGACATACGGAACTTTAGTATCATTAACCGTTACGCTGTCCAAAATAAAATCTATTTTTTGATATTTAGAAGCATATTTTGGAAATACACGAGTTAAACCGTAAGCAAATTTTTCGTTATCAGCCACTAAAGTAACGGTATCTTCTACTTTTACATAACCATTGGCAAGAATATCGATATAGCTCAAAAAATAAGCTATATGCTCACGCGCCGGTGCCAAAATCCTTCTGCCGCTCGGTAAAGTAACCCCTACTGTCGGTATCTGCGGCATCTTCTGAGGTTCTTCTTCTGCAAAAGAATAAAGCTTCTTTGCTGCCTGAGCAATTGCGCGCGCTGCCTGTTCATCATGTATTTTCGACTGAGACAGTTCATCGGATTCAGGTAATTTACCTCCTAAAGAAGTCAGTGCTTTTTCATAAAAAGTTTGGAATAATCCCTTTTTATTTTCTTCTTCCTGTGCTGCATAGTATTCCGGCGAATGAACCACATCCACACCTATTGGATTTTCCAAATCGGTATCTTTATCCATAACGGAAAGTGAAACTTCTTCAAATCTCTTTTTAAAATAAGAGCGCACCGCTTTCTCATCATGAGGATCCGGCAGCCAATTGTGCGAACTGCTTTCCGTCTGCCGCCGAGGTTTATCCATTCTCTGTCCGGCAAACTGCAACGGAACAATATCGGCCGAGACCGGTTGTGCTGACAAGATTGTCATACAAATACTTAATGCTAAAAAAAACTTTTTCATAACCTTCGTCCTTGTGTTTACAAATACACTATATGCTATTATTATTTTATTATCAATTCATTAAAAAAGTTATAAGGAGATATTATATGAAAAATAAAATAGCTGCAATAATATTGGGAGCCGGAAAAGGTACAAGGATGAATTCGGATAAACCTAAAGTGTTGATGCCGGTATGCGGAAAACCGATGATTAACCATATTATCGATACTCTGCAAACTGTTCCAGTTGATGAAATAGTAACTGTAATTTCTCCTGAAGGGAAAGATGTTGCCGCTGCAGTTGCACCGTATAAAACATGTGTGCAATCGCAGCAACTCGGAACCGGACATGCTGTTAAATGTGCCAAAGATATTTTGAGCGGATTTGACGGCACCGTGATCGTTGTTTTCGGCGATACTCCGCTGATTACGGCTGATACTTTTCGCCGTGCTGCATCTAAGGTCGAAGAAGGATTTTCCGTTGTTGTTTTAGGTTTCAGGCCTAAAGATGCCGCTCGTTATGGTCGATTGATCATGAATGGTCAGGAATTAGAGCGAATTGTAGAATACAAAGATGCGTCTGAACGTGAGCGCGCTATTAATTTCTGTAACTCCGGTGTTATGGCTTTTGACGGCAAATATTTGTTTGATATTTTAGCAAAAATCGGAAACAGCAACGCTGCTGGTGAGTTTTATTTAACTGATGCAGTCGAGATCGCTCACCAGATGGGGTTAAAGTGCTCGGCACTAGAAGGAAATCCGGAAGAAGTGGCTAGTGCCAACACGTTAGAGGAATTGGCTCAGCTTGAAGTATTTTATAAGAGAGCAAGCTAATGGAAAGGGTTTTGCAATTTATTTATTATGCTTTTATGATTTTGCTTATTTTTTTCGTTATCTATTTGACGGCAGCTATGTTTGCCGCACCAAGGCAAGATAAACTCGAGCGCGGTTTTATTCCATGCACAAAAACACTTGTTTATGAGCTTTCAGGATGTAAAAAAGGGCAAATATCCTGCCCACTCGGACTTTTATGGCAAGACATGAAATGCAATATAAAAGTTATTACCGACGGAGCAATCGGATGGTTCAAAGGTACACAATGCACACCTTGGGCTAATTATTTGTTTGAGCCGCAGCTGCAGGCAACAGATGAAGACAACCTATATTCGGGTAATGCTGCCGAAGATATGCTTGGTTTGGAACAACAAAGCACTATTCTCGAGCAAAAGCAACAAGAGATTGAGGCAGCCAAGCAGCTCCTCCTTAATCTCGACCATGATGTCTTTATATTCAATCCGGAAGATAATACGGTGAGGTATCCGAAACTTAAACCGTCCGAGATTGAAGACAGCAATGCACAGCAAGGCGATATTGCCGATGAAGCTGATATACTCATTGAAGAAGCAAACGATACTACTTCTGGTAAAAAGACTATCATTAATAGACCTGATGTTTTGAAGAATATTTATAAAATAACTGATGAAAAATTACAGAAAGGAAAGTTTAAAAATGAAAAATAAAATGCCGGCATGGGATTTGTCTGATTTGTATAAAGGTATTGATGATCCGCAAATCACCAAGGATTTGGAAACTTATCGCAAAGATGCATTGAAATTTGCCAGAAATTATAAAGGACGACTAGCTAGCCTATCCGCTGATGAGTTTTATCAAGCTATCAAAGATATCGAAAATCGTTCAAAACTTTCGGGACGTTTAGGCGGGTTTGCATATCTTAATATGGTAACGCAAATGAAAAACTCCGCTGCAATTACTTTTTATCAGTCGGTTGAAGAAAAAATGACCGATTACATCAAACCGATTGTGTTCTTTACACTTGAATTTAATAAATTACCGCAGAACAAAATCAATGACTGGCTTAAAGATGAGCGCATCAAAAAATACAAATATTGGATTAAGCGTCTGCGCAAGTTTAAGGATTATGAACTGACCGAACCCGAAGAACAAATTTTGCTCGAAAAATCTATAACATCCGGAGAAGCTTGGGTACGCTTATATGAGGAAACCTCATCGCGTCTGATTTACACGGTTGACGGCAAAAAATATAATGACGCCGAACTTTCTAAACTATTGCTCGATAAAGACGAGAAACTGCGCCGCAAAGCCGGCAAGGAAATGAACCGTGTATTGTTTGAAAACAGCCACCTCTTCACCTTTATTTATAATATGGTAATGAAAGATAAAGCCATAGAAGATGACAAGCGCGGATTTAAATCACCTATTTCCGCTCGCAATATGAGCGAAGATGTAAGCGACAAAAGCGTAGAAGTACTGACTGCCACCGTCAAGAAACATTATAAAGATATCGCACATCGCTTTTATAAACTCAAAGCCAAGTGGCTCGGTATGAAAAAAATAAACTATTGGGACAGGAACGCCCCGTTGCCGTTTTCCGCTGACATTAATTATACGTGGGACGAAGCCGTAAAAATCGTGCTGAATGCTTACAAAGAATTCTCACCTAAACTTTATAACATTGCCAAAGACTTTTTTGATAATAACTGGATAGATGTTCCGCCGCGCGACGGCAAAAGAAGCGGAGCATTCTGCAGTTCGCCGATTACCACTTCACACCCGTATCTGATGCTTAATTTTGCCGGCAAGCAAAACGATGTCTTAACTTTGGCTCACGAGCTCGGACACGGCTGCCACCACCAACTGCGCGTTAAAAACGGCGAGCTCAACGAGCATACGCGGATGACTTCGGAAGAAGTGGCATCTGTATTCGGTGAAATGATTGTGTTTCAATCTATGCTGAATAATACCAAAGATGATAAAGCTAAACTGTGCCTAATTGCTTCTAAAGTCGGAGATATGATTAATACCTCCATTCGCCAGATTGCATTCCATTGCTTTGAAACACGGGCACATGCAGAGCGTAAAAACGGCGAACTTACAGAAGAGCGCTTGAGCCAAATTTGGGTGGAGGAAATGCGTGCCAGTCTCGGTAATTATGTCGAAATTGATGAAGATAGCACGCACATTTGGTCTATGGTCGGACACTTTTTCTTTTTACCGTTCTATGTTTATGCCTATTCGTATGCCGATTGTTTTGTAAACTCGCTGTATCGAGTCAAAGAATCCGAAAAAGTAGAAAATTTTGCCGACAAATACTTGGATATGTTATCTAAAACCGCGCTTGAAGATTATGATAAAATCCTTAAACCGTTTGGTCTTAATCCGAACAGTACCGAGTTTTGGGAATACGGATTGGAACTGATTTCATCTTATATCGATTTGCTCGAAAAATTAGATAAGAAGATAAAGCTAAATTAAATAAATTATTGATTTTATACGTATAAAAATCACATTATGTTCGCTAAGAACTGTTGCAAACGGTATATAAAATCACAGTCATAGCTCGTTCGGCGCAGGATACAATATTATTGTCATCGCACAACCGGCATAAGTCCGGTTGCCAAGCAACCTGCAGATTAATACAAAAATCGGAAGATTCTCTGATTTTTGCTGATGCAAAAAGGATGACTTTTATTTAATGTACTGTGCCATAAAAGCTATGATTGTGATGTTCTTTAAGCAAAGTAATACTTTATTTATCGTTATCAATCCAGTTTGAAAAGTTATACATAAAAGGCTTTTAATTCAGCCTAAAAGATAATTAATGCACGCAAAATGAAACTCCACCGGCTTACGCCGGTGGTATCATTTTAGGTCAAGCCAAGCTTGTCCTAAATCTTCGCGTCCCTGATATTCTATATAGCGTTGTATCACTGCCTCATTAACCCCTACGGTACTGACAAAATACCCATC
>JAFSWL010000038.1 GCA_017444525.1 Alphaproteobacteria bacterium
TCGATTTAGACCCGTTTACGGGTAGCAAGTGATAATCGCCCGGTCAGACTGTCGAACGCCCTTTAGGCGTCATGGCTGGTAATGTGAGCCTTATAGGCGTCTAATAAGAACCGCCGGCTAAGCCGGCGGGTCCCTTTTTTACATCTTTTTATTTTTAAATTTTCACAAAAACAATTGACATTTTATACAAAAAAATATAAAATCAACGTAGTTATATCATTATTGTATCATCAAAATTTTTTTGCTTATGATTTTAAATTTCATTACCTGTTCCGGAGCCAATGAGTTCACGGACATTAAAGAGCTTGTTGCGTTAATGCAAGAGTATCCACTAGGTGAAATTGCCGTACAGGTATCCGAGAAACAATCACCTGCCGGTGGTGCACGGATTGAATGGGTACGTGAACTTTCGGCCTATCTGAAAGATAACGGTCTTAGCATTAATGCCGCTTTGCATATCAACCGTAAGTGGGTTGAGGAGTTGTGTCGGGGTATTGTGGTGCAAGAATTGCAAGAACTGATTGAAATGCGAGATATTGATGATCTGCCGCTTTTTAAGCGCTTGCAGCTTAACTTCAAACTCGGCCGCGATGATGTTCATAAAGATTGCGATTCCACGCTGCTGGAATTACAGCATCGCCTCAAGCGCAGATTCATCCTCTCTTGCAATGACAGCAATGAAAAACTGATTCATCAGCTGTATCTGGAAGGACTGCATTTTGATGTGCTGTACGATGCCTCGTTCGGTGCAGGTATCCGTCCGGATACACGCAAAGCTCCGCTGTTTGCCGATGTGCTGCAAGGATACGCCGGCGGCATTACCCCCAGCAACGTATCTTCGGAATTGGGCAGTATAGCTTATGCTGTGGATCACGCTCCATCTGTCGGTAATACCTACATCGATGCTCAGAAAGGGTTGGAAGATGAAAATTCACATCTATCAATTGATAAGTGTTACAGCTATCTTTCCAATGCTACCTACTGGTATAGGCGATATCGCTATGTGAAGGGCTGCTGAAGAAGTTGAACAAAAAGTTAAAATATGGAATTTATTCAAAAGACAGAGTTCTTGTGCTATTTATTTTTAGCACTTTCTACTATTTGTTTCATAACAGTATCACTTCACAGTTGGTACGGAAGCGAACGTCCTCGCCGTTTCTGGCTCGCACGTCTGACTTACAATGAAGACAAAGAAATGCAAAGTTTTGTCCGCGTTGCGTGGTTGTTGGCATTAATCTTTGGTCTGATCAGCTCGTTCTGCCTGATGCTGTGTATGAATCTTGAGGGCTTTTGGCTGTGTTTGGCACAAACTCTCTATTGGTTTGTTGCGGCGTGGATCCTTGCTAAAGTCATTTTGGCGGCAGTTATTGTGTTTCAATACGTCGGTTATACCTTTATCCGACTTAAAAATTGGATATTGCACGACAAACCGCTGTTTCCGAAATACGAAAAAATATCAGCTTTACGTCACTAAAGTAAAAACCGTCGGTTTAATTACCGGCGGTTTTGCTTTTTTAAATCAATATATTTATATTGCCACCGACCACAAGCCGTGCAAATTACAATATTCATAAACCTTCAGCAGTTTATCGCCGTCGGCCACATAAAAATCCGCGGCAGGCTTTTCTTCAGGTTGCAAATATTTAATCTGTACGCCGTTTTGAGTTTCCAACGCAATCCATTGAATAAAGTGCGCCGCAATCATAGGATGATCTACGCTGCCTATGTTGACGTGAATTTTATTGTTTTCACGGCTCCAAATCGGCACATGCTTTTCCGTCGCGGCATCAACGGTATTTTCGGTTAAACATTCCATTTCTTCGCCGCAACAAATCATCGGCACACCTGATTTATGTATCATCATAACCAAGTTACCGCAATGTTTACATCTGTAAAATTCCATTTATTCCCCCATATAATAAATTGTTATCTGTTTTTGCTGCAGTAACCGTTTTGCTGCATATAATACATCAAAGCGATATCAGCATCCTGCACTTCTTTTGAATTCACGACATCAATATCTTCCGATTCTTTATTGGCGGCTATAATATCGGCAAAATACGGCGGCAATCCGGCAACAACCTCAGGAGATAAAACACAGGTATAGCCGTAATCGGCTATACTTCCTTCCAATTCCAAATCCAACTCGTTTTCCAAATATATCATACAAAGATTATTCTTATACTCAGCGCTTAATCCACGTGTAGCCACCGCATCAGAAAAATTTTCATGCTCTTCCAAGCCTAAATATTCCTGTTGGTTGGCACAGGCATTAAGTGCATAAATCAAGCCGTTGTATACGTATTTCGGAAAATATTTATAATCAGCAATATCTTTATTTTTCAGTAATATTTCCAAATCATCAAAACTGTGAATATTTGCCAATAATGAAGTCGGTACATTCAAATAATAGTTGCCGTATTTAATAATGCATTTTTCGTTTTGCATTCCGATAATTTCAAGAGTTATACCGTCTTTAGTTTGATTATCCTGATGACATGCCAATAAAGAATCCATAAATTCCGGTTCAAACACCTCAACTTGAATTTCGGTTTCTTCCTCGGCTGAAGATATGTCGGCCTCACTTTCTTTAGCTTCTGCCTCTACATCATTGCTAATAACAGTATTTTGCGCCGATTGGAGTGTATCTGATGACTGAGGTGCAGAATCATCCGTTTTGTTTCCGAGCTCTGCCGGTAAATTCTCCTGATTTTCTATATTTGTTTCGTTTTTTGCCGCGATTTCAGCTTCATCATCTTCAATTTCTATTCCTTTCAGCATTTCTGCCAAATCAGCCTCTTGTGCAACAACCGGAACAATATATCCGCAAATACTCAAAAACAAAATTCCCCACAAATTTACAATATGTCGACGCATTTTAACCTCCGCTTATACTAAAACCAGATTAAGTATAGTCGAAGTAATTATAAAAATAAAACATTTTTATTGATTTATGCATAAAAAGAAAGGAGATGTCGCTAATGACATCCCTCTCCCCCGCCTTATCGAATTTGCTACAACGGTAAAAAATAATACACAACGTTGTCTCAATATTCAACAAAGGCCTGACACGCAGCATATCCGGTAAAATAATTATTCAATTATTTAATCTGTTACGATGCTTTTTGTGCCGATTCTTATACAGTTGTTTAGAATTTAATTGCTTAAAAAACATCACAATCTGTTAAGAACACCAAAGATATATTTCAACAAATTTGAATTTCAATCATCACTGAACCAAAGAATATATTTTTCTTGCATGATTGCAACCGTTATGATATATTAACTTTGGTTAAAGGGAATAATATGTCAGTTGCGTACAAAGAAACAATCAAACGTGAACAATGGGGGCATAAAGAATTGCTTCGCCGCTACGAAAACGGCGATATTGAGGAGGTTTATGCCGAATATGACCAACGGCGCCAACAAGATAAAGTTCTCCATCGCACCGTCAAACACCCTGATGGTTCTGCCGAGAGCTATGATCAATATAATATCCTGACGCAACAAACCTTATGCGACGGCACAACTTTGGAATTTGATAACGGTAAATTGTGTGTAAAATATTTTCCCGACGGCTCAAAAGAAAGATATCACAGCAATGGCAAAATATCATCACGAACAAATTCCGACGGCTCTTTGGTTACGGATTATTACGAAAACGGCAAAATATCAATGATATTTGATTATAAAAACAGACATTTTGCTGCCTATACTGCCGACGGTAATATAAAATTCACCTTAATGCCGAATAAATCGTATATCAATACATGGTACTATCCGGTTATAAAGCTCGGTATTAAAGACCGCAATCATGAAAATCATTGGCGAGAAGACTTTATGATTAATCCGAATAAAAAAACCATACTGTTTTTCGGCGGAAGCGGCACCTATGACGGAAAGGCGGCCAACGGTTATCTTAACTCGGTTATTGATATTTTCGGAATGTCTGCAAAACAAATTACCGATACTCAGCTTGTGTCCGCGTATCGTTCCTTAAAACATGAAATACTTAAACATTATATTTCTTTAGTCAACAACGGTTGTGATATAAAAGAATATGAACAACAAACCTATAAAAAAGCTATTTTAGCAAAACTTATGCCGTTTATGGCACAGCAATATAACGGGAGGTGGGAACGCATTCCGCCGCAACGGCTGTATGCAAATTTCCGTAATCTTATGCTGATAAGTCATTGCTACGGAACCAAAGATATTTATAATGTCGCCGATATTTTGCGGCAAACATTGAACAAACTCGGATATAGCACAGATATACAAAAACATGCTTTAAGTCAGATAATTTGCATTACCAATAACACACAGCACGATTTTAACACTAAAACGGGTTTTACCGCCTATCATCGTTATTCGGTATTTGACGGACAATGGAAAAAGCAATACAACAAGCAATATTCTGACAATTATCCGGTGTTTTTGGAAGATTATCCGGCATTTCATCAATATAAAAAATCCAAAACCGCTTTCATTAACTTAAATAAAAAAGAAATGTTGTTGGTCTTTAACAAGGTTCTGCATTATCAATGCGGCAAAGATGAGCATAACTCCGCCTTTTGGACTGTTGATAGAAAGCTGTTAACCTCGGCCGGCAAGATGCAGGCTGAGCTCATTAAAAGTATCGGTCAGCATTGGTTTGACGACAACAGCGAAATCACGAGTGCCGCCGATTTTATGAAACAAAGCACGCAAAACCTGAAACTGCGTCAACAAATCTCCGCTGCTCTCATCAACGGGCGTAAGTTACAAAAAGATAAAATCAATCCGCTGCATAATCACTCGATTTTAAGTTCAGCATACGAAAAATACAAAAGCATGGGATTTTCTCCGGAAAAACACGGCGTCTGGAAACTGCTGTCCGAACAGGCAAAAAAAGATACTCCGCAAGAAAGATGTGCGGGATTATATATGGATGTGCTGCTTAACCTTAAGGCGCGCAACTAACCTTTATATTCTGATTTGAGTTTTGACCAGATGTTGGTATCGACGAATATATTTTCGGTCGGCGAAGTTCTGTCTTGCCGCAAAATGCCGTCGAGATGATATCCGGCCCGCTTTGCCACATTGACCGAACGGATATTGCGTGTGTCGTTAAGAATAGTAATACGGTTAAAGTCGCGGGCAAACACTTCTTTTTCGAGCAATCTGACCGCCTCTTGCATATAGCCGTGCCCTACTTCCGAGCTGCGCAACCAATAGCCGATTTCCCCACTTTTCCATTCTTTATTAATCTTCATAAAATCAACCGAACCGAGCAACTTTCCGCCGTCTTTTTTTCTGATGATATAGGCATATCCGACATTTTCTTTACGGTTTTTTTCACACCAATTCAACAGCCAGCCGAATTCATCTTCTGCCGTTTTATTATTAAGCGCCCACGGCAACCACGGCAACAAATCTTTGCGGGATTCACCTACCGCCGTAACCAATTCCTCGGCCAACTTAAAAGTAGCGTCGGCACGTTTTAATACAATTTTTTCTCCTTGAATGATGCGCGGAAAATTCATTACTTACCTCCGATATTGTTTTACTTTGCTCATTGTATTTCAAATTCGCGACATTGACAACAAAAAATTTACCGAATATTGATATTTATATGCCATAATAGTGCTGTTTAAATAAGGAGGATTCAATGTCGGAACATCATCATGAAATCTGCGACCATCATCACGAAGTCAGTGCGAAATCCGTAAAATTGCTGATATTTTCTTTTACCATCAATATGCTGTTGTCGCTGGCCGAGATTATCGGCGGGATTATCGCCGGCAGCGTGGCTCTTATCGGCGATGCTCTGCACAATACCTCCGATGCGCTGTCTATTTTGATTGCGGTAATCGCTTATAAAATCGGACACCGCAAAGCCTCGGTCAAATATACCTATGGCTTCAAGCGTGCGGAAATTATCGGCGGCTTTGTTAACCTTATTTTGCTGTTTATATCCGGTTGTTATTTACTGATTGAAGGTATCGAACACCTGATAAGCCCGCAAACAATCGACGGTATGCTGATTGTGATTATCTCGGTTTTGGCACTGATTATCGATACGGCAACTGCCAAAATATCACATCATCATGCCCACCACAATACCAATATGCGTATGGTATTCATTCATAATCTGGCCGATGCGTTTGGTTCAATCGGCGTGATTGTTTCGGGATTGTGTGTAATGTGTTTCGATATTTATCGCATTGACGGAGTAATCGCCCTACTTATTGCAGCTTATATGATTTTTCAGGCAGTGGCATCATTCCCAAAAATTGTTAATATTTTGATGAATGCGGCACCGGAACATCTTAATCAGAATGAGATTGTACAGGCTGTTTGTGCCATAAAAGGAGTGCGCAACGTTCATCATATTCATCTTTGGAGCGTGAGCGAACATGAGGTTTCATTGGAATGTCATGTTGAAACAGATGATTCGGATGCGATTAAAAAAATATCGCATTTGCTGGCGGAAAAATTCGACATACATCATTGCACCATTCAAATTGAAACCGGTCATAATTGTCATGATTGCGAGCTTTAAAAATTGTTGCGTTCCACATCCAAAAAGTAGTTTACGGTCGCTTCTTGCAAAGCTCCTGTTGCCGGCTTATCACACACAATAATTCCGTGCGGATGACATTGCAATGCAGAGATTGTCCAAACATGGCTGACACCGCCTTCAATACCGTGTTTTAAGGCTTGTGCTTTATTGGCACCGGTTGCCAGAATCATTACCTCTTCCGCCTCCGTAATCGTAGCCACTCCCACCGTCAGCGCCATGGTCGGAACTTTGGATAAATCGCCGTCAAAAAAGCGTGAATTGGCTTTAATCGTGCTCTCGGTTAAAGTTTTAACTCTTGTGCGCGAACAAAGCGATGAAAACGGCTCGTTAAAGGCAATATGCCCGTCTTCACCGACACCGCCGATAAACAAATGCACACCGCCGGCTTCTTTGATTGCCAACTCATAACTGCGACATTCTTTAGCAAAATCCTTAGTCATACCATCGAGAATATGAATGTTTTTGTGCTGAATATCAATATGATTAAAGAAATTTTCAAACATAAAATAATGATAACTTTGTGGATGCGAAGGCTCCAGTCCGATATATTCATCCATATTAAAAGTAACCACATTTTCAAACGAAATCTTGCCAGCCTTATTGAGTTTAATTAATTCGGCATACATTCCGAGCGGAGTTGAGCCGGTCGGAAGCCCCAATACAAACGGACGTTTCGGCGACGGCCGAAAATGATTGATTTTATAAGCCACATATTGTGCTGCCCACTCGGCAACCTGTTGTTTATCATCTTTGATTATTACTCTCATAGCACCATCCTTATAATGTTTAATACCATAATTAATAACATCAAAATAAGCAAAAGTAAACAGCTAATCATGAATACATAAAATTTTTGATTTTTGTATTGACATTTTTTTGGCAAAATATTAAAATACCTCTGTTTTATGTATAATGATATTCTATAATTGATTTATTATTTATTGAATCGGGTTTATAGTGGCCTGATGATAAATTTAAGATAAGTCAAGCTTGATGTTCGTTAGAGTAAAGCAGATTGTCTGTCTGGCGGCTGCTTTACGGCAGTTGTTATGTTTCCTTAGACAATCTTCACTAATTTTTGCCTACGGGAAACAGGGCGAGACTTCCAAAATTTTACATTATGGATTCTACAAAAATGTTCGCACCGAAAATGGTGCCGGTTTCCACCGTGTGTTTCTACATTATGTTCTACACAATCACGGTCATCTGGTTTCTGTTTATCTTCAACCCGCTCTCGATGTTTCTGATTAACCTCTGTGCTCCCGCTTTGGCGGCAACATTGGCGCACAGCAAGAATTACTGCGGCAATACCACTTGCCAATTCTACACCTGGCTGGCGCTCAAATTACCCTTTAAGTGGGCAAAATGGTGGATTCCGCTGGATAAACTTCATGAATACACCGTGCGCGAGCAGGAAATCTATTTCAATGAAATAGATCGCAGTAAGGAAGTTCTGTGGGCATTAAGTCCGGAGGCTTGGGCAAGGCTGATGAAAAACATCTACGTCTACCCGTTCAAGATGTTGGCCGAGGGCTTGAGAGAACACAACGATTTGTTTGCGGCATTGCTTAATCTGACTTCCGAGGAAGGTAAGGAACGTGAGCTCTTAAAGCAATATATGCACTACGGAGCATTGCCGAAGCCGCAGATGGAAATTCTGGTTGACAAAGTACGCGAAGAAAGCTCTCAAGACAAACACGGGGTGTTGTTCCGCATTTTGTGTGATTACATCGTGCGTTGCGGTTTCAGCAGGGAGATGACGGAGCGAATTATCAATGACGACACGGTATCGCAGTTGCTCAAAGATAAGGTTGCCGACAGCATCACGGCGCATAACCAGCGCATTCAAACCAGAAATCTCTACGACTTAGCCACTGTTGAACAGGTTGAATTATGGCAGAAATTCTGCCAAACCAACCAAAAAATTCACCCTTTGGCTCAGCAGGAAATGAGCTTGAACCAGTATGCCATGTTCCACAAATATGGTCACGAGCTTGATGCCGGTGCAATCTCCTATCTGCTGTGGCACGGCGATGAGAAAATGGCTGAGCAGATTTTCCGCAATGAGCCGAAGTTCGGTATTCTCAATGAACAAATTGAGTTTGTGCTAGATAAGCACGAATACTTGCGTCCGCTGTTGCAGAAGGTTATGGCTGAAGCAACAAATTAAAAACCTGATTAAAAGCTGTTGGAGTAAAATCCGACGGCTTTTTTGTTTTTAAATAGTATAAAAAACCTTGACTTTTATATAAATTTCGTCTATATTTACGTTTGATATTATATTATGAAGATAGTTATTAAAATTACCCTTTATTAATAAAGAGCATACATTGATTGTTCATTAGTGATAGCCGGAGAGAACCTCTGCTCGTTAAAGCCGAGACACAAATCAAATGACAAAGAGAAACGATATTTATGACATTTACAGATCACTGTACCATTTTGGAGTATCGGCAGACGAAATAGATTCAATTGCCCAGAACTACAAAACTTGGCTTGGTGTACGGATTTCTACAGAATTAGGATTTGCTTACGTAATCAACGGTCAATTATGTTCCCTGCCTATTGTTCCCGATGATAAAACCAAAAAACTCTTCGTCGGATTGGAATTGAACGGTGTATTTTACCTTGTTTTAACAATTAAAGCAAAACAGGTTGATATTGATAAGGCTCTGAGCAAAATCAAATCTGATTGCAACTTGCCCCCGCAATTGTGTCCCAAACTTCCGACATTTCAAGAAATGCACATATTCTACAACTATGTATATGAAAGCGGACTACCGGATGATGACACCTTTTCCTTTTCAGACGAAGATTGTACTTGGATTATTCCGAAAACAGAATATCCTAAACGAACTATTTCATTTCCTGTGGATGGCTCAATTGAGGTGTTTGAACCGACGAAAGATCAAGTGGCGTACGTTCATCCTGTTGTGCATAAAGATCCGAATACTTTTATTGGGCGTTTGAATTATTTTGGTGTTCCGGATGAAATGACTTATGCCAAATATCAGAATTTGTGTGATGAGATTAAGAAGCTTTAATAACGCCATCCATTTTGATTATGAATCAAACCAGTGAAAATTTAATTCTGCTGCATTTTGTAAGAGTAAAGCAGGGTGATTGGAAATGAGGCATTAAACTCTATCGGAGATGAATTGATGACTAATTTGAATCATCAGGTTATATTAATCACATTAACGACGAATGGCTGGTACCATCTCAGGGAAGAAGGCGTATATTGCATTATCTTTTTCGGTTATTCGTATTTGATTATTTGTTCAGCTATATGCATGATGAATAAACTAAACAAAGCTCCGCTTGAGGTTAACCCCTCAGGCGGATTTTTTTGTGTCTGATTTTAAAAATAATTCTTGATTTTTTAAAAATTACAATTTATATTCGCCCCCAAATTCAATTATTTATTTATTTTTAGCTTATGAAAAATGTAAATGTAATTCTTCTCTGTATGATGAGAAAAAAGCGCGGAAATTGGGAAAAAACTCAAAAAATTATCGGTTCCGAAATCATGCAAAAATTTGAGACCGCCGGCTATTTGAGTCGTATCGGTAACGAATGGCAAATCAACCCGCAAGGACGAGCTATGGCCGTGCAAGCCGTGTTTTCCTGCGGTTGTTTTTGAATTTGCAATAATCGTCGTCGTTATTTATTACATTTAGCTTAAACTTTGAAAAGAAACCGTCTGAGGCACACCGCTTCAGACGCTTTTTTTGATACATGACAAAAAATCTTGGCTTTAACGTATTTTAGTATGATATTGAAGCAGTTATTTGAATTATGAAGTTTTTTTATTATTATCCAAAATATTTATTTATGAATCAAAGTATTGAGCAAAATGGCAAAAAACGCTGGTTTACGCCGGAAATTACGACAATGATGGACAACATTATGAAAGAAAAATGGTTTGTCCGTGAGGTGATATACCATAAAAAATAAAGGGGTGCGAAATCTTTGACTATAACGGCTGTATGCGGCTTTACCACAATTCTGCCCGCTTTTTTGCCATTGAAGGCGAGAAGTTGAATTCTGAGGCCGGTAAATACTGCAATTTGAATGTTGACTTTTTCAGCGCTGAAAAAATCATTATTCAACAACGAGATGAAACGGCGTTTGACCATTGGTGCAACAGCGACCCGTTTGAGTTGACGTCGCTTTGGCCGGAAAGGCAGTTGGTTATTGCCGCCCGCCACGATACCAAACAGCTTATCGCTTTTGCCCCGATATTCGTGGTATGCACTCCAGAACTTCATGCCACGGGAGATATGAGAAAATCCTTTAGTTTTGAAAAGGAGTTCAATACCTATCGGAAGCGCGCAGAAAAGACTCTTGATAAAAAGGCATCCTCGGAATCTCTGTCATTTCTGAAAAATTCGTATGATTTATCGAATTTGCTCAGAATACATTGTTACTAGGTTCAAAAAACCGCCTGAAGCTACATCGTTTCAGGCGTTTTTTTGCCTTTTTGGTAGATTTTTCATTGAATTATGGTGTACAACACGTTCAGTTTTTCACTTAGAATCGTAATATCGGCATCATATCCCGGTGCAATCACTCCCAAGTGATCTTGTTTCATAATCCGCGCCGGATTGGTCGAAGCCATATGCACTGCTTGCTCCAAATTAAAGCCGTATGACACAATATTGCGCACACTATCGAGCATAGTCAATGCCGAACCGGCAATAGCATCATCAGATTTACGATAAAAGCATTGATTTAAATACACTTCTTCGCCATTTGCAATCAACGGCTTAGTTTTTTGTTTGGTCGGTTTTAAGGCATCGGTTACCAACACCACTTTATCAAGCGGTTTACATGTCAGCAAAAATTTAATAATTTCCGGATTGATATGAATACCGTCGGCTATTATTTCACACGATAATTCAGGATGAATAAACACAGCGCCTACTGTCCCCGGATCGCGATGATGCATACGGCTCATGGCGTTGAACAAGTGTGTAACATGCATAATACGCGCCTGCATTGCTTCAATCATTTGCTTATAAGTTGCGTTGGTGTGACCGGCCTGCAAAACAATTCCTTTAGAAAGGCAATACAATGCCAATTCGCGCATATTTTTCAATTCAGGCGCCACCGTCATATTGATGATATGACCTTCGGAAGCTTCCCACAGCGCGTCCATTAAATCCAAATCAACCGGACTGACGCTTTCTGCCGACTGAACACCTAATCGCTGCGGAGAAATAAACGGTCCTTCCAAATGAACACCCAATATACGCGCACCTTTTTCACGCCCCATAGCTTTTACAATAGCTTTAATTCCGCGTATCATCTGCATTTTATTGCCGGAATATAAAGTCGGAATAAATGAGGTAACCCCATATTTTAGCAAACCTTCCGACATTTTTAAAATAGATTTATCCGAACAATCTTCCGTACCATATCCGCCAAAACCGTGAATATGCGTATCTACAAACCCCGGCATTACATTAGCACCTTTAGCATCAATAAAGTTTGTATCGGCTTTGAAAACTTTTTTATTAAAACGTTCTTCGTTAAATACATCAATTATTTTATTCTGCTTAATCAGCACGGCGCAATTTTTCATACGCGAATATCCGTTAAACACCGTGGCATTATGAATACAAGTTGCAGCTACCATAAAAACCTCCTTATTACATTGACATATAATACATAAAACTTAAGTTTACAACATTTTTATTAGTAAACGGTTTAAATGGAAAAAACGCATTTTAAGATATATAATTTTTATTATTTTTTAATAAGCCATTATTTTTTGCTGTATTAAAATTTGATTGACAATAAATCTTTGTTTGCTTTTTATTACTGCATCTCGCTTAAAACTTTGCTTAAATTAAAGCATCTTTTAGGTTACTTTTTCAACACATGGTTATTATCTTAAATTGCTATTATTCTTCTTTGCTATATTGTACCCATCTTTCCATCCTATCCTTTTTTGGTTTATGGTACAGTTTATATTTGGGATTTTCTCTTTACAAAAAAACATTGCCGACTGCTATACCGGCAATGTTTTTCAATGTTCAATGTTTCTTGGTCTTAAGTCGCTGGTAGTATTCTTCTTTTTCATCATCTCTATACTCACATCGACCAAGGGATGCCTTTTCAAAGAATGTATCCAAATACTTCTTTGCTTCCGCTGCCGGAAAATACTCGACAATCTTATCAAGAATCTCGAACCATAGATCCATGTCATTCTCGAGAGCAAGATCAAGAAGCGCAGTAATTTCTTCTTTTGAAGAGCAAACATCGAAAATTTTAGAAAAAAGTTCACCGCCTATTGAGACACTTGTTTCAATAAATTTCTGCAACAGTTCCTTTAAATCCTCGTCGGAATACAGACGGAGAATCTTACACTCCACTTCGTTATCCAAATGCAAATCACCGTCGGCTGCGGCCATCAAAATATCCTTAGTTTCTTCTTTTCCGAAAACTCGGAAAATTTTGTTGAAGACCTCCAATGCAAAGTTTTTCTCATTAAGGATAATTTCTTTTGATTCCTTGCCGGAAACGCCGATTACTCTGATAAGAACCTCATTTGTAAGATCACAATGCTTGGTATATGCGAGCATCAATTCCAAGGAAACTTCTTTGGGAAAAGTATCCAGCATTTTGAGCAGAACTTCTGGATAAATATGCCCGTGAAGTCTACAATAAATTGTACTGGCATCTTCTTCCGAAAGATTTTGGAACAACTGCTTCTGGACATCTGTCGTCGGGTCCCTATCCTCACACTCTCCGGCGGCTATTTTCCGAGCTTTTTCAGCTTTGCATCGCCTAATGTATTCTTCAAGAAACATATCAGGTTTTTCAATTCTGAATCGTTCGGTAAAATCCTTCTCATCGGCATCATTCTTGCGACACTGGATAAAGTCATCCAGAGACGCCGTACACAACCTGTCAAAAGCGACATCATTCACATCTGCACTGAAAGAAATGTACTCACGCATGACCGCAACGGGATCGGCGCAGTTGAATATACCAATCTGCTGCCTTTTTGTTAATAATTTTGGTTTCATAAATAATAAAATTTAAAGATAAAACAGAGTTAATAATAAATTTTATCGATAATTTTATGCGTTTTTTGGTAAAAAGTCAAGTTTAAATTTGCGAGAGCAGTATTTTTAATTAAAATAAATGTCATCCCTCGGTCTGCGCTATGCGTCACTCTTGCAGCGCTTCGCTTGCTTCGGTCACTCGGTCACTAAATTCGCCTAAACTACCGTTTCGGCTCATTAAGTGTCCTTTACCTGTCGTCCAAAAACAACATTTTGAGGTTGTTTTTGTTCCTCCAGCGTCAAGGGATCTTATCTTTGTGAAGCGCTATATTTATGTGCTTCGGAAGTGGCACTGACATGCCAAAAATCGAGATACCTTGACGCACGGACACGCCGTGCCGTGCGAGGGATTGTTAGTTAAAAATATGTTATAAAAGATGTGATAAAGAAGAAAAAGGGCGGACGAACGACGAGGGATAGAACACTAAAGTTCGTAGTCATCAGGTTCTCCGCCCAGTAACA
>JAFSWL010000039.1 GCA_017444525.1 Alphaproteobacteria bacterium
CGATTCTCTTTCTTATTATAATGACTATTATACGAAGTTGGATTTTGCGGAAGAAAGTGTTATGAATCACAGTCATCGCTCGTTCGGCGCAAGTCCGAACGTCAAGCGATCTTCCGCTTTGTTCACTCCCCGCAAGCGGGGAGCCGGAGGGGGCAATACTACTGCAGCCAATACACCGACATTGAAGAATATAATAATCGGTAGATCCCTTGACCAAACTTCTCGGTTTGGAGGGATGACTTTATTGTTGTGTGCTCCGCACACCACACCACTTGACGCGTTCGCCTACGGCTCAGCAAGGCATGACAGTATTTTTTAGCACCGGTTGAACAATGACATTATGTGTACGCTTAAAATGACACAAAAACAATGTATTAACAATGTAAAAAAACAACACCTTTATTGAATAAAGCATTATAATAAAGAATTGGTTTGTAAAAATTCAAAAATTTCTTCAGCCAAAAGCTGATGACCTTCAGCATTAGGGTGCGTCGCATCCTGATACAGACTATCCAAATCACGAACTTTCCATCTGCCATAACGCGCAAAAAACAATATCTTATATTCGGCGCATATATCTTTGATTATTTCGTTATAACGCACAACATCGCTGTTATATCGAATTAAACTCGCATCTTCGGTATATTTTTCCTCAACCACCGGAAGCAAGTCTGCTACCACGATTTCGGCGCCGGTCGATTGTAAAAATTCAAGCAGCTTCTCCCAATACATTATGCGGGCACCTTCCGAAAAATCAAGCTGCAAATCACTGTTTTTGCGGCGGCGCAAGTCATTGATACCTATGTTAAGAATTATCAAATCGAATTTTCGCGAACTGACTTCGTTTAAAGCACGATGATAGGCATCGGCTACATTATCGCCGTATTGTGCCATATTGCTGAACACATATCTGCCGCTATATGCCCGCAACATCATTTTGCCCAAGCGGGCAACCCAGCCTAAATCCTCTGCATCATAAAAGCCGTGGGCGATACTGTCGCCGATAATCCCTATTCTTTTAAGCATTATTTCTCCTTTACGGTATTTTCGTGTTGTAAATATTTAACAACACCCTGTAATTTTTTCGGGCTGACCGTATCCGAACCCATAATGATTTTGGCCTCGTCTTCATAGCTGTGAGTTGTAGCGGCAATCGCTTTTAAGTTTTGTTCCTTGCTTTGTTTATTGCCGTGAAATGCCACTTCGGCAGAAAGCATCCCTTTACGCGCCATACGTTTACGGAAAGTCAGAACATTGTAGGTAATGGTGTTATCAACTTTTTTGGCATCTTCCCAGCCGTATGCTTTGTCTTGTATTGCCCGCAACAGCTTCATCACCGTGGCAACATCGGTATCGGTACCGGCCAATTCGTTTGCTACATTCGGATAAGAATACACCAGCCCCAACGGCAAATATGGCTTAAATCTTTCCGGATATTCTCCTAATTTAGAATCAAAGCGCCCGCCGACAGAAACCCGATACGGATGCGCCATACAATTACTGAGAATAATATCCAAAGCTATCCCATCCAAATTATCATACGAAAGATAGCGATAGGCCTCCCTTTGTTCGGGTTGTACTACCGGCATGATAAAATTGCTGGGAGCCACCTTCCCTGCATCTTCCATTTCTTGGAATTTAAAGGAAAACTCCGAAGCAATGCGTTTTTGATAAGCCGGATAGCCGAACATCACAAAATTAACCTCCTTATCGGCGGCAAAGTATTTGTTGCGAATCTCGGCCAACAGGGCGGTATTTTCTTCGGTTGACGTATCATTCGGCGTTACCAGACATTCTTTGATAATTTCCTCGGAAATTCCACACTCGCGGCAATAGCGCACATACATTTCGACTTCGCTGCCGGTATTGAATTCCAAATCTTCATGGCTGAAATCGGTATTGCCCTGATTGTCATACAACCCCAAAAAGATGAGTTTTTTAGCTTTACCGGTGCGTTTATAGTCTTCAAACCAAGCTTCCATTGCCGGCTCGGCCGATCCCGGATGGCCGGAGAAAATCACAAAAGCATCGGCTTTATCCGGTAAATTAAGATAATCATGCGCTTCTATTTTGCGCTTGTAACCATCATATTCAATCACTTCGCCGTCTTGAAACATTCCCATTTTTTCGGCCTCAAGAACAATTTGTTTTTCTTTATCAAATAAAGCATAGCGCAACACGTCTTTATTATTCGATGGATGGTAATTTTTAACGATGTCGGCGGCCAAACGCAGATTAAACTTCGGATTTTTAATCAGTTTTTGCACCGAATTCATATCATCGGTAAAAGAAGACAACTGTTTTTTAGTATAACCTTTTTCCAGCAAAACTTCTTTCAATCCTTCAAAATCGATTTCTTTTTTATCGGTAATCACTTTAAATATCTGCGCGGTTTCATCGGCATTGAAATATTTACCCGATATTTTCTCGGCAAGTTCGCGATTAAATCCGTCCTTTAACATCATATCGCGAATAAATCGCATATCCTCGACATAAGCATCAAAATAGCGCTTATCAGCAAAGCCGCGTTCAGCTAGTTCTTTTTTATACTTATCATACGATAAATCTTTATTTTCAAACAACTCCGGATTATTCCAGAAATCCGTGACAATCTGTTCGTAAACTGTAGGTTTATAAGAAGGCATGATTATTCTCCTCTAAATATGGTGCAATATTTATAGCATAATTTTGCCGAGTTGGCAACAAAAATTAGTATGGCGATGCAGGTGATTAAGAGGCGCGTTCATATTCTGTTGTATGACATAATCAAAAGGGTTGGGAAAAATCCCAACCCATTGAAAATAAACAATATTTTCTTCGTACCAATTAACGTTTACTGAATTGATAAGAACGACGAGCTTTTGCTTTACCGTATTTCTTACGTTCAACAACACGGTCATCACGAGTTAAGAAACCAGCACTCTTTAATGTTGTGCGCAATTCCGGCTCATATTCGTTCAACGCCTTAGAAATACCGTGTTTAATCGCACCGGCCTGACCGGACAATCCGCCGCCTTTAACGGTACAAATCACATCAAATTCATTTTCACGATTGGTGATGGCAAACGGTTGATTGATAACCATTTTCAAAACCGGACGTGCAAAATATTCATCAATGGATTTATCGTTAATGGTAATATTACCTTTACCCGGCATAATCCATACGCGAGCAACCGCATCTTTACGTTTACCGGTAGCATAAGAGCGACCTTTCTTATCTTTTACTGACTTGCGAATCGTCTTCGGCTCATCAGCAACAGATGTTGCAGCTTTAATATCCTGCAAAGATTCAATTTTCTTCTTAGCAACCATTATAATGCACTCCTTTTATTCTTAGAGTTTTGAGAAGCAAAATCCCAAACAATCGGATTTTGAGCTGTATGCGGATGTTCCGAACCGGCATAAACTTTAAGTTTTGTCATCATCTGACGGCCGAGCGGATTACGTGAAATCATACGCTCAACAGCCTTCTGGATTACACGTTCCGGAAAACGACCGCTCAAGATTTTACCGGCTGTCGTATCTTTTACGCTGCCGATATAACCGGTGTGCTTATAATAGTGCTTATTAGAGAGCTTTTTGCCGGTCAATTTAACTTTATCGGCATTGATAACAACGACATAGTCGCCGCAATCCAAGTTTGGTGTAAAATAAGGCTTATTCTTGCCGCGTAAAATCTTAGCTATTTCTGCGGAAAGACGACCTAAAATAACACCTTCGGCATCGACAACATACCATTTTCTTTCGATGTCCGACGGTTTAGTTGTATGTGTAGAAATCATTTTAATCTCTTTCATAAGTTAATGTTAATTCGGTGTCAATATACACAAACTTTTGTACTTGTCAACTAAAAAATGTATATTTTTTCAATATTTTATCATAGAGGTATTATAATACCCTATATTTAATCTTTTGTTTTTCAATAAAAATTATCATTTTATAGAAAACCATTGATTTAACTGTTTTATTTTGTTATGTTGCTTTCAAGTATTAATTATGATGGAATTTTTAACTTAATATAATATAATTATGAACAAAGGTTTATTGATTTTGGTCGGTGTGCTTATTGCATTACTGTTTGTCGGCTGTTCCTGTTTTGACAGTGCCCCTGTTGAACCGAAAATTTTGGGAGTTTCCCACATTGTTGACGATAGCGGTTTAGTTTTTGTTGAGATTGATTCCGTACGTTATCCCGTAAAATGTGTATATGTAGGAGAGACTCATCCGCGTGTCGGCGGTGACATTACCATCGTGCCGGTCGACGGTATGTTGGTTACGGTTGTTATGATGGAGGGTAATACCTCTTACAAAGGTGTGCAGTTTATGCTCGGCAAGTGGACCGAAGAACAGATTGAACATGCATTTCACCGAAACTACACCATACTTGTTGTGGCTTTGGGCGGAATTCTGATTTGTGTTGTCGGCATACTCTTTCTTGCTTACATTGAAGACCAAAGAAAGAGCCGAATGTACGCCAAAAACGATGTAAAATGACGACAATTTCAACTCTTATTTATCCTCCTTCGAACTTATTTCGGCGGAGGATTTTTTATTGCAAAAAAATCAAGGGGGCAATCACTCACCCCCGCATCTTACGACATTTTCAGTCTTATTATATATGTGCTGACCGTTTAGTTAATCTCTGAAATAAAATCAACACATTACTTGATTATAATTACATATTAAGATTGCAATGTCAAATATTTTCTCTTATAGTGTGTAAAAAATTATAAAGGAAAAAGCAATGAAATATCGTTTAGGTCTGGATTTAGGTGTAGGTTCCATCGGCAGTGCAGTTGTGGCTCTTGACGAACAAAATAATGTTACGGATATAATTGATGCCGGTGTGCGAATTTTTGAAGTATCGGAAGGTGCCGAAGAGCGGCGCGCCAAACGCTCGGCACGTAAAAATAATGTTCGCACGCGCAAACGCTTACATCTTTTGGCGCAGAAACTCTATGAAAATAAATTATGGGTAAATGACAAGCCTGAAGGAACTCCGCACCTTGCAGCCAAATCTCCTTACAGAATTCGCTGTGATGCCCTTGATAAAAAATTAGATAATCCGAATTATATCGGACGAGCTTTATTGCATTTGGCAAAACATCGCGGTGCCGGATTTGTTTCGGCGGCAGAAGATTGGGAAGAAGAAATCCTTGATGAAGGGGAAAAATCCAAGAAAAAACCAACCTCTTATGAAAAAATGGCAGACTACCTCAAAGAAACCGATTCCCGTACCATAGGAGAATATTTTTATAAACGTTTGGATAAAGCGCTACACGCAGATTCCGACGAAGACAAACAAAAACGCCATATTCGCCAAGGGGCATATGCAGTCAGCAAAAATATTGTCGATTATGCAATACCGCGTTGGCTGGTAAAAGACGAATTTCACAAAATTTGGAATGCGCAAGCACCTTATTTCTCGCAAATGCAAAAAGCCGGACTTAAGCAGGAAGTTTATGATATTTTATTTTACGAACGTCCGGCTGCACCATACGCCATTGGCAAATGTATTTATTATCGTGAAGAAGATCGTTTAGCCAAAGCACATCCTATGTCGGAACTGCGTCGCATATATGAAGAAGCCAACAATATCCGCCTTTCGATTAACGATATGCCACAACGTCGCCTAACTTTGGAAGAACGCGACCGTATTATCACCGAATTGCTGTTACAAGGTAAAAATGCCGGCAAGCAGGCAATCAAAAAATTACTTGGACTCTCCAATCAAGCCAAGATATCTCTGCCGGATGATAAAACAATCAATGCATATTTATATTCTAAGCCAGAGTTTAAGGAGATTCTGTATTTTCAGAATTTGTCAGACGAAAAATTGGCAGAACTTATCGAATTTATCTCTAATCCTGTTAATCCGAACGATAAAAACGGCAGATTATATAATGAAGATGAGTTAATTCAAAAACTTAAAGCGATTATAGGTATAGATGATGAAAACCAAATCGGTAAGCTACTGACAAAACTACCGAAAAATCGCACCATGCTGGGCTTAACCGCAACCAAAGCCATTTTATATGAACTGAAAAAAGAAGTGTTATCGCATCGCGAAATTACCGACAAACTTAAAAAATCGGATCCGCATTTTGAAACAGCAGAAGAAGCGGCCCGCGCTATGCAGGGCAAATGTTCCGAACTACCATATTACGGTGCCGTTTTGCCGACTGACACACAACCGTTACCACCGCTTACAATTAAGCATAACCCTACTCTCAATCCTTATGAAATAAAATACGGCAAGATAGCAAATCCGGCGGTGCATATGATTCTTAATCAGATTCGTTTGGTGGTTAATGACATTATCCGCATTTACGGCAAACCATACGACATTAATCTTGAACTCGGCCGTGATGTAGGAGTATCAGCCCAAAAGAAAAATGAAGTCGAACAGCGTCAAAGACAAAACGAAAAGCTCAATGAAGAAGCCAAGCAATATCTGAAAGCTCATAAATTGTTTGTAAACGGCAAAAACATCTTAAAATATAAGTTAGCCAAAGAACAAGGGTGGATTGACGCGTATAATCCGACTATTAAAATTCCGCAGAATTTCAGCGGTATGGAAATCGAACACATTATTCCGCAAGCCAAAGGCGGTACCGATGCATATAACAATATGTGTTTGGTTTCACGTAATGATAATCTGAATAAGAGTGATGATTTTGCCTATGATTATTTTGAAAAGAAATATTCCAATCAACCGGAAATGATTCGCGAAATTCTGAAAAATGCGCACAGTCGTATGCCGGATAAAGTGTGGCGTTTTGAAGCTGATGCGCGCGAAAAATTTGAAGATTTTGGAGATAAAGACGAAACTAACCGTTATTTAACCGATACTCGTTATGTTTCCAAAATGGCGGCAAGATATTTGAGAGTCATTATTGATAACGCAGATGATACAGAAGATGATATTGTACATACACGCATTTTGCCGATAAAAGGCGGACAAACGGCAGAGCTGCGCAAACGCTGGAATTTACTCGGTTTGGAATATGATTTAATGGGTTTAACCACTTCCGTTCCGCGTTACCTGCCGTGCAATCCGTATTGGGTTGAGCAAAATTCCGGAGAAGTCATTGATGGAGAGAAAAAGCCGGATATTGACGGCAACTGGGTTTATTGCAACAAAATCAAAAATAAAGATTGGCTTAAAAAGCCGCGTATTGATCATCGTCATCACGCAATGGATGCGATTACGGTAGCCTGTGCCAATCGTTCATTAATTCAACGTATGGCAAATGAATTAGATATACGTCACGTTGAAACCGCCCTGCCCCTCACCTCGGTTGCATCAGTCGGGGAATTTCGATGGAGAGTGATTGAGGTATTGAAAAATATTAATGTTTCGCACAAGCCGAATCACAGCAAATCCGGACAATTGCATAAAGAAACAGGCAGGACTGTTCTGTGTCAAAATCCGGAAGATAAGGACGCATTGATAACGGTTTATAAACGCAAGATTCTCGGTGTGGTTAAGTCAATGAAAGACTTAAACAAACTCTTGATACCTGACACAATAAAAAATGAATGGCACGAAAGTATTACCGAAAACAAAGAAAAACAGGCCAAACTGGTACAAAATCTCGAACTTTACGCCAATACTGCCGAGCAAATTTTGATTGCCGAAAACGAACAAGCCGTAATTGACGGCAAAAAAGAAATCGCCATAACCGAAACCAGAATCTTAACCAAGGCTTTTCATATTATTCAAGATAAGGGTTTATGGAAAGGCGACAGCTTTTTGTGTTATGAAAACAACTCAGCACTTGTGTACATTCCAAAACATGGCTTAGCTTATGAAGGACGTAATAATCACTGTGTTGATTTTTATGAGAAAGACGGTAAAATCGGGTGGGAAGTAATTAAACGCTTTGATGCCAATCAAGCCGGATTTGAACCGCAATGGAAAAAAGACGGCGGCAAAATTATTTGGTCAGTGCAGCAAGGCGATATACTCGAACTCGACACCCCTGCCGAATGGCGCGGATATACCGATAAAGACAGATGCTTAGCCAAGGTTAAAAAATTCAGTGATGGCGAATTTAATATTGATTATATCACTGATGCGCGAATGACATCTCCTAAAGATAAGACCTTAAAATACATGTTTGTAGACACATTACGAAGAGGTCTTGCATTCTTAACTAAAGGCAAAGCTCGTAAAATTGAGTTGACTCCGTTCGGCAAAATCAAGAAAAAGCATAAGGCATTATGGGATGGCAAGAAGAAAACGGCCTGAAACTTTAACCGGATGGTCAATGATGTGGATAATTTGTATGTTCGATATTCCGGTACGTACCCGAACCGAGATGCGAAAAGCGACAAGATTTAGGAATCTTCTGCTTGACGACGGATTCGTAATGAAGCAATTTTCGGTGTATATCAAACCGGTCAAAAGTTTGAGCGTAGGACAGACGATAACTAAACGTTTGGCAAAATTTATTCCTGATAATTCAATGGTTTCTTTCTTTTATATTACCGATAAGCAATATTTGATGACGGAAAACTATATGGGGAAGAATTTTACCGAAAATGAGGAAGAAACACGCGAAAAAAACGGTCAATTATTGCTCTTTTAACCATTATTTTTGCCATTTTCATCATAATAATAGCCCCTTAAAATCACCGGATTTCAAGGGGTTATTATTCAGAGATTATATCAGAGATTAACTAAACGGTCAACTATAACTGCTATTCCTTATGATGTGATTGAGGTTTTATTATATCAGAGATTAACTAAACGGTCAACTATAACTTATTGCATGGATGCAAGCGCGGCCCGGAGATTATATCAGAGATTAACTAAACGGTCAACTATAACGAATTATGCAATTGATGTTTCCGACGTTATATTATATCAGAGATTAACTAAACGGTCAACTATAACCAATACGACTCCGCTAAAATAGCGCCGTATATTATATCAGAGATTAACTAAACGGTCAACTATAACTCTCAATCGCGAGCGGTTGTTTTTTGTGAAATTATATCAGAGATTAACTAAACGGTCAACTATAACAATAATACCTAACAAACGCGCAAAACATTTATTATATCAGAGATTAACTAAACGGTCAACTATAACAATGATTATAAAAACTATTTCAAATTTATTATTATATCAGAGATTAACTAAACGGTCAACTATAACGCCGATAACAAACGCCTGCACCTGGAAGTTATTATATCAGAGATTAACTAAACGGTCAACTATAACCATAATAACTGGAGTAGCAAATTGCTTTATTGACGTAATTTACTTTATTGCGGATTGTGCATTCTTTAGACATCTTTATTCAACGCATCATCAACATTCGGATAACGTAAGACAATTTTTTTTACTTCAAAACTCTGTGCCAGTGATGCTACAAAATCTTGTACGGCATCTGTCAATGATACCTCCCCTTTCTTTGTTTGCAGCGGCATTGAGATAATACTTGACAACCTACGTTTTATTTCAGGAGTAAGTTCTATATTCTCGATATCAATAAGCCTCTCCAACTCTTCAAACACCAATTTATCCGCCAATGCTCGAAATGGTTCAATCAAATCATCAACCAACGGCATTGTGTTGGTACGTGTACAGTGCTTAATCCCCCATTGCGGCAATAAACCGTTTCCGACCACAGCTCGTGCCACAATTGCACGCAACACCATATACGTATAATTGAGCAATAGATTAACATCTGCATTAAGCCTATTCCGAACAAACTTTTTTCCGAACATTGCCTTAAAATATATACCGGCTGCAATTCCCTCATTATTACGAGTATCATCACTTAAAATATTTTTGGACAATAATCTCAATCTCTCAATATTGGAATTCAGAGGAAAGAAATATTTAAGGACTGCTGCCTGATTATATATTTTATGCTGAACAATACTTTTCCATATTTTTTTTTGCATCGGACGACTGCAATCTATTTGCTGTTTAACACGAACTCCCGTCAACCAATGCCCTTCGTATGGCATAGTTATTGAAACAGGCACATAATTTTTACCGCAAAAAATAATATTGCCTCCATATTCACAAATGGAATTTATTATATTCTTACTCATAACGGTATTGTTAGCCGATATTATCAGCGACATAATATTATCAAGCGGTATATCATGCTTAATTCCCTGTTTTTTATTTTCAATCACCAAAAAACCGCGTTTAAGCGATAAAACAAAATCATCATTTGATATTTCTACAATTTGTTTATCCATATAAATCTCCTATATGCAAAATTGTAATCAAAAATGGTAAAAAAGACTTTCTTTACACGCAAAAAAGGAGCGTTGCCTCAGCGCTCACGCTCCTTCGATTTTATCTTAAAAGCAAAAATTATTTGCTGCTCGGATTATTAACTTCTTTAACCGAAACGGACAAATCATCAGCAATACGAGCCGAACGACCGCGCAATGCGCGCAAGAAGTACAATTTGGCGCGGCGTACTTTACCTACACGCGATACTTCGATTTTTGCCACATTCGGAGAATACAGCGGGAATACACGCTCAACACCTTCGCCAAAAGAAATCTTGCGAACGGTGAAAGAAGAATTCAAGCCGTCATTCTTGCGAGCAATACAAACACCTTCATAAATCTGAATACGTTCTCTGTCGCCTTCTTTAACTTTGGTGTGAACACGCAAAGTATCACCCGGCTTGAAAGTAGGCATATTTTTGCCTTCCATCAGCTTTTCAATTTGCTCTTTTTCAATGTTTTCGATAATGTTCATTTTTATTACCTTTTTAAGTTAATTTGTTATTCCTATACACCACATTTTATTCGGAATCAAGCATTTTTTCCAATAAATCGGGGCGTCGTTTTGCGGTTATTTGAAGAGCCTGCTGTCTTTGCCATTTGGCAATATTTTCGTGGTGACCGCTCATTAAAATATCCGGCACTTTGCGCCCTTTCCATTCAATCGGACGCGTATATTGCGGATATTCCAGCAGATTTTGCTCAAAACTTTCGTTTTCGGTAGATTGTGCATTGCCGAGAACCCCCGGTAACAGCCGCACCACCGCATCAAGCATAATCATTGCCGCCTGTTCACCGCCGGTCAGGATATAGTCGCCGATGCTGATTTCCTCAATCGAGTACTCCTCAAGTACGCGCTCGTCTATTCCCTCAAACCGACCGCAGATAATCGTCAGGTTTTCTTCTTTGCTCAACTCATGCACTTTGGCTTGCGTCAACGGCATACCCTTCGGGCTCATATAAATGATTTTGCCGCCGGCATAATTATGTTCGATTGCCGAACCCAAGACATCGGGGCGCATAATCATTCCGGCACCGCCGCCGCAAGGCGTATCATCCACCGAACCATGCTTATCAAACGCATAATCGCGAATGTTGATTGCTTCCAGCTGCCAAATCCCGTCTTCCAATGCCCTGCCGGTCAAAGATGTACCGAGAAAGCCCGGAAAAATCTCGGGAAATATGGTCAATATTTTAGCTTTCAGCACCATTATCGCCCTCGTCATCTGTTGCAAAAATCATGGTTGCGCTGGATACGATAATATATCCGTCCTCAACATTGATGGTCGGAACATAGGCTTTGGTAAACGGCAACATTTCCGTTTCTTTCTGTCCGTTGAGTTTGATTTCGATAATATCGCCGGCACCGAAATTTTGAAACGCGGCAACTTTACCGATTTTTTTATCCGGCGTTTTCAAGCAGACATCAAGCCCGATTAAATCTGACAGATAAAACTCCTCCTCATCCAATTCCGGCAACGCCGAACGCGGCACATAAAGCTCAGTTCCGATAAGCGCTTCCGCCTCGTTACGAGTGGTTACGCCCGCAATCTTTACCCGTGCGTTGGTTGAAACAAGTCCCACTACTTTGATGGAAAACTTTTTGTTGCCGTCAGCATTTTCAACCGTACCGTATTTATCCAAATCCAGCGGATTCAGATTATTGCTGCGAACTTTAACTTCGCCCTTAATACCGTGTGCGGCCACTATTTTACCGATACAAACTCTTTTTTCCATTTCAAAGCCTTTTTTACAGACTCAAAATAACTCTCTTAATTATTTAACCGAAAATTATTCGGCAGAAGAAGTTTCTTCGGCCGGAGCAGCATTAGCGGCAGCTGCAGCTTCGGCAGCGGCTTGAGCTTTTGCTTCTTTTTCTTTAATTCTCTCCAAAGCCTTAGCTTTAGGTGCAGATTTCTTCGGCTGTTCGCTGATTTTCGGAGCAGCGCACAAACCCAAATTGGCAAACAATTTCTGCAGTCTTTCGGTCGGTTGAGCACCTTTGGAAAGCCAAGCGGAAACTCTTTCTGTATCCAAAATCAAACGATCTTTATGATCTTGAGGCAACAACGGATTGTATGCGCCTAACTTTTCAATATAACGACCGTCGCGCGGAGCTCTTTGATCTGCCGCTACAATATGATAATAAGGGCGTTTTTTTGAACCACCGCGAGATAGTCTGATACGTACTGTCATTTTTATTACTTCCTTTCAAAAATTAAAACGGAAACCGTTTATTTGTTCCGTGCGGCATTATAGCTCCGAACGGAGAGTTTTTCATCAATTTAGACATTGCCGACAAAGAGCCGAACTTGCCCATTTTTTTCATCATTGTCGACATCTGCTCATATGATTTGAGCAAAACATTGACATCATGAACCTCAACTCCGGAGCCGAGTGCGATTCTTCTCTTGCGAGAAGCCTTTATGATATGCGGATGCGAACGTTCTTCTTTAGTCATGGAAAGAATAATCGCCTCCTGTTTTTTCATCAGATTGTCGCACACTCCGGAATCTTCAATCTGAGATTTAAATTTTGACAATCCCGGAATCATTCCTAAAATGCTTCCGATGCTGCCTATTTTCTGCATTTGCCTCATTTGACCGAGCATATCGTTCAAATCAAACGCACCGCTAATCATTTTACCCGCCATTTTTTCGGCTTCGGCATGATCGACGTTTTCAATCGCTTTTTCTACCAACGATACCACATCGCCCTGTCCCAAAATTCGTCCGGCTATGCGGTCGGCATGAAATTCCTCAATATCATCAAGCTTTTCGCCGATACCCAAAAACTTAATCGGTGCTCCCGATACCATTTTCATTGAAAGAGCCGCACCGGCACGCGAAGTACCGTCGATACGCGTCAGCACCAAGCCGGTAATACCGACCTTTTTATTAAACTCTTTGGCTACGTTGCAGGCTTCCTGTCCGATTAAGGCATCGGCGACCAACAGTGTTTCGGTCGGCTGAGCCAGTTTTTTAACCTCAAACACCTCGTTCATCAGCGTTTCATCAATTTGCAAACGGCCGGCCGTATCCAAAATCAGCAAATCATAAACACCTGTTTTAGCTTCTTGTAAAGCGCGTTTGGTAATTTCCAACGGTTTTTGCCCGACCACTATCGGCAACACATCAACATCAATCTGTTTGCCGAGCTGCGCTAATTGCTCTTGCGCCGCCGGACGATATACATCAAGCGAAGCCAACAGAATGCGCTTGTTTTTCTTAAGGCGTTTGGCAATTTTGGCGGCCGTGGTGGTTTTACCCGAACCCTGCAAGCCGACAAGCAGCATACAAACCGGCGCCTGCGCATTAAAGTTGAGTTCGGTTGTTTCCGAGCCGAGCAGTTTTACCAGTTCATCATGAACTATTTTAACCACCATTTGCCCCGGTTTTACCGACTTTACGACTTTTTCGCCCAAAGCCTCGATTCTGACATCAGAGATAAAACTTTTCACTACCGGCAGCGAAACATCGGCTTCCAGCAGTGCAACCCGAATTTCACGCATAGCGTCGTCAATATCTTTTTCGGTCAGCACCCCGCGTGAGGTGATTTTTGAAAACGCTTGGCTCAGCTTATCTGTCAAACTCTCAAACAAAGTTTTATCCTTTTTTACATAAACAAACTAGCGTCAGTGTGCGTACCTTCGCTGACTGACGGACTCCTCAGAGCTTACCTTTTAACGAACTTATCGGGTAAAATTACTCTAAATTCGGGCACTTTATAATACAAAAAAATAAACCTGTCAAGCATTATTGCATCTATTTTAAACCTTTTTTAATCAAATTATTCTAACCTTTGGATAGTATAAACTGTTAAAAGGACTATATTATGACAAACAGATTAAGTTTATTGTTGCTGCCGGCGCTGGTTTTGGTTGCGGCCGCACGCAATGCCCAAGCTGCAGATTATCAGCAATATGGCTGGGTTGCCGAACTGAAAAAAGCCGGCGTTGAACTTTCTTCCACCAAAATCAAAAACTCCGAAGAATATAGAAGTTCGCCGAACGCCGAATTAAGTGGCAACAGCGAAAGTCTGGTTAAGGGAATTTTTGACTTTTCTTTGATTAATCAACAAGCTGCTTATAAGTGGGATAATAACATTTTTATGGAATACGGCAAAACCAAAGTTCATCAGAATGATGGTCCGGCGATTGAAAACGAAACCGCCGACAAGATTTTGCTTTCAACCGATTATGCTATGAAAGTATGGCGTTATTGGGATGCTGATGTCGGCCCGTTCATACAGGGCGCTTATCAGACAGAATTTGACCCGAACGATGATGCACCGCGCACTAAAATCATCCGTGGTATGGCCGGTATGAAAATGTTTGACGGTCCGATTATCAAAAATCTCTATGCAGGTCTGGTCGGTGAATATGACTTTACGTACAAGCACGATAAAACCAGAAAATGGGCTTATGAAATCGGTGTAGATGCGACTTATCCGCTGCGTGAAGGCATTAACTTCAACCTTACGTCTTATTTCCGTGATTACTTTGAATACAGCAAATACAATCCGCGTGATTTCGACTATGAATGGAACAACAAAGCTGATATGATGGTTGATATTTATAACGGTCTGCAAATGGGTCCGTATATTCAATACTTCCGTGCCAAAGACCGCGGCTCCAACAAATACGGCAGTAGCACCATCATCGGTGTTCAAGGCTCGTACGGCGGTTCTTGGGGCTTATAATTCAAATATGCCAAAATAAAACGCTTCGATGTTTTCGAAGCGTTTTTTTATATCATACATTCATTTGTGTATAATGCGGTTATGCATTGAAATTTACAAATTATTATGCTAATTTTGCCGTAATTGTTTTGTAACGTATATTAATCAGAGGAAAAATCAATGTCGGGAAACGCACGATATAACGGTAAAAAAACTTGGGAAGAATGGCGCGAAACTTGGCAAAACGAAGAACGCTACAATTTCCGCACCATCGAGAAAAAATGGCAAAAAATTTGGGAAGACGAAAAAGCTTATAAGGTAGAAATCGACCATAACAAAGAAAAATTCTATGCTTTGGTTGAATTTCCGTATCCGTCGGGAGCCGGCTTGCATGTAGGCCATCCGCGCTCATACACCGCGCTTGATGTGATTGCTCGTAAAAAGCGTATGCAGGGCCTAAACGTTCTGTATCCGATGGGCTTTGATGCCTTTGGTCTGCCGGCGGAAAACTATGCCATCAAAACCGGTGTCCATCCGGCGGTTTCCACCAAACAAAACATCGAAACTTTTACCCGTCAGCTCAAATCACTCGGTTTCTCGTTTGATTGGGATAGATGCTTCAACACTTGCGACCCGGAATATTACAAATGGACGCAATGGATGTTTATTCAATTCTGGAAACATGGTTTGGCCTATAAAGATAAAATGGCGATTAACTGGTGTCCTTCCTGTAAAGTCGGTTTGGCCAACGAAGAAGTTGTCAACGGACATTGCGAACGTTGCGGTGCCGAAGTTGTCCGCCGCGATAAAGAACAGTGGATGCTCGCCATTACCAAATATGCCGACCGTCTGATTAACGACATAGAAACGGTTGATTTTATTGACCGCGTTAAGTCAACACAAATTAACTGGATTGGGCGTTCCGAAGGCGCGGAATTGGAATTTGAACTGACCGATAACAGCGGTAACAATTTGAGTAAAAAAATGGTGGTTTACACTACCCGTCCGGATACGATTTTTGGTGCGACTTATTGCGTTATGGCTCCGGAGCACGCTTTTGTGACCGAGCTGATGAACAAATTTGAAAATGCCTCCGAAGTGCAAAATTACGTCAACGAAACAGCAAAAAAATCAGAATTACAGCGTACCGCCGACACCACCAAGACCGGAGTAGAATTAAAAGGCATCAAAGCTCGTAATCCGTATACCGGCACTTTGATTCCGGTGTTTATATCCGATTATGTTCTGACCGGATACGGCACCGGCGCAATTATGGCAGTTCCGGCGCACGACCAACGCGACTATGATTTTGCCAAAGTGTTCAATTTGCCGATTATTCAGGTTTTGGCAGGCGGCGATATTTCTAAAGAAGCGTGGGAAGAAGACGGTACGCATATCAACTCCGGATTTATGGACGGTATGGATAAAAAAGACGCTATGGCCGCAGCCATTAAATATGCCGAAGACCACGGTTTCGGACACGCTAAAGTCAATTTTAAATTGCGCGACTGGGTATTCTCACGACAACGCTATTGGGGCGAACCGATTCCGATGGTTTATTGCGAACATTGCGGTTGGCAACCTGTTCCGGAAGATCAACTGCCGCTTACTCTGCCGGATGTCCCAGATTATCGCCCGAACGACAACGGCGATTCTCCGCTAGCCAATGCTACCGAATGGGTAAACACCACCTGCCCTAAATGCGGCGGTCATGCTCGACGCGAAACCGACGTAATGCCGAATTGGGCCGGTTCGTCATGGTATTTCCTGCGCTATTGCGATCCGCATAACGATAAAGAATTTGCCTCACCGGAAGCCTTAAAATATTGGATGAATGTCGATTGGTACAACGGCGGTATGGAACACACCACGCTCCACCTTTTATATTCACGTTTCTGGCATAAATTCCTTTATGATTGCGGCTATGTACCGATGCCGGAGCCGTATCAAAAACGCACCTCACACGGTATGATTCTGGCAGCCGACGGCGAAAAAATGAGCAAATCGCGCGGCAACGTGGTTAATCCGGACGAGATTGTCGAAAATTACGGTGCCGATACCTTCCGTCTGTATGAAATGTTCATCGGTCCGTTTGATCAGGTGGCGAGTTGGTCGGAAGAAAGCTTAAACGGTGTATATCGTTTTGTCAGCCGCGTTTACAGCTTGTTTACAAAGGTTTATGCCGATAAAGATGTACCAATGAATAGCGACGATTTACGCGAAATGCATCGTTGCATTATAGATGTTTCCGAGCGTATCGAGCAAATGAAGTTCAACACCGCGGTTTCGGCTTTGATGACCTATGTCAACTATCTCGGCAACAAAGATAAAATTCCGGCAACCATGTATGAAACACTGTTGAAACTCTTGTCGCCGTTTACTCCGCATCTGGCCGAAGAAATGTGGGCTCGCTTGGGGCATAACACTCTAATTGTTACGGAAAGCTGGCCTGTGGGTGATGCCAAACTGGCGGAGAATAATATGGTAACCATCGGCGTACAGATGAACGGTAAAATGCGCGGCACGATTACCATAGCCAAAGACGCGGCCAAGGATGTTGCTGAAGCCGCTGCACTGAGACTTGAAAACGTGGCGCGGCAGCTCGACGGTAAAACAATTAAAAAAATAATCGTTGTACCGAACAAAATCGTTAATATTGTAGTAGGAATGTAAAGCATTATGAAAATTCGGAAAATATTAGGGGCAGCACTTCTTATAGAATGTCTTTCGGCTTGTGGTTTTGAACCGTTATATGTTGAAAAAACAAGCGGAGATAATTTGTGGTATTATAACAACCAGTATGATGCAGATATTGTCAAGGAAATGGCACAAATCAGAATCAATACGTCCGGCGGCCGTATGGGACAACTGATTAAAAATGAGCTTATTGATATTTTGAATCCGTCCGGTGCTCCTAAAGGCTCCGAATATTTCTTAAAAATCAATGCACCTACGGCAAGTACTGTTCAGCAGGCACTGCGCGACGACATCACTGCCACCCGTGAAAAGGTTACTTATAGGGTATCATACGAATTATGGAGCAACAAAAAAGGTAAACTGCTAAGTGCTAGCAGTTCCACTATCTTAAGTTATGACTTGCTTGATAATCCGTATTCTACTACCATGGATAAGAAAAAAATAAAAAAAGACGGTGCTAAAATCATTGCCAACGACATAGCTTTGCGTATCGGTGCATACTTCCATTCACAAAAATCACAAACGGACAATCCGCATGAACCTTAAACCGGCACAGCTTGAAAGTTTTTGCAAACACCCTGATCCGACCGTAAAATGCATTATACTGTACGGCAGCAATGAGGGTGAAATATCCATGTTGCAAAAACAATGTGCCGTTGCTGTATGCGGATCAACCGATGATGCTTTTCGCTACTGTCAGCTGCGTATGGAAGATATTTCCAAGGATGGCGGAGAAATCTATGCTGAGTTTCACTCTCAATCGCTTATCGGCGGTCGTCGTGCCGTAGTGGTATTAAATGCAGACAATACTTTGGCTTCGCTTCTCAAATCAATGCTGCCGGAAACAACTTCGGAAAACCTACTGATATTAACATCTTCCACCTTAAAGAAAAATTCTTCGTTAATCACATGGTCTAAAGATAGAAAAGATGTTATATTGGTCGGTTGTTATGAAGACAGAGAGACGGATATTGCCGCCGATGCAGAAGCTATGTTACGCGCCAAAAAACTAACAGCGGATACCACCGTATTACAGGTTTTACGTTCACGTTTATCGCCTGATCGCCGCTTAAATCAAAGTGAGATCGACAAACTTGAAATATATATGGGCGAACGCAAAAACGTGATGATATCCGATATTCAAAATGCCGTCAGTGATGTGGCTGGAGCAAACATTGAAGATTTATGCTATTTCACAGCCGGCGGAGATATTGCCAAAGCATGTTCCATGTATAATCGCTTACTTAAAGAAGGCGAAGAATCGGCAACTCTTGTCCGACAATTGGAATATCATTTTGAACGCCTATTAGAAACGACTGCGCAAATTAATGATGGCAAATCAGCTGATGAAGCTACCAAATTTTTTAATCTTATGTTTTATCGCAAAAATGATTTCTATAAACAGCTCCGGATTTGGAATACAGAACAACTGCTCAGTGCTCTGAATATGCTTTACGAATGTGAACGCAGTTGCAAAACCACCAATATGCCTGCCGAACAAATTGCCGGTTATACAATCTTGCGTCTGGCAAAATTTGCCGCCAAAAATAATCACTGACATACATTATGCCTAAAAAATATACCCATTGACAGCAGTGTAATAATGTGATATTTCAAAATACATAAAATGTATTACTTAAATAAAAATGCGTATGTATTATTTGGGAATTATCGGAGCTTTAAGCTCATTGGGACAAGGGGTTATTGCCAAACTTAACGAACATCCGTCTGAATTTAAAATCGTTTTCAAAGTTGATGACAGATATCCGAAGAATAACTTACTCTCCGGAGAATTCAGAAACTTGGAACAGGTTCTTACGCATAACATTAACCCTACTGTCGTACTGGATTTCGGGATTGCCGGCACGGTATTCGAGCGGGCAAAGTTTTATCGAGACTATGCCATGCCGGCCATTATGCAGTGTGCCTTCGGAAATGAAAAAAGCGATATTCTGCGAAACACCAGCACCATAGCCGGAAATGACTACGCTCCACTGATTTTGATACCTGATTTTTCCATTATCAAAGTTCTAATGATGAAAAATCTCAAAGGTTTGCTCAATTGTTTTGCCGGTGATGTTCAACGCATCAGAATCGATATTCTGTATAATACCGAGCGTTACAACAACCAAAATCAATGGCTTTACTGGGCAAATGTTATCAATGAGGTACTGGGAAAACCGACCGGCTATTATCGCGAACAGGGAAACACTCTTGATTGCGGCCTCGTACAGTACGGATTTATGCGTATAAATTCTTTGGATAGAAATGAGGAGAGTATCAATCTGCAAGTATTTAACTCTCAAAAAGATACTATATTCCGCTATGAGATGCAATACAATCTCCTCAGTTCCCGCATTAACGGTGCGATAAAAGTTCTTGATTGGTATTTATACCAAGATCATCACAAACCGCGGCTCAACAACCTGTTTAGCGACACGTTGACCGAACTTGTATAAATGAAACTCCACCGGCTTACGCCGGTGGTATCATTTTAGGTCAAGCCAAGCTTGTCCTAAATCTTCGCGTCCCTGATATTCTATATAGCGTTGTATCACTGCCTCATTAACCCCTACGGTACTGACAAAATACCCATC
>JAFSWL010000040.1 GCA_017444525.1 Alphaproteobacteria bacterium
CAAGCAATCCATCAAGTATCCATTGTTACTGGGCGGAGAACCTGATGACTACGAACTTTAGTGTTCTATCCCTCGTCGTTCGTCCGCCCTTTTTCTTCTTTATCACATCTTTTATAACATATTTTTAACTAACAATCCCTCCGAACTGCAAGGTTCGGTCAAGGGATCTTCAAATTAAATAAAAAAGCGGAAGATGCCCTGACGATTCCTATTGGAATCGAGGCATGACATTGAAGATTTTTTGTTTGACTCTGATATATTTTTTCTTTAAGGTGGCGGTAGAAAAATTATAATTATAACAACATGTATCATTAAAAAAATATTATTGCTTATGGAACATTACATTGAAGGTCGTATTATCTTAGGCTTGTTGTGCCTGATACACTTATTTGCCGGTTATGCGCTTAAAGTGCCTTGGGGGCACATCAACAAAAAGAGGCTTAACGGCTTTTTCTTAGCCGAACTTGTTGCAGTGACGGCGTATATCATTTATGACAATCTGCAAACACCTCCGCACGATGGCTGGACACTTGCCGTTATCGGCTATCTCTTTGTGTATGCCCTGATTCTGATGACTTGGAACGGATATAGCAGTTATACCGGACTTGACAAAGATAAGGTTTATGAAATAACCATCAAAGAGCGTGTTCACTTATCAGATGAATTTTATTTAAGAGGAACAGTCATTGATAATGGAAAGGAAATCGAGGTTTTGTTGCCTTATGCGCCGGAGCTGGTTGCTGCAGCCAGAAACGGCAAAAGGCAAAATGTCAAATTCGATAAATTTCTCAAACATTGGCATATTCTGGTAAAATGCGTATAAACTCTAAACATAATTAAAGTATGGAAAAGATTAAACTTAGAGGAGAGGTTGTTGGCTACAATAAACGTCACAATCTGCTGAAATTATCTCTTAAATCAGTGCAAATAGAGAACAAAAAGGCTGAAGATATTTCTGAGCCTTTAATTCTGCGGTGTTTTTGGGATGATTCGTTGTTAGACAGTATCGCGCCATCAGAAATTCCAAATGGTGATGAGGCGATTGTTACAGTCAATATAAACGGTGAATTCTTTGTTGTATCCGCTATTGAGCACATTCCTATATCAAAACAGATAAAAACTATAAGTCTGATTGAATATGTGGATGGGCTTGTTCATCAGTGTGGTAAAGACTCTAAAACCTAAAAGCGTATGGAAAAAAACTGTAAAACGCCGCAAGGCAAGAAAGCCTATACAGCGGAAGAAACACAAGCCATGGGCTTTTCTATCGAAGAGCCGAAGAGATTACGCTCTTTCAAGAGTAGTCCTTATTACAGATGTAACTCTTAAACGTAAAAGCGTATGAAAAAGTTAGTCTTTGCGTTAATTGCCGCGCTCAGCGTAGCATTAACTGGTTGCTCTGCTTTTGACAGCGAGCCGATTGAGCCGAAAATTATCGGTACCGACAATCTGCAATATGAGGCAAAAAGCGGTACTTGGTTTGTGGTTGTTGACTCAACTCAATACACCGTTGCCACTGTGACTATTCTTGACCGCAATCCGCGTTCATATGGCAAAACGCAGGATGTTGAGCCGGTTGAGGGAATGCTCGTTACCGTGTTCACTTCGCCGCGTAAAACCGGAGTGCAAGCCGTTACCGGTAAGCAGTCCGTCGAACAGATTGAGGAATTATACCACACCAATTCAACTACCGGTGTTATTCTTCTTGGGCTCTTACTGTTGTGTGTCTTAGGTATCGCTTTACTACCCAGAACAAAAAAAGTTGATGTAGTGAATGCTGATGTCTGAAATTTTAATCCCCCGCCGCTTAACCGCCGCGAGGGATTTTTTTGTTATTGCCGTATTAAAACGAATACTTAATCGCGGTTAACCATTCCTGCTCGTTATGTCCTCGTTTGTTATGCAAAGCATTAAATTCAAAATTAAGTGAAATGTCTTTGTTAATACCGAATGCAACATCGGCTTTATATTGCAAACGATTGCCGAACTTTGCTGTGGCAAAAGTCTGTTCCGCCGCCAAATGCAGTCTAAGCGGCGAAAAATCGGCAAATACCCCTACTTCCGGTGCCACACCAACCCAATAATTATCCGGAATCAAACCTCCGTATTGTCCGTGCACATCAATCATACCGTATAACCAAAAGCGCTCGGTCAGGCCCAATGTTTTGCCAATACCGAACTCGATATTGCCAACCGTTCCATCTTTCTCATTTTGCGGGTTATATTCACGCACCAGACTGAAATCGGTCTTATAGGAATACGGCATAAACACTCTATCCATCGGCATCAACGAATAAATTGCCAATCCGGTAAAACGCTGCAGCACTAGCTTATGGCTTTGATTATAGTAGCGCCCGATAATTTCCGTTACACGTACACCTGCACCGCGGATTAAACCTTCATTATTATCGGTCAATGAGGTATAGGCCGGCCTGATCATTATTTGCTCGAAACTCTTATGATTATATACTCCGCTACTAAGACTTATTTGCGCGGATTCATGTGACAGGCTCGGATCATATCCTTCAGGCTTTAACTCTTCCGCCGCCGGAAGATTACTGCGCTTCCTGAGTACGGCAAAGCTGTTTTGGCGATATTCTTTAAGCTCCATCTCGCCTTGGGTATAGCGATATTGATAATACTGATACAGGGTATCCAACACCTGCCGTTGTTCGGTCTCGCTCAAATAAAACATATCATAATCATGCTCTTTAATTCCTTTACGAAAAGCTGCGTACTGTGCAGAGCTCATTTGTTTAAGTTGATATTTAATTTTTGTATAGCGAGCCGGACGATAATTGATATCCCCAACCAACTCTGGTACATCACGCACGGTTTTAAGCGTATCCATCGGAATAGCATAATAGTTATAACTGCTACTTAAATCAAGGCTTGGGCGCACCGCTTCCAACAACTCCAAAATCATATACGAGCAATTCTTGGTTAAGAAAAAATATTGAACCCGCGCCTCTTGCATTTCATAAAGATGATTAACAAATTTGAGTTCTTCTTCTGCGGTTAAATTTATACCATATTCCCAAATATCGCGATTTTCGATGTTGTTGTAGGTATTGATAATTGTCCAATACGGATTGAAAGAATATTTGCCGTCATAGCCGCCAAAAAGCCCTTTTAAAATAAAAGAAAGCCCAGTATCTGCACCGGAAGTAACTCCGAAGTTCGAGCCGTGAGCCAACATCTGCGTACCTTTACGCGCTGTATCTATGCGCACCAATGTATGCCCAAACATTGAAGCCGGATTATTCATATATGCATCGGTAAATAAAAAGTGTCACCCCGTTTGGTTGCACATCTTTCATAAATTCCTGATATTCTTTACAATCTGCTAAATCTCCGCAGATAAACCCGCTATCTTTCAACAAATTGAAACGTGCCGGAAAGCGACATTTACTATCACCCGCTGCAAACTCCGCAATTTCTGCTTTAAGTTCAGTTTCGGGATTATACCTACCCTCGGGACTGATGTAAAAATCCTGAGTATGAATCAAACCTCTGTAACCGCTGAAATTTTTATAATAATGCAACAACTTCAACCATTCCGAACTTTGAGCAAACTCGGAAACATCCGGCGCGGCCATAGCGGAAATCGGAAAAAGCAAAGCAATCAGACAGATAATAAATCGGCGCATGATGTTTTTAAAAGAAAAAAGTAATCCCTCGATTCCGATAGGAATCGTCAAGGGATCTTCAAATTCTCAACAAACAATCGGAAGACCCCTTGACCTCGCTATGCTTGGAAGGGTGACTTGAAATTTTTATTAAGCGTGAGCAATTTCCATTACGCGTATAGTAACATCAAGTGCTTCTACATTATCATTAGGGAAGATATAGGCAAAATTTTGTTGAACTTCCTTACCCAAAGTAGCACTGTCAACATTCATAATACCGGCAAGTGTTTCAATGGTCTCACCGTTACCGGAAGCTGCATCCATGGCAAACTGTTCCATATTGTCTTCCAAGAAAGCCAATACCATTCTGCCGGTACCGCCGGTAATACGTCCGTTCGGATCGCAGCCCGAAGTACCGGAAGTAATGCCGAATGTATTGTTGGCAAAAGTGTTATTGGTGGTAATAGCCAAAGACTGCGGAATAATACCTGATTGACCGCGCCAAGCCATAGAACCCAAACCGCAACCGCCGGTAGAGTCAACGGCATTGGCCGGAGCGGTTAAACTCATTGCTGCACAAATGACGGCAGCGCCTAAAATCTTTTTCATATTATAGTTCTCCTTATTAAGTTCGTATAACGGTATTACTTTACCACCTCGACTCAAAATGTATAGTTCAAGCAAAACTTTTGCACAGATTATTTAAATCATGTTGCCGAAAATATTTGACTTAATACCACAATAATGGTTATAATGAATCAACCAAGGAGGAATAAAATGTCTGTTACCGGAATTATCGTTTGCGGCATTATCTTTATGATTTTATTTATTGCATATCAGTTCGTATAAGATACATTTTGTCGCACACAATCAAAACCGAAGATATTCGGTAATGCCCTATTTTTTTAAGTTTTTCAGAACAGCAAACGGGTTGTTGTGTTCCAAAGGTTCAACTTTTGCATATTGCGCAAAATCAAAAACCTCTCCTTCTGCCCGCGGATAATCATCCATTTTCAATGCCACCTGTTCTATACAAATATCTGCTAAATTAATTTCTCCGTTTTCCACAATGTCCGGCACCTCATCATTGATATTAGGCTCCATTTCACGAATATCTTTATATGTTGCCTTGGTGTCAAAAAACAGCTCAAACGGAGTTTCTATTTTCTGCTCAAAATTCTCCAAACTGATAACGCTTTTTATGGTTAACGTCGCCGCCACATTGCCCCACACGCGCAACAAATTGTCTCTTTTAATAAATTTCAAAAACACTTCACCGTGAAAAAATTTCACGGCTTCAACTTGCAAAACCTCTGTTATATCCTGCAATTCTTCGGAATCCGCTTCCAATATAAATTTATAACTGTTTTGATTTAATTCATCTATTTTAACTGGATATGAAAATTTTTTTTGCATTCTGAAATCCTTGTGTTATATATATTTTATATTCAATATAAATATAAGGAATTATATAGATGTCAATACGCAATTTGCTTTTTATCTTTGCACTGTTATTGAACACGGCTTGCTCCAGTGATTTATTTATATCGCATAACGGAGATGTACCTGACGAACGCTATATGAAACAACTGAGTATCGGGCAAACCAAAGAAGAAGTTTTGCAGCTTTTGGGAGATCCAAGTCTTGTAACCGGCTTAAGCAATGATCATTGGATATATATGTCATCTACCATTCGCCGCATAGCATTCGAAAAGCCGACGGAACTTGATCGCGAAGTGGTTGCCGTTACTTTTAAGGACAATAAGGTCAGTCGGATTGATAAACGCACATTGGCTGATGCCAACAAAATTTCCATAGACAAAGATGAAACCAAAGCCACTGAACGCGAGCAAGGCTTCTTCCGTAAATACTTCGGCGGAGTCGGTCAATATCAAATGTTCGGTAACGGCAAATCAAATAAGGATATGTAATTGTGACTGAGAACTTAACTGCACAGCTGACAGAAACCCTTTCCCATTTCGGTATTAAGGGTGTCGTCGGCGAAATATTTGAAGGTCCGCTCATTACGGATATTCAATTTCAACCGACTACCGGCACCAAATTTTCCGCCATTGCCGGTTCCATTAAGGATATTGCCCGTGAACTCGGTGTGAGCGGAATTCGTGTTTCTCCGGTGGTTAACTCCACCTATATCAGCTTTGAAATTCCACGACCAAAGGCACAGACTATTGATTTTATGCCGTTGTTGCAGGCGGAAGAATTTATTAACACCACTGCCGCTTTGCCGATTCTGGTGGGAGTAAATATGCACGGCAAACCGATTATTAAAGACCTCTCCAAAATGCCGCATTTATTAGTGGCAGGCACTACCGGTTCGGGTAAATCAGTGGGGTTAAACTCATTCATCTTGTCGATGATGGCTAAAAAACAACCGGAAGAATTAAAGTTTATTCTGGTTGACCCGAAGCGTATCGAGTTCAGTATGTATAACAAACAGCGCTATATGCTGTGTCCGCCGGTAACTGATATGAGTATGGCTGCGCGTTGGCTTGAGAAATTGGTTGATGAAATGAACGCACGCTATGCCGTGTTTGAGCAGAATATGGTGCGCAATATCGGTGAATATCACGCCAAAGGCAAAAAAATGCCGTATATCGTTTGCGTGATTGATGAGTTTGCAGATTTAATTCTCTCGGATAAAAATGTAGAAAAACAGGTGCAGATTCTGGCACAAAAATCGCGAGCTTCCGGTATTCATTTGATTATTGCCACGCAACGTCCTTCGGTTGACGTAATTACCGGTGTGATTAAGGCTAATTTACCGACGCGTCTGTCATATAAGGTATCTTCCCCGACCGATTCCATGACTATTTTAAATATGGCCGGTGCCGAAGATTTGCTCGGTCGCGGCGACTCGTTGTTGCTCGAAGAAAACGGCACTTTAACCCGCACTCTCGGTGCTTATGCTCCGAATGAGGATATTGTTGCCCTGCTCGCTCCGCATCGTTGCGAATTGGAAGATATTGACTATTCCGGCATTATTACCGGACAGCAAATCCAAACGCAAACGCAGGAATATATTGCTCAGCAAGAAAAAGCTAAGGAAGAAGCTTTAAATAACGGAAAGTCCGGCGGCTTTATCGCCAAAATCAAAGGTTATTGGGATAAACTCGGCAAACCGATGCAACGGCGAATTGTCAGCATCGGGATTGCCTTTGTGATGGCTCTTATCAATAATAAGTCCTCCAAAAAATCAGCGTTGGAAAATGCTACCGATGCCGCCGTAAAATCAGCCAAACGCTCGGTTAAAGCGCAAGCAAAACAAGCTATAACCAAAACCATTTTGGATTCGCTTAATAAAAAATGAAAAAAGCTTTAAAAAAGCGCACCCCGTTTCCGATTAAAGAAACGGGGTATATTTTGCGCAATGTCAGTCAGCGACGAGCCATTTTGTCCTGTGCCATCCCGATAAACAGGCAAACTAGACAGCCTACGGCCGTAATCGGAGCAAGCCATCCAAAGAAATTGCCGATGAGTTCAGGAACTTCCATTCCGGAAAAGTGCTCGAACAAATCAAAAACTACTCCGATTACAACAATTGCCATAAAACTAAAGCCTAAGGCAGCACTGTAACCAATAGCATTGATTTCCGGCCGATTTCGGGCGAGCATTCTGAATCCATAAACGGATCCGAGCAGCATCATCCAGCCGAGGGAACACTCTAGCGGCAAGGCTCTTGCTCCCGTCATACCGCAGAACATGACCTGCAGTAACAGCAGGAAAAATGATGCGGCGACACCGAATACAGCCACAAAGAACTTGGCTTCCTCCCGCATCTTTCCGCTCTTCTTGGCCTGCATATACCTCTCATAGGTAAAACAGGCAAAAGCAGCGATACCGATACCGAGAGTATACTGCCAATAGGAGCTATCGGCAATGATAATCCCCCACACTAAAAGAGCTACCGGAATCAATACCAGACTCAGATTCATAACTGCAGTTGCGATTGTTCTCATTTTTTTTGTTTTTTTTGAAGTGAATACTGTTTCCCAAAAAACTATGCAAAACTCAACCGCTGTTGACATCATGAAGATATTATAATCTCTAGGGCATAATAATATTTGGTTAAGTCCATATTATATTTATTTGGCAAATTTGTCAAGATATTTATGACAAAAAAGCGGATAATTTGCATTATTTGCTTTTCAATCAGTACGAAACAATTTAAAGTACAAATGTAACGTTACTTTTATAAAGGGGAAAAATATGAAAAAATCTATAGTATTGGGTTTTGCTTTAGTTTTGGCAGCTTGTGCCAATTCAACAGCCGGAGACGGCGGATTCTTATCATCATTGACCGCTACCGACGCTAATTCTTCGGTGCGTCAAAAAATGCAGGCTTGTATGCTGACCGAAGCACAAAGCAAGTTTCAGGCCGGCACGCTGTTTACCAAAGGTTTGAGCGACACTGCCGATGAACTGGTTGCTACTTGCGCCAAGAAATTAGCATTGCAAGCTGCCGGCATCAGTGAAGAAAATAAAACCGCTGCCGAAAACATTATTACAAGCCTGAAGAATATGGCACAATAAATCGGTATCTTATTACTAAAGCCGCGGCATTTAACCGCGGCATTTTCTATAGCTTTTGCTCCCAAAATTCCCTAATCGGTTTATAGCTCTTACGATGTTCAGGTGTTATCCCATATTTTTTTAGTCCCTCAATATGATCTTTAGTACCGTATCCGGCATTTTTTTCAAAACCATACCCCGGATATTTATGCGCCAGTTCTTTCATCAAGTTATCCCGATAAACTTTTGCTAATATACTGGCTGCGGCAATTGAATACGAACGAGCATCTCCGCCGATATAACACGAAGTTTCACAACAAAAATTCTGAGGCAAACGATTACCGTCAATAAGTGCGTGCCGCGGCTGCGGATTAAGTTTTTCTACAGCTCGTCTCATTGCTAAAAACGTAGCTTGTAAAATATTAATCTCGTCAATTTCCGCAGCGCTTGCCAAACCAATTCCGTAGGTCAAATGCCCTGCCCGCGCTTCTTCCAACAATAAATCATACAGTTTTTCACGTTTTTTGGCGGTTAATTTTTTAGAATCATCAATTTGCGTTAAAATTTCCGAATTTATATCGCGGCTTAAAAACATCACAGCACCTGCAGCAACCGGACCTACCCACGGACCGCGTCCTGCTTCGTCGACTCCGCAGACGGCACAGCCTGTTTTATCTTCTATTTCCCATGTCGGCATTCTTTTCTCCTTTATACTGTAACGCTAGGCGATATTGCCACCGAATGCAAGAATAATATCTGTTATAGTGCATATAATCTGACAAACTTATCGGTTTTTTCCTATTAAGCATCGCTAAAAACGAATTTTATGCTTAAAATTTCACATTTTTTGCAATTTATCGCATTTTTTTGTTGATTTTTGTACATTTTATGTTAAAGTAAGACTTAGAAAAAAAATTATATATATTATGGAGATATTACTGTTATCAATTATCGGCTTAATAGCCGCAGTTTGTGGATGTGTTTATTACTATAAGAAGGTGTATTACTGCCCTTCCGATGAGAGTGAAGATGAAGATACAACCACAACAGAGACAAAAAACGAATTGTCTCAGATTTATTCACGCATTCTGGCCGACAGCTGCGTGATAAAAAAAGACTACACTCGTCCTGAGAAAGACGAGTCAGTGGATAAAAACGACAAGCTCCATCAGGAGTTGTGGGAGAATTTGAGAAAAGTCAATTCTCGTACAGCCCCCATAACAAGGGAGCCGAACGATATGGATAATTGGTTCATTGAGCATATTGATGATATCTGCCGATATGGCGACACTCTCGCCTATGTTGAGCATTATCTTGTGCTAAGTGAACTTCTGATAGCTCATCTTAACAATCCTGATGTGGATTTTCAGAGAAAGCTAATCAGCGTAAGTATGAAACGCGATCAAAAGGTAGTCAAGCTTAACTATGTTAATCTTTTATGCTTGTTCTGCCTGAAGCATGATCTGCTTCCGGAAATCAAAGCGGTGGCTCTGTTAGATCCGCGCTTTGAAACTGCCAAGAAAATTTATGAATTATTCCATGTATAAGATAAAACCGCTGAGCTGGTAACTCGGCGGTTTTATTTTTGGTTCTGCATATATTTTTTTGCTATTTCCGGATGTTCTCTCCAGTATTTTTTCTGCGCTGCCGTATTACATTCTTTAAGCACTTGCGGCATATCGGCAAATTCCCGCATACATTGTATTATCTGAAAATAGTCCCCGGCCGTAGCCGAAGTCAAAATCGGTTCACGAAAGTTCGGAATATTAAGGTACTGCACCGCACTTATTCTCCTTTTGTTGAAAACAGCGGTATTTTCGGCAGATGTTTCTTCCTTATACAAACTAAATAACGACGGCTCGATCAAATTTTTCTCCGATTTATCCGGAATGGTGGTTTGCATATAATCTCCGGCAAAATTTTCAAAAATATAAGATTTAGCAGCATTTTGCACCGGCAAAGCTTCCTGCTGATAATTGGAAATCATAGCCATCAGATCAAGTCCTTGATACGCGTACATTTGACGAATCGTCTCTTTATCCGCTTTTTCCGAATTATTGATATTAACGCGATTACCAGAAATAAGCGGATAACTAAGCACTGCTTTTTTAAACCCCGCATCGGAGCGAATCTTGCTCATAATTTTAGTAAAACTCAGGTTAACCAACTGTGGATTTTTTTGCAATTCTTCGGCTGTTTTACCTTGCAACATGTATTTCAGCTGTGCGGATATCAGCAAATTCTGAAATGCCTCGTATGTATTGTTGAAACTTATTTTTTGCATCAGATGGTACGCATCGTTGACATAATTCATAATTTTCAAACCTCCGGCGCGCATAGATTTAACTTTGCGCAGTTGTTCGGCTAGTTTAACTTTGTCATCAGAAGTGTCAATATCATGCTTCATATATTTGGCAAAATTAACACCGCCGATAGTATACATATAATCAAGCACAAAACTATAATTTTTTTTGCTGTCTTCCACCAAACCCAGACGACCTACATATCTTTGCAACATGCGATATGTTCTCGGCGCATAATGAGCCGAATATTTTTTTATCCACATCTCCTGAGTGGCGTTGGCAATAAAGCTCATTTCTTTTTCAAAATCAGCCGAATTTTTACTATGTGGTTTTATTTTACCTTTTTCAACCTCCTCAAAATAAAATTTCAAATAAGAATTCTTATATTTAGCGATAATTTTTTTCTTTTCTGCATTGGATGGAGCTGCCATATATTCGTATCGTGCGGTCAGAACTGCAACAATATTAGCGGAAATTTCATCGTGCATGCACAATTTGTAATATTCAACCGGCGAAAAATAAAAACGTGTTCTATACCGTAATTTATCATTATGATGATGCCAATCTTCATGTGCGAAATACGGCATCTGCAAGCGATATCCATTATTGTTCTCGACATAGTTACGAGTAATTGTGCCATAATTATAAAACAATAAAGTACTTCCGGCTCGCGCTAGCGTATCTGTTCTGTATGCTACTTTGTTAATCGGATTATTTATCAGCACCGGTGAAACATTATTGACCGTATCTTTCTCGACAACCTCAGACGTATTTTTTGCAGTATTTCCGAAATTCAACGAACGCACCCACCCGCCGATAACAGACAATCCGAGCATTGCACTTATCCCCAAAGATAAGCGCTTTTCTTTTAATTTCTGCCATATTGACTTTTTTTGCTCCATTTCAGCCTCTTGCAGAGAATATTAGCATTTTTCACTGTTTGTGTCAACAGTATAAAAAATTACGCTCCATTAAAAAAATAAAGCCGGCTTACATCTGTTCTGCGTGCGAGAACGTAAGCCGGTTTTTGATCATCTTTAAAGGGGGCAACCACCCGCATGATCAATATGTCTTTCGGTTGCTAATCATTGTCGTTTCATCTTGCGGCACACTGTGCTGTCAGAGTTAACGAATTCGGTATTGCTTTACTTCCGTAATCGGGGAACAGGCACCAAAAGCTATACCTCAAAAAGATCCTGTTTAAGTTTTAAAGGGGGGAGATTTGTTCATGTTCGTTAATTTACTACATTATGTTAACTAACACCGGAAGATGCATCACTGCAGCAGCCTTTCAAAATCCCTCGCTTGGGATAATAATTTCTAAGTTATTTATAGCATACTTAATCATTTAGCATTATTTTTTCTATTTGTCAATATATTTTTTCTAAAAAAAATGAATTATTTTTAAAATATACATATTTTCAAATAGTTATAGCGTAAAAAAATATTGTCAAAAAGTTTATTTTAACAAATATTTCCTGTCAAAACGCGTGTTTTTACCTAGGCGCGAAACAATTTCGTAGCTGATGGTTCCGGCATCGCGCGCAATGTCATCAAGCGTATATTCATCAAAAATAAGTGCCCCGAAATCCCCCGTTTGCAAGTCCGGTACATCGGTAACGTCACAGATTATATTATCCATGGAAACTCTGCCGATTATTCGTGCCTCACACATTTTATCTTTCTTTTTGAAAAACACCTTACCAACGTTGGAAAGAGAGCGTGGCATACCATCGCCGTAACCGATTGAAACAATCGCAATTTTCCGATTCTGCGCCGCCCGATAAGTTGCCGAATACCCCACGAATTCGCCCTTCGGCAAATCGGCAATTTGCAACACCGGAGCTTCCACCGTAATCACGTTTTTCATTTGATTAAGCCGATACGGTGCCGTGTTGATACCATACATTGCTGCGCCCAAACGTACCATATCACAACAAAAATCATTACCCAAAAATGCACCGTCGGAAGCCGATAATGTTGCAGGTAAATCCGGAAAATACTTAGCACGAATCGCTTTAAAATTCTCCAATTGATGTGCATTCATAAAATGGTCTTTTTCATCGGCGCAAGCCAAATGGCTCAACACCATACCGAAAGTCTGTAAATCTTTTTTGCCGAGTTTTTTCAGTTCATCCGGTCGAAAACCCAAACGATTCAACCCGGTTTCCACCTGAATTACCGGCTTTATGCCGTCTATCGGCTTTTGTTTCCAAAAAGCGAACATCGCCGGCGAGCCGATGACCGGAATCAGATGATATTCTTCAAATAAATCATAGCTGTCTGCGCCGATCCCTTGCAATACATAAATATCAGCTTCCGGTACGGCTTCGGCAATGCGAGCGCCTTCCAAAGCGTGCGCCACCCAAAAGTTGCGACAATCCGCACGTTCATACAGCGCTTTAGCCACCTCAAATGCTCCCAACCCGTACGCATCATCTTTTACCACTGCAGCCGGAGTCGCCGGAGCAATGATTTTGCACAATGTTTTATAATTATCAATCAAATTGTTTAAATCTATTTTCAGCAGCGGTTGTGTAAAAATTTGCGATTCGCCTCTTGTAAAAAACTTCATAGCTGTTATTATCTCCATTATGAAAGGTTAAATATGTATATAGATACACACATTCATTTACAGGACTATAAAACGCATAATATTAAAAATGTGGTAACAAACGCCATAAAAAACGGTGTTGTGCATTTTATCAATCCCTCGGCTCATCCCTCCGATTGGGAGGCAGTTACCGCGTTGGCCGCGCAATATCCGGAAGTCACGCCGGCGTATGGGATTCACCCGTGGTATTTGCACGATGCGTTACCTAATTGGGAAGATACCCTCGAAAAAATATTGCAACATAATCCCTGTGCCTTTGTGGGCGAATGTGGTATCGACCGACTGAAAAATCCAGATACGGCAGTTGCTTACAGTATTTTTAAGCGCCAAATTGCATTGGCAAAAAAATATAATCGTCCGCTTATTATCCATGCGGTAAAGGCCGATAGAGAAATAGCGGAATTGTTTTCTGAATTGCCGCAGCGCACGATTTTTCACTCGTTTACCGGTTCTGCCGAATGGGGAAAAGAGCTTCAAAAGCGCGGATTTTTTCTCGGTCTCAATTTTTCAATTTTACGCAAGAAAAATGCCGCCAACATTCTGAAATATCTCAATTTGCGGCAGATTCTGCTTGAAACCGACGGCCCGTATCAAAATATTGAACAAAATATTGAAACATTGCCGCAAAATTTACCGCATCTGGGGCAACAAATCGCCGAACTTCTGCAAATGCCTTATGAAAGATTCAAGCAAATAATATGCTATAATCAAAATGAATTTTTAGGAGAAAATTAATGCAATGCACACCGAAATCATTACGTTTACAAATAGCGATTGTCGGACGGGTAAATGCCGGAAAGTCAAGTTTTCTAAATCTGATTACAGGTCAACAAGCCGCCATTGTTTCGGATATTGCCGGTACTACCACAGATGTTGTGGAAAAAGCGCAGGAACTACCGCCGCTCGGGCCTATTTTATGGCTTGATACCGCTGGTTTTGCCGACGACAGTGCACTCGGCGACAAACGTATGAAAAAAACCCTTGCCGTTTTTGATCGCGCCGATATTATTTTACTCCTCTGTCAGGGCGATAAAATCGAGGCATCAGAGCAGCAGATTATCAAAATAGCCGCAGAGCGCAAAATTCCGTTGATAAAAATCTTCAATCAATCTGACCGTTTTTCGATTACTACAACCGACGGCATTAAGGTAAATTCCATTGACTTGTCTTCACGAGATCGTGTTCTGAATGAGCTCAAAGCTGAATTAATAAAAATTTGTCCGGAAGATTATCTTAATGCACAACCGTTGGTCGGTGACTTGGCTCCCGAACATTCTACCGTTATTATGCTGATTCCGCTTGATTACGAAGCGCCGAAAGGTCGGCTGATTATGCCGCAAGTACAAGCAATCCGCGATTGTCTTGACCATAATCAAAGCATTATTGCCGTTAAAGAAGATGATTATGCCGCGGTTTTGCAAAACTTAAAAACACCGCCGGCATTGGTAATTTGCGATTCTCAGATTGTTGAAACAATGGTAAAACTAACACCGCCGGATATTAAATGCACTACTTTTTCGATTTTGATGGCACGTTTTAAAGGAGATTTACATAAAATGGCAAACGGTGCAAAAATGATTGATAAATTAAACGACGGTGATAAAGTTCTGATTGCCGAATCCTGTACGCATCATGCAATGGAGGATGATATCGGGCGGGTTAAAATTCCGAATTGGCTCAAAAAGAAAACCGGCAAAAACCTCATTATTGATCATGTCAGCGGATGTGACTTTCCGCAGAATTTAAGTGAGTATAAGTTGGTTATTCAATGCGGCGGCTGTACCATAAATCGGCGCGAAATTCTCTCGCGAATTTATAAATGCGAACAGGCCGGAGTTGCAATTACTAACTACGGTGTCTGCATTTCAGCACTTAAAGATGTTTTGCCGCGAGTGTTGGAGCCGTTTGCACCATAATCGTATCTGCGTTTATTTATTGCAACAGTATTGCGGTATTTTCCTTTAGTATAAACCTCTTTATTGCAACGGCAATTTAGATGTATTCAGTTCATAAAAGCAAAAATAGTTCATAAAAGCAAAAAAAATACTTGCAAACTGCAAAAAAAATATATACAAGTGTGTCATAATTGTTCGGGTGCGTTATTTTGCTTGCTTTTAAAATAAAAGTGTGCTAAATGTGCGCCGAATGTTTGTGTAATTAATTAACTAAAAGAGAAAAAAGATGGCTACACCTAAGAAAAAAGTATCAAAATCTCGTCGCGATATGCGCCGTTCTCATGATGCGCTCACTCCGAACGCATATCAGGAATGCCCAAATTGCGGTGAATTGAAAAGACCTCATCATGTTTGCCCGAAATGCGGCCAATATGACAGCAAAGAAGTTGTTGCGCAAAAAGTTGCGAAATAACTTTATAAGGACTTATTTATAATATATGGAGCAGGTTTTGTCTGAAAATAATCTGGTCATATCGGTAGATGCTATGGGGGGAGATAATTCCCCTCGTATCGTAGTGGAGGGGATTAATTTAGCCCATAAGGATAATCCCGATATCAGGTTCATACTGTTTGGCGACGAACAAAAGATAGCTGCGGATATCAAACGATTTCCACAAATGAAAGATTATTGCCGTATAGTCCATACTTCGGAATATGTTCGCAACGAAGATAAACCATCGCAAGTAATACGTAACAAAAATACCAGTATGTTTATGGCAATTGATGCTGTACGCAAAGGAGAGGCTGCCGCGGTAATATCTGCCGGTAACACCGGTGCATTGATGGCAATATCAAAAATGATATTAAAAACCATTCAACGCATTCATCGTCCGGCAATTTGCACAAATATTCCTCATAAAGATGGAATGTGCGTTATGCTTGATTTGGGGGCTAATACCGAATGTGGCGCTATAAATCTGGCGGAATTTTCCATTATCGGCAACATTCTGGCTAAGCACACCTTAGGAATTGAACGTCCGCGAATTGCTCTGTTAAATATCGGGGCTGAGGAAATGAAAGGTCGTGAAGAGATTCATCAAGCTGCAAAAATGATTAAAAGTACGCATCTTGATTTGAATTTTATCGGTTACATCGAACCACACCAAATCGGTGAAGGTTATGCCGATGTGGTTGTATCTGACGGTTTTACCGGAAATATTGCTCTTAAAACCATGGAAGGTACTGCCAAACTTATCTCCGGTGTTTTAAAAGGTGCCATCAAAAAATCGGTTTTAGCTAAAGTAGGTTTGCCTTTTATGCTGCCGGTTATTTGGTGCTTAAAAAAGCAGCTTGATCCGCGTAAATATAACGGTGCGATGTTTGTCGGCCTCAACGGTTTATCGGTGAAGAGCCACGGCGGAACTGATGCTATCGGATTTTCTTATGCTATTGACAATGCCTCTAAATTGGTGCGTCAAAACTTTGTACAGACTATCCGTGATGAAGTTGAACATGTTGATTTAGACGAATTATCTCAGGACATTTTATACGATGTTTATTAGAAGCAAACTGATTGGCTTCGGTCATTATCTGCCGAAAAAAATTTTAACCAATGATGACTTATCCCATATGGTGGAAACTAGCGATGAATGGATTCGCACTCGCACCGGCATCTGCTATCGCCATATTTCCGAATCCGAAACAACAGCAGATATGGCTACTAAAGCAGCCTCCAATGCGTTGAAAAGTGCCGGTTTAACCGCAAACGATATCGATCTTGTCATTTTAGCTTCGGTAACGCCGGATAATACCACTCCGGCAAGTGCGGTCAAAATCGCTCGTAATCTCGGAGTGCGCGCAGGTATACCGGCATTTGATATTTCAGCCGCGTGTTCCGGATTTGTATATGCTCTGACTTTAGCGGATAATATGATTCGTTTGGGGCAAATCAAAACCGCCATTATAATCGGCGCGGAAAGACTATCTAAAATTGTTGATTGGACAGATCGCAATACTTGCGTCTTGTTCGGCGATGGTGCCGGTGCTGCGGTTTTATGTGCAGCCGAAAGTACGGGAACCAATGCTGATACAGGAGTTTTAAGTACTTGTATTTATTCAGATGGCAGTCAATATGATAATTTGCAAACGGACGGAGGTGTTTCTACCACTCAAAACGCCGGTTTCGTTTCCATGAATGGCAAAGAAGTTTTTAAGCACGCGGTTGTCAGTCTTTCGGAGGCTGCCGAAAACGCACTGCAGCAAGCACAAATCAAAAAAGAAGATATTGATTGGCTTTTGCCGCATCAAGCCAATATCCGAATTATCGACAGCGTCGGTGAGCGCATGGAACTACCGAAAGAAAAAGTAATTGTAACGGTAGATCATCACGGAAACACCTCAGCTGCATCCATTCCCCTCGCCTTATCGGAAAATATTTCTGCCGGACGCATAAAAAAAGGCGATATAATCGTATTGACGGCAATGGGAGCCGGATTTACCTGGGGCGGCGCTGTTATTCGTCTCTAAATAGATATTCCCCAGTAAACTGGGGGTTCTATAGAAAAGGCTCTCTATTGAGAGCTTTTTCATTACAGCTCCAGTCGGAGCTGACCTAAATCCTGTCGTCATTGAAACTCCACATAATGTTTAATTTTTTCTTCGTCTAAACCGACGCTACTTACGAAGTATCCTCGCGACCAGAATACATTTTCCTTAAAATATACTCTGCTGAGCCAAGTAAACTTGGCTCTGATCTGCGATGCAGATTGGCTTTTCAACCTTACCATTACATCAGCTATCGCATATCTTGGTGGTATCGTCATCACAAAATGAACGTGATCTTGATCAAAGCCAATCTGCTCTATCTCACATCCTGGGATACTTCGTAGTAGCTTAGGTAACAATTTTTTGATATAGTTAACGACGCTAGGCTTTAGGACCCGACGACGATATTTACAAACCCATACTACATGGTAGCTCAGTCTGTATACGCTATGTTGACTTTGTACGCATTCCATACCCTACTATAACATCGTCGTCGGAATCATTCAACCCCTATTAAAATGGGGGTAGTCTGTAAGGCATTAAAAAAAAGGGACCCGCCGGCTTAGCCGGCGGTTCTTATTAGACGCCTATAAGGCTCACATTACCAGCCATGACGCCTAAAGGGCGTTCGACAGTCTGACCGGGCGATTATCACTTGCTACCCGTAAACGGGTCTAAATCGA
>JAFSWL010000041.1 GCA_017444525.1 Alphaproteobacteria bacterium
ACATCATCACTTAAAAGCTCCGCTCTCGTGCTTCCGCAACCGCCCTCCCGCTTCAACTTCCCGTCTCGCGGTCGGTAACAGGGTTTATAATTTATTCCTTTCTTATTGTCAACACCTTTTTATTATTTTTTTTCTTTTTTTATATAAAAAGTTAAGTTGCGCATTAGATATTTGTTATGATATAATATTTTATCATTAAAATACAATATGTTATTTAGTTTATTTTTTATCCACAGGTTGTACATAAATACTGTAATTTTATATTTATTCTGCACTTTTGGTTAAAAAAACATACTTATTATATTGTATACATATCTCAATCATTCTGACTCATTTATTATAAAAAATCCCGACTCTGCAAAACAGAATCGGGATTTTTTATATCAGCGTCCATATCCATAATCGTTATTAATATTCTTTCCATAACCTGTTGCATAAGTACCGTTTTCAATCTCTCGTGCAATTTTATCGAGTCGCTCGTTAAATGATTTTTCACGCTCAGCTTGCCAATTGCGCCCCGTTTTACCAATAATATTATCTGCAGCAGATTTGCCTTTTGCGGATGATATATCATCTTGTCTGGAATCTGAATTACTATTACCCCTTTCATTTACCTGAGTTTGCTGCGGATTCGGTTTTTTCCACGTAGCTTTATCAGACATGCCTCTTTTGAGTATAGCTTCTTGCGCTTTAATATGATTTTCCATCATTTTTTTCTTTTCATCAATTACCGATTTTGTACTATCATCAAATGTACCTCTATAGCCATTCAGACTCACCAACGCACTCATACATTCACGCTGCACCTTTTCGCTATAGGAAAACTTACGAAATACTGTCATTATGCTACCGATTGCGTCTTCGGCCAAATTAGGTTCACTTAAGCTTATGCTTTTACATAATTTCAACACTTTCGATGCGCATTCTTCATTTTGGGGAAAATTCTTTAGTGTTTTCCGCAAAATACTGTTGGTCAGCAGTGCAATATCTTTCTCTTTTGCAGAATCTTGTTCATATCCGCTGTTTATGATTGAATATACTGCATCAACGGTCAACTTTGCATCTTTTGGCTCAATTTCTTTTATGACCTTCAAAGCCTCTTTAACTTGATCCGGAGTATTGTATTCATCAGTTCCTAAACTTTCTATCAGACTGCTTCCAAAATCAATTTCTTCTGTTTCCATTTTATTCTCCTCTATTGTTTTACTCTTGATACCAAGATACGTTTTCTCCGATTATTGTCAACTCATTTGTACTCCATTACGCTGTTATTTGTATGCAAAAGGCAGGCAAAAAGGATTAAAAAGTTTGGCAAACAGACTCGAAAAATATCGGGTTCAAGATTTGCAAACTCAAAAACCATTCACAGGTAGAATTTGATATAGAATCGAGTATTAATCGTTTGTATCTTTCTGAAATCGAGAGCGATGCAGAAAATCCGTCAATCAAATCAATCAATATGTTATACTATTGCAGATGTATTTGAAATCGACATTATCACGCTGCTTTCTTCTTGCCGACAATTTATTTTTCGCTTAATTAAACAATACTGTTGATTTTTCCTTAATAGAGAGTTCTTTTTTAGTATATTTTCTCTCATCGTGTATTTCATTTTTTGTGGTTAACTCTTAGAAATACACGATTCTTTTTATTCGCTACTGCTCGTTTTCTGTTTTTAGTTTACATTTTTTCATATTGCTCAGAATTTTACTTGATAATCTCAAAATGTGTTGTATTATACATACGTTGTTTAATTTTTTAGGAGGTAAAATAACTATATATGGTCGACACCCAACGTAACGACGACGAAATACTGATTAACGAAAATATTACGGCGAAACAGGTTCGTCTGATTGATGCCAACAACGAAAATCGCGGCATCGTGTCCATCAAGGAAGCTTTAGCTATTGCAGAAGATGAAGGTTTGGATTTGATTGAAATTTCGCCACAGGCAAATCCTCCGGTTTGTAAGGTTCTGGATTTTGGTAAATTCCGCTATGAACAGCAAAAACGCAAAAGCGAAGCCAAGAAAAATCAAAAAATAGTTGAGATTAAAGAACTTAAGTTACGGCCGGTTATCGAAGCTCATGATTATGAAGTTAAAATTAAACAAGCCAAAAAATTCTTGGAACAAGGAAATAAGGTTAAATTCACCATGCGCTTTAAGGGACGCGAACTCAGCGCCAACGACTTGGGAAAACAGATTTTATCGCAGATTGTCGAAGATTTGGATATGTGTAGCAAAGTCGATTCGGAGGCCAAACTCGAAGGTAGGCAAATGACGATGATTTTAGCTCCGCAGAAAGCATAACTTATCCCGTTAAATATCAAGCTCCGAATATTTATTTTCGGAGCCTTTTTTGTATTACTAAAATCGCATCGAATCGTCAGAATCGGATAAATCCGTAAACATCAGTGAATCCTCCTCATTTTCTTTGTTTTCCGACATTTTTTTCGGCGTTTCGTTTTTCTTTGAATGCAAACAAATGACAATTGTTCCGATTACTATTATTATCAATACTGCAAGCATACTATTTATTTCCTTTTTAATGTTTCAAATAGAAAAAGTCATATATTTTTGCAAAAACAATGTTTGTATATATAAAAATTATCGTGCTTGCCGTATAATCAAGCCAATTATGCAAGTGCCAATAGCTATCAAGCTGAGCACAAATAGCTTCAGGATACAATAACAGCGCCGAAATAATCACAAACTGCCAATAATTACCTTTGGTTTTGTCTCCGACTTTACGAAATGAAGCATTTTGTCCTCTGAGTGAGGCAATCCACGCTATATATGGTTTACAAATCAGCACGGGGGCCAATAATGTCATAAGTCCATAGACAATAATTATATCCGAGGAGGAAAAACGACTTCCGGCTGCTGTCACAATACCGGTTTCCGATTGTAAATAGCGTTCGTAAATATCCATATAAACATCATCGAATCCTAAAAACAGCGGCACCATCGGCAATAAAGCAATACCGAAACCCAAAGCGGCAACAATTACCATTGCCTTGGTTGAAGGAGTTAGGCTACCGAGCAGAACTTTGCTTAAAAAGTATGGTTTCAAGTGATAATAACAACGATAAAAGAAGCACCAAAAAATATAATATGTCAGTATCCAGACAACAAATAACGGATTTTGAATCCCGTTCGGAATAGCTTTCATACACAACATATAAACCATATTAACTGCGCATATACATAGCACGAACGTCGGGTTATTGATGATATAGCAATTGGCATCGTGCAAAATATGCCGAAAGTTCATATGGAGTCTAGTCGTTTTTTTCGGAGTCAGTTTCGGCATCAATCACCCATATTCAATTTATAACAGCCGTTATCTACCAAAATCAGTCTACGCTCGGCATTTTTTTCAACTTTCTGCCGCAAACGATAGATATGGGTTTCAACTGTGTGTGTAGTTACTTCTTCATGGTATTGCCAAACATTTGTCTGTAAATCTAATTTACTGACAAATTCATTTTGCATTTTATATAGATATTTCAATATATCGACTTCTTTTTCAGTTAATTTTGTTTGCAAATCCGTTTCTTTATCTATAATCAAACGTGCTGTCGGCTGCAATTCGTATTGATTAAACAGCAGTATACCTTCATCGGAATTATCCAATTTATTATTTGCCGCTACCACTGCATCAATCAACTTCCACAAAGAAAAAGGTTTATATATTAGCGAATTAAGATTATCAGCTTTTTCTTTATGTTCCGAAGTCAATAAAATAATCGGAGTTGCCGGATGTTCATGCCTTAAAGATGCTGTCTGTTCGCCGTTTTCATCAACTATAATTACATCCGGAACTTTATTATCTTGTACAAATCCATCAATATACGCGGACATTTGCATAATTAAGTCCGTTTTGAAATCTTGATTATCCGAAATAACGCAAACTTTAATCATTTATACACATCTTAAAACGACAATTCCAAACCACATATCGCCGCATAACCTCGGCTATTGTCATCGATATTGCCGTTTCCTCTATACTCAGCATGTGCACCGATTAAATAAAGTGCAGCATATTTATTAAGAGCAAATCTATTAGTCCAACTCACTATTTTATCCTTATTATCCGTTTTATCGGCATACGAGGCAAAATAGGAGATTCCTGTTTTAAACGGTCCAATTTCATAACTTATTCCAAGATTGAAAGCATGTCCTTCACGATATCCGTCAAAATACTCAGGCATATACGATAAATCGGACGAACGATCGTTTAAGGCAAAATCATGTGAGCTACGCCAACTCTGACGATACGATCCTCCCAAAGTCCACCCCTTGCGATATAAACTCAAGCCGACAGAAGCTTCCTGATTGTTTTTATGGTTATACGCATAGCCTAGGGAGCTTTCAATTTCAATATATTGCAGATTCAAATCGTGGTATAAACCGACTGAATATGAAGAACGGTTATCATAGCGACTGCGCTTATTAATCAATCCAGCTTGCGAATAGCTGTCGGGAGTATACGAAAAAGCGATTTTGGTATTGTTTAATTCCGGCAAAGTATAGCTTACTTTCGGAGCATCGGCATCGGTATTCAGGTACGTTGAATTAAGTGTACGATAAGAAGCCGTGCGGCTGTGTCGTTGCCAATTAGGATTAGCAATAAAATCCGTCACCGGAGAATTATTGACACGCCATATTCCAACCATCGGCGCACCGACTGCCATTTGATACGCGGCATTATATACCTGTCCTACCGTAAAATCTCCGTAACGCTCTGAATTATATGACGCATAAAGATTTTCACCCCATTTACCGTGGTTATAATCTTCTATTTCTTTACCGCCGGCAACCTGGGTATCTAAATTAAAGCTCAGCTCATCATCATTGTCGAAACGATAACCGACCGAACCAGATATTTCAGCGGCAACCGGAGTATGGTAATGTTTGTAGCGTGAACTATACGAATCGGCGTAATCACTGTATCCGTAAAATCCAAAACCTGTTGCTCCGTAGTTATAAACATACTCTCCGGCATCAGCAACCTTGGCAACCGCGCAGAGCATAATCAAAAACAGATATTTTTTCATTTGTGTTTCCTCATATCTTTTGTTTTAATTTATGAACAGAAAAAGCAGATGTCAACATAATTTCTTGATTTTCCTTTACTCTTAAATTATGCCTGTTTATAAATTTATAAATAGTGCTTTTAAATTTTGTTTTATTATATATAATAAATGCAATTTAACAGTGTTTTTCAAATCAGAGAAAGGAAAAAGAATGCAAAAACCGGTTATGTTACTAATTTTGGACGGTTGGGGATATCGCGAAAAAATAACACCTGATAACGCTATTGAGAGCGGAGAAACCCCTAATTGGCACTATCTTTTGAAGACATGTCCGCACTCCTTTATTGAAACATCCGGATTAGATGTGGGACTGCCAAAAGGGCAAATGGGTAATTCTGAAGTCGGGCACACCAATTTGGGGGCCGGACGTATTGTGATGCAAGATTTACCGAAAATAGATCAGGCCATAGAAAATCATACATTGGAACAAAATCCGGTAGTGGTTGAACTGATAAACACGCTTAAACAAAGCGGTAAAACCTGTCACTTAATGGGCTTAATGTCGCCGGGCGGTGTCCATTCGCATCAGGCGCATATTGTTGCCCTTTGTGATATATTAAATAAAAACGACATTAATGTTGCTGTGCATGCTTTCTTGGACGGACGTGACACGCCGCCGTCCTCGGCTCAAAATTTTCTGCGCGAATTTGAAAAAGCCGTAAAAGATATGTCGCATGTCAAAATTGCAACTCTTTCTGGTCGTTTTTATGCTATGGACAGAGACAAACGTTGGGATCGTGTTGAACTGGCGTATAACAACATTATTTCAGCGGACGGTAAGCGCTATGCTTCGGTCGACGAGGCAATTAATGCATCTTATGCGGCCGGTGTTACCGATGAGTTTGTGGTTCCGTGTGTTATCGGTGATTATGCCGGAGCTGTTGACGGTGATGCCGTTTTGATGGCAAACTTTCGTGCCGATCGGGCTCGTGAAATTTTGTATGCACTGTCAGATGCAGATTTTAACGGTTTTGCTCGCAGCAAAATCATAAAATTTGCATTGAGCGTAGGAATGACGGAATATTCGGTGGATCATAACCGCTTTATGAAGACTATTTTTGCTCCGGAAGCACTTAAAAATATTTACGGTGAGATTATTGCCAACAACAAAATGAAACAGTTGCGCATCGCCGAAACCGAAAAATATGCCCATGTTACTTTTTTCTTTAACGGCGGCGAAGAGCGTATGTTTGAGGGTGAAGACAGAATTTTGGTAAACAGTCCCAAAGTTGCCACATATGATCTTAAGCCGGAAATGAGCTTATATGAAGTAACCGATAAATTGGTAGAGGCAATTGAAAGCCAAAAGTATGATACCATTATTTGCAATTTTGCCAACGGCGATATGGTCGGACACACCGGAGTTATGAGCGCGGCATTGAAAGCAGTTGCCGCCGTAGACGAATCGTTGGAACGGGTCATGCGCGCCATTAAAGCAGTTAATGGAGTCTTACTGGTTACTGCCGATCACGGCAACGTCGAAAAAATGACAGACGAAGTCACTGGACAGCCATATACTGCGCACACTGTAGGCAAAGTTCAGGCTGTCTTATATAATGCTCCGGCAAAAGTTAAGGGAATGAAAGACGGGCGCTTGGCCGATATTGCCCCAACGCTGCTTGATTTGCTGGGTATACCTAAAGCCTCAGAAATGACTGGCAACTCTCTTTTGGAAAAATAAGGACGATAATGATTAAAAACGCACTATTCTACGCTTTATTTGCTTTTTCTGCGCTTGCAGCGTATGAAGCATCTGCCGCTCCGGCTTCATCCAAAACCTCGATATCCGCGGCAGAAGTAGCCAAAGCGGAAGCCGCGGCTAAAAAAGCCTCCAAAGAAAGAGCGGAACTCGAGGCTAAAGCTCAGAAAATTAAAGGTGAGCTAAACGGTGTAAATCAAAAAATGATTGCGGCAGCAAAAAAAATTCAAAACGGCGAAGATGAAGTGCGCAAAAAGCAAGAAGAATTAGAATTATTGCAAAAACATTTGAGTGAGTCCGAAGCAGCCTTTAACATTGATCACGGAATCTTGGTAAATACCCTTTCAGCGTTGCAAAATCTTGCATTACGTCCGTCGGAAGCTGTCTTAGCTCAGCCTTTATCTCCGGTAGAGGTTATGCGCAGCAGTATATTATTACGCAGCAGTGTACATGCTTTAAAGGATAGAGCCGAAAGTATTCGTTTGGGCATTGAGGACATCAACTCACAAAAAGCTGAAATTGCCAAGCGGTTACAAGACTTGGAAGTTGAAAATCAGCAATTAGCTCAACAACATGATGAAATGAAAGAACTTTCAAAGCAAAAAAGTAAAATGTACAGTCAGATTTCATCACAAAGCAAAGAAGCAAAACAACGAGCAGAACAATTGGCCGCTCAGGCAAGCGGTTTGCGTGATTTGTTGGATAAACTCGAAAAACAAAAAGAATTACAGCGCAAACAAATGGAAGAAAAAGAACGTTTGGCACGTCAGCGTGCTGCCGACGATTTACGCAAAGAACGTCATGATGCTTATAAACCGCAAGGTTCAACTAATTTTGCGTCAGCTAAAGGCAAGCTCTCTCGACCGGCACGCGGGCCGATTGTCACTGCATTTAAGCAAGAACTTTCCAAAGGAGTGGAATCTAACGGTATTGATATTAAAACAGCTGCGCAAGCTCAAGTTATTGCGCCTTATGACGGTACTGTTATTTTTGCTGGTCCGTTCAAGAATTTTGCCAATTTGGTTATTATAGATCACGGCGACGGCTATACCTCTTTATTGAGCGGTATGGGTGATACCGATGCCGAAGTTGGGCAAACGCTTTTGGCAGGAGAACCGGTGGGAACTATGCCTACCGGAGGCACAATGAAATTACACATGGAAATCAGAAAAAACAATCATCCGGTAAACCCGTCTGATTGGCTCTCAACAAACTAAAGGAATAATATTATGCTAAAAAAATCGTTTTTAATTTATACTCTGGCCGGTTGCTTATTGACAACCTCTGCTTTTTCCAAAACCGATACCAAAGAAGAACAAATAAATACTTATGAATTGTTGAATATCTTCGGTGAGGTTATGGAACGAACAAAAGTTTCTTATGTTGAGGACATTTCGGATAAAAAATTGATTGAAGCTGCATTGAACGGAATGCTTACTTCTCTTGATCCGCACTCAAGTTATCTGAACGAGCAGGACTATAAGTATATGCACGAACAAACCAGTGGTAAATTCGGCGGTTTAGGCATAGAAATTACTATGGAAAACGGCATTGTAAAAATTATTTCGCCGATTGATGATACTCCGGCAGCCAAAGCAGGTCTGAAAGCCGGCGACTACATTACCGATATTGATGGTGAAACCGTAATCGGGTTAACCTTAAACGAAGTTGTCAGCAAGCTTCGCGGTAAAGTCGGCACCAAGGTTAAAATTTCCATCCGCCGCATTAACGCTAAACCTTTCGATGTTACTTTAACCCGCGATGAAATTAAGATACAATCGGTAAAAAGCGAACTGAAAAATAAAGATATATTATATATTCGTATTTCATCGTTCAGTGAAGATATTGATGAAGATATTTCAAAAGCCATAAAAAATGCGCAAAAGGAGCTTAAAAACAAACTTTCGGGTATTGTTATTGATGTGCGCAACAATCCTGGCGGTTTACTTGATCAGGCAGTTAAGGTTTCGGACCTGTTTTTGGAACAGGGAGAAATTGTTTCTACCCGCTCACGTAATGAAGAAGACACTATAAAATATTCGGCTACCTCTGGCGATATCGCTAGAGGATTACCGATTGTGGTTATGATAAACGAAGGCTCAGCCTCCGCTGCAGAAATTTTATCAGGAGCATTGCAAGATCACCATCGTGCCGTTATTTTGGGCGAGAAATCATTCGGTAAAGGTTCTGTACAGACCGTTATTCCACTGCGTAACAACGCAGCAATGCGTATTACTACTGCGCGCTACTACACACCTTCCGGACGCTCAATTCAAGCCAAAGGTATCGAGCCGGATGTAAATGTTAAGCAGGCCAAATTGGAAGAAATAGAATCAACGGCATACAATCTGAGCGAAGCTGATTTGAAAGGTGCACTCAAAAATGAACAAGCCAATGACAATTCCCAGAAGCAAAAATCTGACGATAAAAAGGCAGATGATAAAAAGGACTATCAATTGGTGCGCGCGTTGGATTTGGTTAAGGCACTGTATATTTATGGCCAAAATGATAATATTTCAGCCTCCGACAAAGCAACCGATGCCGAAACAAAAAACAAGGTAAAGGGACAGAATTAATGTCTGAAATTTATCGCCGCAATGCGGGAATTGTTGTGTTTAATAAACAGCGTCAAGTGCTTTTATGCAAGCGCAATGATGTGGCAGAGGCATGGCAATTTCCGCAAGGTGGCATAGAAGCGGGAGAGACTGTGGCTCAGGCTGCATTACGAGAGCTAAAAGAAGAAACTTCGCTGACTGATGTGGTTCTGATAAAATCTCTCAACTCCCCTGCTCGCTATACCTTCCCGCCACAAATTGTCACATCTATGCAAAAAAGAGGATTTAATAACATAGGTCAAGATATTTATTGGTCTCTGTGTTATTTCGGCGGTAACGATGCTGAGATAAATCTGCAAACACTAGAAGCCGAATTTTGCGATTATAAATGGAGTGATTTTAGGACCGCATGCAGCTCTGTTGTTGACTTTAAAAAAGAAGCTTATGCCATGGCTCGACAGGCTTTTGAACCATTGATTGCTGCATATATAGTTTAATAGTTATAGCCGTTTATCGCAAAAAACACCGCCACATACTGTAAAGCAAAGCTTTTCTTCACAACATTAAAAATTACATATCATCAAAATTCAGCGCGTAGTGCGCACAACCTTCAAGATTATCATATAGACTTGCGAAATTGGTGCAATTTATAACTTTTTGCAAAATCTTTTCCGCTGCTTTCGGCTCATATTTATCAAGATAATGCCGATAATTTTTCTCCGTCATCGCCAAACGCTTTGTTTCGTCAGCCAACAAATCCTCTATGCCGGCATACATCTGCTCAACGGTTTCGTACATATATGGAAAATCCGGAGCCTGATATTCATGGAAAGAAAGCGCGGCATTTTCGGTGTTGATTTTCACCACATACGGCACCTTAAGCCGCATTAAATCAATAAATGCCAATGCCGAAGACATCGGAAAACTGTCAATAAACAAATCGGCACACTTGAACGCCAGTTCATAATTCTTTTGGTACGGTAACAATATCAAGCGCTCTTTAACCGGCGAGTCGGCAAACATTTTTTGCACAAACTCCGCCTCAAAATCCCGCATTTCGGTAATTACCACGTGATACAAGTCCGGATGCTCGGTCAGCAATTTTTTCACCATTTCAAAATAGCGCGAGCTATTGTCGGTATCAAAAAATTTATAACTGGCCGCTCCCGACATAGTACATAACTTGCCTTGCGGAATACCCATTTTCTGGCGCATATCGGCAATTTCCTCGGCACTGAATTGCGGATTTTCTTCTTTTGGTTTAGATATCAATCCGACAATATGGGTCTGTCTTATCTGTCGTAGTTTTTGCGTAACATAAGCCGAACTCGGAGTTTCTTCCAACACCAAATCGGCAAAAGACATTGCAAGTGCCGGCCGATGCGTTGCGTGATTTACAAAAAATATCTTGATATCTGTATACCGTTTCAATAGTGCCAGAACTGCTGTTGCCACAGCATCATCGGTATGAATAAACACAAAAATCGCCTGCGGAGCATAGTCTGCAATACTATCATAAATTTCGCGCACGTTTTTCTCATAAGAACAAGAAAATTGCTTAAAAGTCTTAATTTTAGAGATTTTTTGCAAATATGCTAACGTCTGCGGAGCCGCCTTGCGTGAAGTTTCGGTTGTAGTGAGAAACAATGTCTCTTCATATTGAGATGCCAAAGTTTTTTGCATATCACGCATCCATTTGGTATGTCCGCCCATGTCATAAATTTTTGTTGCCATAAAAGCAATCCGTCTCGGATTTATAGTACATCCTTTAACATCTTGATATGTAGATATAATATCATCCATACGCTTATCCAAGTTGCTAACGTCAAAGCTCTTGTTTTTTGCAAAATCCGCCCGCACTTCATCAAAATCATTTTTAATCTTAAACAGCGGTAATCCCAAAGCATAAAAACGAGTATTCCCTTTTTTATACCTTATGCGCAACGCATTCCAGCCGCATATTTTAAAGTTACCATCAGTTATTTCTATAATATTCATAATTTTTCCATAAATTCCATACAAATATCAATGACTCTATTTTGCTCCTGTTCCGATAAATCATAGTAAAGTGGCAAGCGCACCAATGTTTCGGATACTCTATCAGTTATCGGCATTTCATATGGTGTACGACAAAACTTTTTCCCTGCAGGAGCTGAATGCAGTGGAATATAGTGGAAAGGTGCCGCCACATCATATTTTTTCAAATAAGATATAAAGGCCGTACGCGTTGGCAGATTATTAAACAACAAATAAAACATATGAGCGTTATTTGAACATTCTGCCGGAATAATCGGCCGACGAATTTTTTCAGCTGTTTCAGCACCGGCAAAAGCCTCATAGTAGCGTTGCCAAATTTTTCGGCGTTTGGCCTGAATATTATCGGCAATCTCCAAAATCGAATACAAATAAGCAGCCACAATATCACTCGGCAAATACGATGAGCCTTTATCCACCCATGTATATTTATCTACCTGCCCACGGAAGAATTTGCTGCGATTGGTGCCCTTTTCGCGTACAATTTCGGCACGCTCCGCCAATTTGGCATTATTTGTCACAAACAAGCCACCCTCGCCCGCCATAATATTTTTGGTTTCATGGAATGAAAAACAGCCCATATCGCCCAAAGTTCCGAGTGACTTTCCTTTATAAAAGGCATCGTATGCCTGTGCCGCATCTTCAATTACCAAAAGGTTATGTTTGGCGGCAATCGCTTTTATGGCATCCATTTCACATGCCACTCCGGCATAATGCACCGGAACTATTGCTTTGGTCTTGGAGGTTATAGCCGCTTCGATTTTATTTTCATCTAAATTAAGCGTATCGGCTCTGATATCAACAAACACCGGCACTGCACCTTGCAACACAAACGCATTAGCCGTAGAACAAAAAGTATATGACGGCATAATTACTTCATCGCCTTCGTGTAAATCCGCGAGAATTGCAGCTATCTCCAGTGCTGCCGTACCAGAATGCACCAACAACGCCTCATGGCAGCCGAGTTTATTTTTCATGTATTCATGGCATAACTTGGTATATTTACCATCGCCAGAAACGTGTTTTTGTGCAAAAGCGTCGGCAACGTATTTTTCGGAATGTTCTGTAAATACAGGATTATTGAATTTTATCACTTTTTTTAGTCCCTATACAAATTATTTGTGTTGCAAATACCAATCAACCGTTTTGATAATACCGGTTTCAAAATTTTCATCCGGATGCCATCCGAGTTCATTGATCAGCTTGGAAGCGTCAATGGCATAACGAAAATCGTGTCCGGCTCTGTCTGCCACAAACGTTATCAGTTCGGCATATTTTTTGCCGCCGGCGCGCGGTCTGCGTTCATCCAGCAAAGCACAGATTTTCTTAACTATGACAATGTTGCTGCGTTCGTTATTGCCGCCGACATTATAGGTTTCTCCGGCCTTTCCGGTATGGAATATCAAATCAATTGCCTTACAATGGTCCAAAACATACAACCAATCACGCACGTTTTCGCCTTTGCCATAAATCGGCAGCGGTTCTTCCGCTAATGCATTGGCAATAATATGCGGAATCAGTTTTTCGTGATGTTGCTTCGGTCCGTAGTTATTCGAGCAGTTTGAAGTAGTCACGTTCATCCCAAAAGTATGATGATAAGCGCGCACCAAAAAGTCCGAACTTGCCTTGCTGGCTGAATATGGCGAATTAGGTGCATATGGTGTGGTTTCGCGGAAAAATCCCTCGGCACCGAGTGCACCATACACCTCATCGGTGGAAATATGATGAAAACGACAATTCTCATAGCCCGATTTAAACTTATTCGGCGCTTCCATCCAATGTTTGCGCGCCGCCTCCAACAAATTAAACGTACCGATGATGTTGGTGTTGATAAACGCGCGCGGTCCCTTAATCGAATTATCAACATGACTTTCCGCCGCAAAATGAATCACGCCGCGAATATCGTGCTTTGCAAACAATTCATCCATTTTTTCGGCATTGCAAATATCTGCCTCAACAAAAATATAATTCGGCATATTTTCACATTCGCGCAAATTATCCAAATTGCCGGCATAAGTCAGTTTATCAACATTAATTATTTGATATTCCGGATATTTTGCGCAAAAATACGGTACAAAGTTGGAACCGATAAAGCCGGCACCGCCGGTAATCATAATTGCTTTAAGCATTGTTTTAGTCCTTCCTCCCAATGTTCTATTTCAACACCGAACGTTTGTTTGATTTTGCTTTTATCCAATACGCTGTAAAACGGACGGAACGCCTTTGTCGGATATTCGGCCGAAGATATGGGGTTGACATTGCATTTAAGTTCCGACAGCTCCATAATTTTTCGGGCAAAATCGTACCAAGAACATACTCCCTCATTTGTAAAATGGTATATTCCTTTGTTTTCTTCGTTTATTTGCGGCAAAATCAGCACTATTGTCTCAGCCAAATCCACCGCATAAGTAGGAGTGCCTATTTGATCGGCGACCACATTCAAACTCTCGCGTTCTACCCCCAAACGGCGCATGGTTTTTACAAAATTGTTGCCATACGGCGAATAGAGCCATGCCGTTCGAATAACCACCGCTTCTTTAGCATATTGCAAAACTTCCTGCTCACCTGCCAGCTTAGTACGTCCGTACACAGAAAGTGGATGAGCAACATCTTCCGGTCGATACGGTTTATGCCCGAAGCCGTCAAAGACATAATCGGTAGATATATGCAGTAATTTAGCACCGGATTTAGCTAAATTTCGCGGTCCGTCTATGTTAATTTTAATTGCAGCTGTTTCGTCTTCTTCTGCTCTATCCACAGCTGTATATGCCGCACAATTGATAATTGTACTGATATCATTTGCTTTCACATACGCTTTAACCGCAGCTTCATCGGTAATATCCAACTCATTGACATCAGTCTGCAAAGCTTCGGGCAGAAGTTTGGATAATTCCGTTCCAAGTTGTCCTTTACTACCCGTTATCAGTAACATCTTTCAATCCTTTCGCAATTCTGTCTTTTTCCGAAGTCAAAATCTTATCCACGGGAACTTTCCAATCAACACCTATTTCCGGATCATCGTAACGTATACCGAACTCGGCTTCTTTGCAATATAAATTATCAACTTTATAAGCAAACACTGCGGTTTCGGAGAGCACCGAAAATCCGTGCAAAAAATGTCGCGGAATAAACAACTGACGCTGATTTTCCGCCGATAATTCCACCGCCACATATTTACCGAATGTCGGCGAATCTTTACGGATATCTACCGCCACATCCAATACCTTACCTTGCAACACCCGCACCAGTTTGGCCTGACTGTGTTCTCCGAGCTGACAATGCAATCCGCGGATTACCCCGTAGCTCGATTTAGATTGATTATCCTGAATAAAACGGTTGGTTATACCGTTTTTGATGAACTCCGCCTCATTATAACTCTCAAAAAAATAGCCGCGCGCATCCTCAAAAATCTGCGGTTCTATGATATAAACACCTTCTATTTCCGTTTTGATAAAATTAAAACTCATGTTTTTCCTCATATACCTTTTGCAGATATTTTTTATAGTTGCTGTCTTTCAATGACTCAATCAGTACCATCATTTGTTCGTCGCTCATAAAGCCGCGACGATAAGCGATTTCTTCAATACAGGCGATTTTCAACCCCTGCCGCTTTTCGATAATCTGCACAAACTGTCCGGCATCCATCAGGCTGTCCGGCGTACCGGCATCAAGCCAAGCATTGCCGCGCGGCATTACCACCACATTAAGGCGTTTTTCTTGCAAATAAAGATTGTTTAAATCGGTAATTTCCAACTCTCCGCGCGCCGAAGGCTTTAAGTTGCGCGCTTTTTCCACCACATCTGCCGGATAAAAATACAACCCGACCGAGGCATAATTGGACTTCGGCTGTTTCGGTTTTTCTTCAATCGACAACACATGATTATTCTCATCAAATTCCACCACACCGAAACGCTCCGGATCGGAAACATGATGTGCAAAAATCGTGGCACGTTTGCCGCAGTTGTTTTTTACTTCTTCCTTAAAACTGTGGAATTGCTGTCCCATATAAAAGATATTATCGCCCAAAATCAGGCACACATCGTCATTGCCAACGAAATCCGCACCGATAGTAAACGCCTGCGCAATCCCTTTAGGCTCATTTTGTACGGCATAACTTATATTGAGCCCGAGCATTTTGCCGTCGCCGAACAATTTTTCAATATTAGGCGTATCTTGCGGAGTGGAAATAATTAAAATATCTTTGATACCGAACAACATCAATGTTGAAAGCGGATAATAAATCATCGGCTTATCATAAACCGGCAGCAATTGCTTGGAAACGGTTTTTGTAAGCGGATATAGGCGACTTCCGCTCCCGCCTGCGAGTAAAATTCCCTTCATAGCACACTTCCTGTAACAATAAATTTTTTTTATTATGCACACTCAGTGTCAAAATATCAAGTTAAAACACATTTTAACAACATCTTCTTAAAAGCGCATAGTATTTTGATTGTATTTTTATATTTTACCAACTTATTTTATTTATAGCAGTGCACTTGTTTTTCGTCATCGGTTCGTTTGCTGACAGTCGGAAAATTGTCGATAATGTAATGATAGCGCGGGCAACTTTTATCGTGATCGTTAATAATGCCGCATGCCTGCAAATGCGAATATATGATAATATCGCCCATATATTTGAATCCGCGTTTTTTCAAATCTTTGCTGATTAGAGCCGACAAGCCGTTACTGACCGGAATATAACCGTCGTTGTGTTTATCATATAAGATTGTTTTACCGCCAGAATAATTCCATAAATAAGCGTCGAAACTCCCGAATTTAGCGCGAATCTTCCGAAAGCATTGTGCATTATGAATAATTGCCGCTATTTTACGAGGACTTTTTATCATACCGGCGGTATTTAATATCCTTGCCACATCTTCTTCGGTGTATGTGGCAATTTTATCGAAATCAAAGCCATCAAAACATTTGTGAAAAATCTCTCGTTTATTGATTATCATTTGCCAATTCAAGCCGCATTGCATAACTTCCAACATTAAATATTCAAACTGTCTAATATCATCATGTATCGGGACACCCCATTCTTCATCATGATATCTTATATTTAATTCCGAAGATTTACCCCAATCGCAATAAGCCATTATCATTCTCCTTCGTTATTTTTAGCCTTTTGTTCACCTTTAAGTCAAGCATTTTTCCGCTTATACCGCGCTGTGATAAGTATAGACAAATTTTTCTTGACTCTCGGCAATGCTTACCTGTATATTACAATCAAACAAAAAATATTTAAGAAACCATTATGAAGAAAACATTGTTTAAAGCAGCTATCTGCTATGATTTTGACGGCACTCTTGCTCCAGGTAATATGCAAGAGTACGGTTTTATGCGTGCGCTCAAAACCACTCCGCAGAGTTTTTGGAAAAAATCCGATGCTCTCTCGCAACGTCAGCATGCCGACAAAAATTCATGTTATATGCGTGTTATGCTTGAAGAAGCAAGGGCCAAACACATCTCTTTTCGTAAAGAAGATTTGCGGGAATACGGCAAAGATATCCCGCTATTCAACGGAGTTGAAACTTGGTTTAAGCGTATAAATGCGTTTGCTAAGAAAAACGGTATTGAATTGCAGCATTACCTGCTCTCTTCCGGCTTGAAAGAAATTGTCAGCGGTTTACCCATAAGCAAAGAGTTTACACGTATTTATGCATGCTCATTCATGTATGACGCCAACGGTGTACCTTTTTGGCCGGCTCAGGTCGTCAATTACACGACTAAAACTCAATATTTGTACCGCATCAGCAAAGGATGCCTTGATGAAACCGATATGGCCGTAAATGAAAAGGTTCCGCCTGAACAGCGGGTTATGTCGTTCAGTCAAATGCTTTATGTCGGCGACGGTTTAACCGATGTACCTTGCATGGCAACCTTACGTAAATTCGGCGGACAAGCATTTGCCGTATATCGCCAGCATACCAAAACCGGCAGTGCACATGCTCAAAAGTTGCTCCGAGAGCGTCGGGTTGATAACATTGCTCCGGCGGATTACACCGAAGGCGGTAAAATGGATAAAATTATCAAAGCGTGGTTGCTTAAACTCAAAGCTGACTATGATATGAAAGCTTAAAAAAGGGACCCGCCGGCTTAGCCGGCGGTTCTTATTAGACGCCTATAAGGCTCACATTACCAGCCATGACGCCTAAAGGGCGTTCGACAGTCTGACCGGGCGATTATCACTTGCTACCCGTAAACGGGTCTAAATCGA
>JAFSWL010000042.1 GCA_017444525.1 Alphaproteobacteria bacterium
CTATATGATAGTGGCAGTGATACACGCAATTGCTTTGTTTGCTATACTTTACTTCTTCCATAACCGCAGTATAGCGCGAAGATTTAGGATTGTCTACATCTACCTGCTCACGCAGGTAGTGTTACGTTCGAACCATAAAACTACCGATCATTATGAAACATAATGACCGGCATAAAAAATTCAATGATACAGATATTACAAACAAAATCAGATTTCAAAAATATCCTCCGCTACGATCAAACAAATAACGTATGACCGCAAACAAAAACAAAACCACTAAAACTCCAATGATGCCATACACCAAACCGGACGGGCTTATATTTGCCATAATGTAATCCATATTTCAATCTTCATCTTCTGTTTTTGCTAAATCTGCCTTAACTTTCGGATCATTCATCAGTCGATCTATACGCTCAACCTCGTCAAACGTGTCATCGGCTCGAAAATTAATTTCCGGAGTGAAACGAAGTTTCAACTTATCTGCTACCAATTTTTTGAACATCCATTTATCCGCAGTCAGCTGTTCCAAAATCAACCCCAAACTCCTACCGTTCAAAGTTGTCAGATAAACCGTAGCATATTTCAAATCCGGCGACATAATCACATTCGTAATCGTAATAAATGCCTCGGCAACTTCTTGAGAACGCACATTACCTTGCTCAATTGCCTCAGCAATTACACGGCGCACTTCTTGCCCGACACGCAATTGCCTATTTGATAATTCCTGAGCCATATTTCAATCCCTTTCTTTATATACTACAAAGTCTTTGCTATTTCCTCAACTTCATAACACTCAATTACGTCATTTACTTGAATATCGCTGTAGTTTTCAAAACTCATACCGCACTCATAACCTTCTTTAACTTCTTTAACATCGTCTTTATAACGTTTAAGCTGGCCTAAATTACCGTCATGAATTACCACGTTATCACGAAGCAGTCTGACTTTGGCACCGCGTTTAACCAAACCTTCGGTTACCATACATCCCGCCACTTTGCCCACACCGGTAATATTGAATACGTTGCGTATTTGTGCATAACCCAAAATCTTTTCGCGCAGTTCTGGTGTCAACATGCCCTCAAGTGCTTTTTTAACATCATTAACCACGGTATAAATAATTGAATAATAGCGAATATCAACCCCGTCACGATGTGCCATATCACGTGCCTGTGCATTGGCTCGAACATTAAAGCCGATTATCAAAGCATCAGAAGCATGCGCCAACGTAACATCAGATTCGGAAATTCCGCCAACCGCCGAGTGCAAAATCTGCACCGAAACTTCATCATTGGCTAACTTTTTCAAAGAGCCTTCCAAAGCTTCGATAGATCCCTGAACATCAGCTTTGATAACCACAGACAAATGTTTAGATTCACCCGACTTAATCTTTTCCATCATTTGTTCCATTGCCGATTTGGTATTGGCCACCATCTTCAGTTCACGTTCTTTGCGGATACGGTATCCGGTTACTTCACGTGCCTGATTTTCGTCTTTGGCAATCACAAAAGTATCGCCAGCCATCGGTGTACCTTGTAAACCGATAACTTCTACTGGAGTTGCCGGTCCGGCTTGCATTACTTTTTTACCGAGTTCGTTGAACATTGCACGCACACGTCCCCATTCTTTACCGGCAATCAAAATATCACCGATACGCAGTGTACCACGCTGTACCAAAACTGTCGCAACCGAACCGCGTCCCTTTTCCATTTTGGCCTCAACCACCGTACCTTGTGCCGTGCGATTCGGATTGGCTTTTAAATCAAGCATTTCGGCTTGCAATAATATGGCATCAACCAACTTATCAATATTGATGCGCTTTTTGGCTGAAATCTCCGCACATAAAGACTCCCCGCCCATTTCTTCTACACCGATTCCGTATTGCAGTAATTCGGTCTTAACCCGCATTGGATCTGCCCCCGGCAAATCAATTTTGTTAATTGCCACCACAATCGGTACATTTGCCGCTTGCGCATGACGAATTGCTTCTACCGTTTGCGGCATAATACCGTCGTTAGCGGCAACAACTAATACCACAATATCAGTTACTTGAGCTCCTCTGGCACGCATTTCCGAAAACGCTTCATGCCCCGGTGTGTCAATAAATGTAATTTTTTGTCCGCTTTCCAACGTAATCTGATATGCACCTATATGCTGAGTAATACCGCCGGCTTCTTTAGCTACCACATTAGTTTCGCGCAAAGCATCCAAAAGCGAGGTCTTACCATGGTCAACGTGTCCCATAACCGTAACAATCGGAGCACGTGGTAACAAATCATCAGACGTATCTTCCGGACCGGTTAATCCTTCTTCCACATCGCTGTCTGCAACTCGCTTGGCTTTATGTCCCATATCTTCAACGATAATTTGCGCCGTATCAGCATCAATCGGTTGATTAATCGTAACCATAACCCCCATTGACATCAGACGCTTAATCACATCTGAACTCTTTTCCGCCATACGGTTTGCCAATTCTTGAACCGTTATCGTTTCCGGAATAACCACTTCATGTACAACTTTTTCCTGAGGCGCTTGTACTTGTTGCTGTTTCGGTTGTTTCTTCTTAAAGCGACGATGCGGCATTCCGTAGCCGTAATCATCTTCATCATCATCTCCGCCGCCAATCATATAGTTGTTGGCACTTATTTTATTGTTATTGCGACGCTGCGGTTCAAAAGTACGTTTTTGAATCTTTTTACGCTCCTGTTCGAATGTTTCTTCACGGCTCATTACACGTTTTTCTGCAGTTACGACGGATTTCTTACCTTTTTTATGATAAGTATCATCATCATCTTCATCATCGTAATCTTTCATTTTTTTAGCCCGATGCTCGGCAGATGATTGACTTTCTTCCTTAGCTTTTTTCTCGGCTGCTATTGTTTCTTCACGAGCCCTATTCTCTGCTTCTGCCTGTTTTTGTGCAGCTTCTTCACGAGCTTGTTTCTCAGCTGCTTCTTTTTCGGCTTCTTCAGCCAAACGTTCTTGTTCAAGTTTTTCCTGC
>JAFSWL010000043.1 GCA_017444525.1 Alphaproteobacteria bacterium
ATGGGTATTTTGTCAGTACCGTAGGGGTTAATGAGGCAGTGATACAACGCTATATAGAATATCAGGGACGCGAAGATTTAGGACAAGCTTGGCTTGACCTAAAATGATACCACCGGCGTAAGCCGGTGGAGTTTCATTTTATAGATTGACAAATTGCGAAAATAAAGTACAATGACAGTCACTTGTTAATTATTGATAGTAGATTATGGTTGTATTATTGACGGATTGGGACTAATCACCCAAAACGGAAAAAGGACATTCATAAACGTCGAACACAATAAGCGATGAGTAGGTTTTTGCCGATGCCGCCAACGGTTTCGGGTTCCTCAAAATACCTTAACAAGATTACGCCGCGGGAACCGGTGTGCCATCAAAACTTTTATTTTATGGCAAAATCTATTTCAACAAGTCTGTACGACTTTTGTGTTTTCGGTTACAGACTGGTTATCTTTATTCTGTTCGGCAATCCGTTGTCGATGTTAGTTATCAATCTTCTGGCGCCGTATTGTGCGGCTGAATTCGCAAACAATCGCAATATTTTCGGCCAAAGAATCTATGCTTTCTACGAGCGTCATGCGCTCAAGTGGCATTTTCATTGGGCAAAATATTGGATGAAGCTTGATCGGCTTTCCGAATATACGGTAAAACAGCAAATCAACTATCTGTTCAAGGTTGCTTTCCGCAAGGGAACAGAAGTTGAGGCATTGAAGGCTATGCCTTCGGCCAACGAATCTTGGCCCGATGCTTATGAAGAATTATTCTTCAAGTATGGGAAAAAGTGTTTGCCGCTCAAACACCGTGATATTGTTAGGCGAGAGGATACACCGAAATGGTATTTGCATCTGGTTATTGAGTTTATGATGCAGAATATGCGATTGAGTTTCAATGCACTGCATTTTGCTATTGAAGTGGCTAAAAAAGACGAGAAGGTGCGTTTAACCCTCAAAGAGTATTTAGCTTCGGGCAAACTCAATGATGCACAGACGCAACTTCTGGTGGATGGAGTTTTTGCTGAACTTTTGGCTGAGGGTACTTTTGCCGGCGAACACGGGCATGGTATTGATTTGCCAATGTTCGGCATTTTGACCGATTACATCAGACGCTATGGTGCCAAAAAGGAACTGGTGCAGAGCATGAAGACCAAGTTGCCGCCATCATGCTTCGAGCTGGTGTTGGAGGCCGATAAGTATTATCGCCACAGCAAAGCGGTGCGTATCGGGCAAAAGGACGAGACCAAATGGGAAGAGTACTGCAAGCAGATTGAGACCTTGGTTCCGGAAGCGCAGAAACTGATGACCACCAAACAGTATGCCGTGTACAGTCGTAACAACGCGACTACCGGTCACAAGCTGGATAACAATGTTATCTACGATTTTCTGCACAACAGAGATGACGAAATTCTGTGGAGGTTGATCTTCCTGCGTGAGCCGAATCACGGTCTGTACGATGCCCAGACGCATACTCTGGTGGTGGAAACAGAAACTACTTGGAATAAGGTATATCGGAAAACATTCAATGATATGTTCGAGAAGTTGCGTACCAAGGTCACAACCGGCCAAGAGTTGAATGAAGAAGAGCAGATAGAACTGTTCAATTCTCCTTATGCCAGTGTGTTGGCGCCGGAATATTTCGCCGATCATCGTTTGTGTCCGGCCGCAGAGGTGTATATGCTGTCGCTGTATGATTACAGTGCCGCCGTCGAGTTCTATATCGATAAGTATGGACTCTCCGCTGAGGCTTGCGTGAAGATGTTTGAAGCGAGATTTGCTCCCCGCTTGGTCCGAAAGTATGTTACCAAATACTCTTTGGGAAGCGCGGACGTCAAACTCTTTGATATGGATATAGATGACATTAAGGATGTTGTTTTGCAGTATCATAAGCGCTTTAAGCTGACACCCAAGGCTGAGAAGCTGGCGCGACAGAAAGGCTGGATTTAGTCCTTATCAATACGAAGGCTGACGGAATTTTCCGTCGGCCTTTTTTTGTGCACAAAAAAAGCATCGGAATTACCGATGCTTTTTTATAAAATATATCGCAACTATTTGGAAGCGTCAATCGCTGCCTGAATCGGTCCGGCATCAATAGCGGAAATGTGTTGAGCATTTACGAATACCGTTGGCACTCCGTTGACTTCGATATCTCTGGCCAAGTTTGCAACATTATTTAAAATGGTTGCCGTTTCAGAAGAGTTGAGGTCTTTTTTGTACTGATCAATATCCAATCCGATCTGAGAAGCTATAGCGTCAATATCAGCTTCGGTCATGCGTCCTTGGAAATCCATAACTGCCTTGTAGTATTTCATAAATTTACCTTGCTTGTTGGCAGCAATACCGGCTTTAGCCTGATAAGCAGAAACCGGAGTTACAAAAGATACCGGCTTGAACACGATTTTTACGTCAGCATTATCGGCAACGATTTTTTCCATTGCAGGGGATAATCTCTTACAATATCCGCAAGAGAAGTCAAAGAACTCAACAACGGTAACTTTGGCATCTTTAGGACCAACAAACGGCAGATCTGTTTCATCATTGATTTTTGGAGCAAATTGCTTCATTTTTTCCATAAGGATTCGGGCTTCTTCTTCTCTTTGAAAACGTTCATAAGCCGCCATAGCATCAGCAATGATTTTCGGATTTTGCTGCAACATTGAAGCCAATTGTTCTTGAGAAACGGCAGCAACTTCACCGCCGGCAACATTTTTGCATTTGCAATTAGAATAAATTGCGACAGCCGCTAAGATAATAGCAACCGTAGAAAGAAAGATTGAAAAATTTTTCATATTTATTTCCTTTAAATAATTAATGTTCAAACAGCTACAACATAATCACTTTTTTGAATTTAAGCAAGCAAAAAAGTATAGCAGAAAATAAAAGTGGACATTTACATATTTTACGTTTAGACTGACATACAAGAGGGAGGAATCTATGTTTAACTTGAAATTATCGATATTTTCCGGAACACGCGAGCTTGAAGATAAAATAGATGAAATGCACGATCAAGTAATTGAGAGTGTTTTGGCATTTCAAAATGCGTTTGAGATTTATTTGAAAGAAAAGCGTAGTCCCAAATATCGACGTGTCAGTAAAAAAATAAAGCATATTGAAGCCAAAGCCGATGATCTGCGCAGAGAAATAGAAAGCAGATTATATATCCATAATCTGATTCCGGATTTGCGAGCTGATGTTCTGCAAATGGTTGAAAATATTGATAAAGTAATCAACGAGTTTGATGAAGTTGCGCATAAGTTTTATATTGAACAGCCGGATATTCCGGAAAAATATCGAAATAAGTTTTGCAAATTGGTGAAGGAAGTTTCTGCTTGCGCCGAAAATATGGCAATTGCTTCTCGTGCTTTCTTTCGTGATTTTACAACGGTAAGAGATTATTCGCGCAAAGTTTATTTTCTGGAGCAGGAAAGTGATAAAACTTGGGCGGAGCTAAAACAGGAGGTTTTTGACTCTGATATGGAATTAGCTCATAAAATTCAGCTCAATACACTCATCGGTGATGTGGCCGATATTGCCGATAGGGCAGAAGATTGTATTGATGCTTTGCTGATTTTCACAATTAAGCGGGATATATAATGGATTTGAGCTATTTGTTTTATTTAAGCAGTGGTTTGTTTTTGGGGTGGTCATTGGGAGCCAATGATGCCGCCAATATTTTCGGCACCGCAGTCGGTTCTAAAATGGTGCGTTTCTCAACGATTGCCGCCGTAGCCTGTATTTTTGTGATAATCGGCGCGGTGTTCGGCGGTTCCGGTACTAGCAAGACGCTTGGGGCTCTTGGCTCGGTTAATGCGTTGGCAGGAGCATTTATGGTAGCATTGTCGGCAGCCTTGGCTGTATATATGATGCTGCGCGCCGGCTTGACTGTTTCAACTTCGCAAGCCATTGTCGGAGCCATTGTCGGCTGGAATATTTATGCAGATAAACCTACTGATTATACTACGTTGCTGGAAATCATCGGTACCTGGACAACTTGTCCGTTACTTGCGGGTATTATTGCTGTGGTGCTTTATCTATGCCTTAAAAAATTGCAAAAATGCTCAAGTATGCACCTATTAATGCGTGATCAAATCACTCGCTTCGGATTGGTGATAACCGCGGCTGTCGGAGCTTATGCACTCGGTGCCAACAATATAGCAAATGTTGTAGGAGTTTTTGTGCAATCATGCCCGTTTAAATCGCTGCATTTGGGAAATCTACTTACTTTGGACTCGTATCAGGTTTTATGGTTCGAACGTAACACTACCTGCGTGAGCAGGTAGATGTAGACAATCCTAAATCTTCGCGCTATACTGCGGTTATGGAAGAAGTAAAGTATAGCAAACAAAGCAATTGCGTGTATCACTGCCACTATCATATAG